>NZ_JBAWKM010000020.1:0-125354 GCF_037095675.1 Pseudomonas sp. CCNWLW23 | reverse complement strand
GGGGCAGATGTGGAGATAAAGATCGTTCCCACGCTCTGCGTGGGAATGCAGCCACTGACGCTCCGCGTCATAGCGGTCTTGACCTTGTCGATAATGGTGAAGATGGAACGCGGAGCGTCCCTGGAGGCGTTACCACGCGGAGCGTGGAAACGATCAGGGTGGGCAGATGTGGAGATAAAGATCGTTCCCACGCTCTGCGTGGGAATGCAGCCACTGACGCTCTGCGTCATAGCGGTCTTGACCTTGTCGATAATGGTGAGGCTGGAACGCGTAGCGTCCCGGAAGACATTCCCACGCGGAGCGTGGGAACGATCAATGCGGTGGGAATCAGGCCGACATGACCTCGCGAATATCGCGCGCCAGTTCGCGTACGCGTTCTTCTTCGGTGTCCCAGGAGCACATGAAGCGTGCGCCGCCCTTGCCGATGAAGGTGTAGAAGCGCCAGTTCTTTGCAGTCAACGCAGCGATGGCCGGCTCGGACAGTTGCAGGAACACGCCGTTGGCCTGCACCGGGAACATCAGTTCGACGCCGGGAATGTCGCTGACCAGTTCTGCCAGCAGTTGCGCGCAGTGGTTGGCGTGGCGGGCGTATTTGAGCCAGGCGTCGTTTTCCAGAATGCCGACCCACGGTGCCGACAAAAAGCGCATCTTCGACGCCAGTTGCCCGGCCTGCTTGCAGCGGTAATCAAAGTCTTCGGCCAGTTTATGGTTGAAGAACAGGATCGCTTCACCCACCGCCATGCCGTTCTTGGTGCCGCCGAAACACAGCACGTCGACGCCGGCTTTCCAGGTCAGGTTGGCGGGCGAGCAGCCGAGGAATGCGCAGGCGTTGGAGAACCGCGCGCCGTCCATGTGCAGGTGCAGGCCCAGCTCTTTGCAGGTTGCGCTGATGGCGCGGACCTCTTCCGGGGTGTAGACGCTGCCGACTTCAGTGGCTTGAGTCAGGGTCACCACGCGCGGTTTCGGGTAGTGGATGTCCTGACGCTTGAGCGCGACTTCGCGGATCGATTGCGGGGTGATCTTGCCGTTTTCAGTGCCGGCGATCAGCAGCTTCGAGCCGTTGGAGAAAAATTCCGGGGCGCCGCATTCGTCGGTTTCGACGTGGGCGGTTTCCGAGCAGATCACGCTGTGGTAACTCTGGCACAGCGAAGACAGGGCCAGCGAGTTGGCGGCGGTGCCGTTGAAGGCGAAGAACACTTCGCAGTCGGTTTCGAACAGTTTGCGGAAATGATCGGCCGCGCGGGCGGTCCATTCATCGTCGCCGTAAGCGCGCTGGTGGCCGTGGTTGGCCTGTTCCATGGCAGCCCAGGCTTCCGGGCAGATCCCGGAATAGTTGTCGCTGGCGAATTGTTGGCTCTTGTCGGTCATGGCCGGCTTCCGTAATCGAGACTCTTGTGAAGGCTCGTGGTCAATGAGGATGCGCACTTTACCGAAGATCTTCCGGGGAGCACATGCAATGTCGGGTGGGGAAAATTACCAGTTTATGGGCCGATTATGCACCTGAGCCAACGCGACGGTGCCCTGGATCTGCTCAAGTGGCTGGCGCTGCTGAGCATGTTGCTCGATCACCTGCGATATGTCGGCTTCTCCGTCGATTGGTTGTATGTGCCCGGGCGATTGGCTTTCCCATGGTTTTGCCTGGCAATGGCGGCGAATCTGGCTCGGGAGGGTTCGCGCAAGATGGAATGGCGCTATCTGGGCTGGCTGTTGCTGTTCAGTGCAATCAGCGAAGTCCCTTATCGCTTTTATATCCCCGACCCTGACACGTTCAACGTGATGCCGACGCTGGCGCTGGGCTTGCTGGTGGCGCGTGGCAGGCAAGACTCAGCGTCGGTGCCACGGTTGCTCGCGCTGGCCGCGCTGGTGGTTGCGGCGGTTTTTTCAGAACGACTGATGTTCGGTTTCTTCGGCGTATTGTTGCCGTTGGCGATGCTGCTGGTGTTCCGCCGACCTTGGTATTTCAGCCTGTTGCCGGGGCTGGTGTGTCTGGCGGCGAACCAATGGCAGGTGCTGCTCGAATCGGCGCGCTTCGGCAACAGCGTGGCGATTCTAGGGCTGACGACTTGTCTGTTTGCGCCGATGCTCGGAATGTTCTTGTTGCGACATGGGCGACATGTCCGGCCTCCACCGATGCGGCGCTGGGCATATGCGCTGTATCCCGCGCATTTCCTACTGCTGCTCGCCATCCGCCAAATCATCGCCTGACCCCTGTGGGAGCTGCCGAAGGCTGCGATCCTTTGATCTTCAAAGTCAAAGTCAAAAGATCGCAGCCTTCGGCAGCTCCTACAGGGGGAGTGCATTCTTCGGGTCATTTCCAGCCATGTCGTAAACGCACCTTTGCGTGGCGTCCGCAGGCATTTGAGCTGTCTGTGCCGGTCATACCATCGCATCAAAGGGCACTGCCATCATTGCCAGTGCCTTACCGAGACGAATGGCGCACAGATGCCGCTGGGAGAGACGCGATGTTCAGCAAGCAAGACCAGATCCAGGGTTACGACGATGCACTGCTGGCGGCGATGAATGCCGAGGAGCAACGTCAGGAAGATCACATCGAGCTGATCGCGTCGGAGAACTACACCAGCAAGCGCGTCATGCAGGCGCAAGGCAGCGGCCTGACCAACAAATACGCCGAGGGCTATCCGGGCAAGCGCTACTACGGCGGCTGCGAGCATGTGGATAAAGTCGAAGCGCTGGCCATCGAACGCGCCAAGCAACTGTTTGGCGCCGACTATGCCAACGTCCAGCCGCACTCCGGCTCCTCGGCCAACAGCGCCGTGTACCTGGCGCTGATCCAGCCGGGTGACACCATCCTCGGCATGAGCCTGGCCCACGGCGGTCACCTGACCCACGGCGCGAAAGTGTCGTCCTCGGGCAAGCTCTACAACGCTGTGCAGTACGGCATCAACACCGACACCGGGCTGATCGACTACGACGAAGTCGAGCGTCTGGCCGTCGAGTGCAAACCGAAAATGATCGTTGCCGGTTTCTCTGCTTACTCGAAAACTCTGGACTTCCCGCGCTTCCGTCAGATCGCCGACAAGGTCGGCGCGCTGCTGTTCGTCGACATGGCTCACGTCGCCGGTCTGGTCGCTGCGGGCCTGTACCCGAATCCGCTGCCGTACGCCGATGTGGTCACCACCACCACGCACAAAACCCTGCGCGGTCCGCGTGGCGGGCTGATCCTGGCCAAGTCCAACGAAGAGATCGAGAAGAAGCTCAACGCCGCCGTGTTCCCCGGTGCCCAGGGCGGCCCGCTGATGCACGTCATCGCCGGTAAAGCGGTGTGCTTCAAGGAAGCGCTGGAGCCTGGCTTCAAGGCTTATCAGCAACAAGTGATCGACAACGCCCAGGCGATGGCCAGCGTGTTCATCAAGCGTGGCTACGATGTGGTCTCCGGCGGCACCGACAACCATCTGTTCCTGGTCAGCCTGATCCGTCAGGGCCTGACCGGCAAGGACGCCGATGCCGCGCTGGGCCGCGCGCACATCACGGTGAACAAGAACGCCGTGCCGAACGACCCGCAGTCGCCGTTCGTGACCTCGGGCCTGCGCATCGGCACCCCGGCGGTGACCACGCGCGGCTTCAAGGTCAGCCAGTGCGAAACCCTCGCCGGGTGGATCTGCGACATCCTCGACAACCTCGGCGACGCCGATGTCGAGGCCAATGTCGCCCAGCAGGTCTCGGCCCTGTGCGCAGACTTCCCGGTTTATCGCTGAGTCGGTTTTGGAGTAATGACTATGCAACGCTATTCCGGCTTCGGCCTGTTCAAACACTCGCTCAGCCACCACGAAAACTGGCAGCGCATGTGGCGCACGCCCACCCCGAAAAAAGTCTACGACGTGGTCATCGTCGGCGGCGGCGGGCACGGCCTGGCGACGGCCTACTATCTGGCCAAGGAGCACGGCATCACCAATGTCGCCGTGGTCGAGAAGGGTTGGCTGGGCGGCGGTAATACCGCGCGCAACACCACCATCGTGCGCTCCAACTACCTGTGGGACGAGTCGGCGCACCTCTACGAACACGCGATGAAATTGTGGGAAGGCCTGTCGCAGGATCTCAACTACAACGTGATGTTCTCCCAGCGTGGCGTCTACAACCTGTGCCACACCCTGCAGGACATCCGTGATTCCGAGCGTCGGGTCAGCGCCAACCGCCTCAACGGCGTCGACGGCGAACTGCTCGACGCCAAGCAGGTGGCGGACGAGATTCCGTACCTGGACTGCTCGAAAAACACCCGCTACCCGATCATGGGCGCCACCGTGCAGCGTCGCGGCGGCGTCGCCCGTCACGATGCCGTGGCGTGGGGCTTCGCCCGTGCCGCCGATGCCTTGGGTGTGGACCTGATCCAGCAGACCGAAGTGATCGGTTTCCGCAAGGAAAATGGCGTGTGCATCGGCGTTGAAACCAACAAGGGTTTCATCGGCGCCAAGCGCGTCGGCGTGGTCACTGCCGGTAACTCCGGGCACATGGCCAAGCTTGCCGGTTTCCGCCTGCCGATCGAATCCCACCCGCTGCAAGCGCTGGTGTCCGAGCCGATCAAACCGATTATCGACAGCGTGATCATGTCCAACGCCGTGCACGGTTACATCAGCCAGTCCGACAAGGGCGACCTGGTGATCGGCGCCGGTATCGACGGCTACAACGGCTACGGCCAGCGTGGTTCGTACCCGGTGATCGAACACACCATCCAGGCCATCGTCGAGATGTTCCCGGTGTTGTCCCGCGTACGCATGAACCGCCAGTGGGGCGGCATCGTCGACACCACTCCGGATGCCTGCCCGATCATTTCCAAGACGCCGGTACCGAACATGTTCTTCAACTGCGGTTGGGGCACCGGTGGCTTCAAGGCTACACCCGGCTCGGGCAACGTGTTTGCCGCGAGTCTGGCCAAGGGTGAAATGCACCCATTGGCTGCACCTTTCTCCATCGACCGTTTCCACAACGGTGCGTTGATCGATGAACACGGCGCTGCTGCGGTTGCCCACTAACAGGAGAAATCCCCATGTTGCATATCTTCTGTCCTCACTGCGGCGAACTGCGCTCTGAAGAGGAATTCCACGCATCCGGTCAGGCGCACATCCCGCGGCCGCTGGATCCGAACGCCTGCACCGATGAAGAGTGGGGCGACTACATGTTCTTTCGCGATAACCCGCGCGGTCTGCACCACGAGTTGTGGGACCACGTTGCCGGTTGCCGCCAGTACTTCAACGTCACTCGCGATACCGTGACCTACGAGATTCTCGAGAGCTACAAGATCGGCGAGAAGCCGCAATTCACCGACAAGGCTGGCACTGCGAAAACAGCCACGACGGCGCTGGGAGAGAAGGTATGAGCCAGACCAATCGCCTGTCCAACGGTGGACGGATCGACCGCAACAAAGTGCTGAGCTTCACCTTCAACGGCCAGACCTACAAAGGCTATGAAGGCGACTCGCTGGCCGCCGCACTGATTGCCAACGGCGTCGATATCATCGGCCGCAGCTTCAAGTATTCGCGCCCTCGCGGCATCTTCGCCGCCGGTTCCGAAGAGCCGAACGCGGTGCTGCAGATCGGTGCCACCGAAGCCACGCAGATTCCCAACGTGCGCGCCACGCAACAGGCGTTGTATCAGGGCCTGGTCGCCACCAGCACCAATGGCTGGCCGAGCGTCAACAACGACATGATGGGGATTCTCGGCAAGGTCGGCGGCAAGCTGATGCCGCCGGGTTTCTACTACAAAACCTTCATGTACCCGCAATCGTTCTGGATGACTTACGAGAAGTACATCCGCAAGGCTGCCGGCCTCGGCCGTTCGCCGACCGAGAACGATCCGGACACCTACGACTACATGAACCAGCACTGCGACGTGCTGATCGTCGGTGCCGGCCCGGCCGGCCTCGCCGCCGCCCTGGCCGCTGCGCGCAGCGGTGCCCGCGTGATTCTGGCCGATGAGCAGGAAGAGTTCGGCGGCAGCCTGCTCGACTCGCGCGAAAGCCTCGACGGCAAACCGGCGATGGAATGGGTCGCCAGTGTCATCGCTGAATTGAAGAACACCCCGGACGTGCTGCTGTTGCCGCGCGCCACGGTCAACGGTTACCACGACCACAACTTCCTGACCATTCACGAACGCCTCACCGATCACCTCGGTGACCGCGCGCCGATCGGTCAGGTGCGTCAGCGCATCCACCGTGTCCGCGCCAAGCGCGTGGTGCTGGCGACCGGCGCCCACGAGCGTCCACTGGTCTACGGCAACAACGACGTGCCGGGCAACATGCTCGCTGGTGCGGTGTCGACTTACGTGCGTCGTTATGGCGTGGCGCCAGGCAAAAAACTCGTGCTGTCGACCAACAACGATCACGCCTATCGCGTCGCTCTGGATTGGCTCGATGCCAGTCTGCAAGTGGTGGCGATCGCTGACGCCCGCAGCAATCCGCGCGGCGCATTGGTCGAAGAAGCACGCGCCAAAGGCATTCGCATCCTCACCGGCAGCGCGGTCATTGAAGTGCGTGGCAGCAAGCGTGTGACCGCTGCACGCGTCGCCGCGATTGACGTAAAGGCCCACGCCGTGACCAGCCCGGGCGAATGGCTCGACTGCGATCTGGTTGCCAGCTCCGGCGGTTACAGCCCGGTGGTTCACCTGGCTTCGCACCTCGGTGGCAAACCGGTCTGGCGTGAAGACATTCTCGGTTTCGTACCGGGCGAAGCACCGCAGAAGCGCGTGTGCGTCGGTGGCGTCAATGGCGTCTACGCGCTCGGCGATTCGCTGGCCGACGGTTTTGAAGGTGGCGTGCGCGCTGCCGCCGAAGCCGGTTTCCAGACTGTCGAAGGCGTGTTGCCGAAAGCCTTGAGCCGTCTCGAAGAGCCGACCCTGGCGCTGTTCCAGGTGCCGCACGAGAAGAACTCGGCGCGAGCACCGAAGCAGTTCGTCGACTTCCAGAACGACGTCACCGCCGGTGGCATCGAACTGGCGACCCGCGAAGGTTTCGAGTCGGTCGAGCACGTCAAACGCTACACCGCGCTGGGCTTCGGCACCGATCAGGGCAAGCTCGGCAACGTCAACGGTCTGGCCATTGCCGCCCGTTCGCTGAACGTGACCATCCCGCAGATGGGCACCACCATGTTCCGTCCGAACTACACGCCGGTGACCTTCGGCGCCGTGGCCGGTCGGCATTGCGGGCACATCTTCGAACCGGTGCGCTACACCGCGCTGCATGCCTGGCATGTGAAGAACGGCGCCGAGTTTGAAGACGTCGGCCAGTGGAAACGTCCATGGTACTTCCCGAAAAACGGTGAAGACCTGCACGCGGCAGTCAAGCGCGAATGCAAAGCCGTGCGCGACAGCGTTGGCCTGCTCGATGCCTCGACCCTCGGCAAGATCGACATCCAAGGCCCGGATGCCCGCGAGTTCCTCAACCGCGTGTACACCAACGCCTGGACCAAGCTCGACGTGGGCAAAGCTCGCTACGGTCTGATGTGCAAGGAAGACGGCATGGTCTTCGACGACGGTGTGACCGCGTGTCTGGCCGACAACCATTTCGTCATGACCACCACCACCGGCGGCGCCGCGCGCGTACTGCAGTGGCTGGAGCTGTACCACCAGACCGAATGGCCGGAACTGAAGGTGTACTTCACGTCGGTCACCGACCACTGGGCGACCATGACCCTGTCCGGGCCGAACAGCCGCAAGCTGCTCAGCGCCGTGACTGACATCGATCTGAGCAACGAAGCGTTCCCGTTCATGACCTGGAAAGAAGGTCTGGTCGGCGATGTGCCGGCGCGGGTGTTCCGTATCTCGTTCACCGGTGAGCTGTCGTACGAAGTCAACGTGCAGGCCGATTATGCGATGGGCGTGCTGGAGAAAATCGTCGAGGCCGGCAAGCAGTACAACCTGACGCCGTACGGCACCGAAACCATGCACGTGCTGCGGGCCGAGAAGGGTTTCATCATCGTCGGCCAGGACACCGACGGCTCGATGACCCCGGACGACCTGAACATGGGCTGGTGCGTCGGCCGCACCAAACCGTTCTCGTGGATCGGCCAGCGCGGCATGAACCGCGAAGATTGCGTGAAAGACCAGCGCAAGCAACTGGTGGGCCTCAAGCCGATCGATCCGACCAAATGGCTGCCGGAAGGTGCGCAGCTGGTGTTCAACACCAAGCAGGCGATTCCGATGACCATGGTAGGCCACGTCACCTCGAGTTACGCGCACAACTCCCTCGGTTATTCGTTTGCCATGGGTGTGGTCAAGGGCGGTCTCAAGCGCATGGGCGAGCGGGTGTTCGCACCGCTGGCCGATGGCAGCGTGATCGAGGCGGAAATCGTGTCTTCGGTGTTCTTCGATCCGAAGGGTGAGCGGCAGAACATCTGACAACCTCGGGAGCGGTGGGCGGGCGGCTATTCGCGAGCAGGCTCGCTCCCACATTCGATCGCGTTCCCCTGTGGGAGCGAGCCTGCTCGCGAAGGCGGCGGCACAGCTACCACAGGAACCAACAGAATTCAGAAGGTGCTTTATGACCACAGCCAATGTTTACCAGCAACGCCCGACCACCGGCGCCCGTGCCGAGTCGTCGCTGCACCATGCCGACCTCGCCAGCCTGGTCGGCAAGGGCCGCAAGAATGCCGGCGTGATCGTGCGGGAAAAGAAACTCCTCGGCCACCTGACTATTCGTGGCGATGGCCACGATGCAGCCTTCGCGGCCGGTGTGCACAAAGCGTTGGGCATTGAATTGCCCGGCGCGCTGAGCGTGATCGTCAAAGGCGAAACCAGCCTGCAATGGATGGGCCCGGACGAGTGGCTGCTGATCGTGCCAAGCGGCGAAGAATTCGCCGCCGAGCAGAAACTGCGTGAAGCGCTGGGCGATCTGCACATTGCTATCGTCAACGTCAGCGGCGGCCAGCAGATCCTCGAGCTGAGCGGGCCGAACGTGCGTCAGGTGCTGATGAAATCCACCAGCTATGACGTGCACCCGAACAACTTTCCGGTCGGTAAAGCGGTGGGCACGGTGTTCGCCAAATCGCAGCTGATGATTCGTCATACCGCCGAAGACACCTGGGAACTGCTGATCCGTCGCAGCTTCTCGGATTACTGGTGGTTGTGGTTGCAGGATGCTTCGGCCGAGTACGGCCTCAGCGTTCAGGCCTGAAAGATCAAAAGCTACCCCCTCACCCCAGCCCTCTCCCCCAAGGGGGGGAGGGGGAAAGGGAGCAGATAGATGATCGTTCCCACGCTCCGCGTGGGAATGCATCCCGGGACGCTCCGCGTCCCAAGAGCGGACGCAGAGCGTCCATGGCGGCATTCCCACGCAGAGCGTAGGAACGATCAGAGGAAAAAATATGAGCCGCGCCCCAGACACATGGATTCTGACCGCCGACTGCCCCAGCGTCCTCGGCACGGTGGACGCGGTCACGCGTTTTCTGTTCGAGCAGGGCTGTTATGTCACCGAGCACCACTCGTTCGATGACCGCCTCTCCGGGCGTTTCTTCATTCGCGTGGAATTCCGTCAGCCCGACGGCTTCGACGAGCAATCCTTCCGCGCAGGTTTGGCCGAGCGCGGACAGGCGTTCGGCATGCTCTTCGAGCTGACCGCGCCGAACTACCGGCCGAAAGTGGTGATCATGGTGTCCAAGGCCGATCACTGCCTCAACGACTTGCTCTATCGCCAGCGCATCGGCCAGTTGTCGATGGACGTGGCGGCGGTGGTGTCCAACCATCCGGATCTCAAGCCGTTGGCCGACTGGCATCAGATTCCCTACTACCATTTCCCTCTCGACCCCAATGACAAACCGGCGCAGGAGCGTCAGGTCTGGCAGGTGATCGAAGAGGCCGGTGCCGAACTGGTGATCCTCGCCCGCTACATGCAGGTGCTGTCGCCGGAGCTGTGCCGCAAGCTCGACGGCAAGGCGATCAACATTCATCACTCCCTGCTGCCGGGCTTCAAGGGCGCCAAACCGTATCACCAGGCTTACAACAAGGGCGTGAAACTGGTTGGCGCGACGGCGCATTACATCAACAACGATCTCGATGAAGGGCCGATCATCGCCCAGGGCGTCGAGGCGGTGGATCACAGTCATTACCCCGAGGACCTGATCGCCAAGGGGCGCGATATCGAAGGCCTGACGCTGGCGCGGGCGGTTGGGTATCACATCGAAAGACGGGTGTTCTTGAACGCCAACAGAACCGTCGTTCTCTAGATCGCTTTCGCGAGCAGGCTCGCTCCCACAGGGGTATGCATTCCAATGTGGGAGCGAGCCTGCTCGCGAAGGGGCCATAACAAACAACGCAAGACCAACAAGCAATACCCGAGCACTCAACGCGCTGCCCAAACGGGGCAACGCAGTTCCATAAAAACAACAGCGAGGTGAAAGCATGTCTGGCAATCGTGGTGTGGTGTATCTCGGCGCTGGCAAGGTCGAAGTACAGAAAATCGACTATCCGAAAATGCAGGACCCGCGCGGTCGCAAGATCGAACACGGGGTCATCCTCAAAGTGGTCTCCACCAACATCTGCGGCTCCGACCAACACATGGTGCGCGGTCGGACCACGGCGCAGACCGGTCTGGTGCTGGGTCACGAGATCACCGGTGAGGTGATCGAAAAGGGCTCCGACGTCGAAAACCTGAAGATCGGCGATCTGGTCTCTGTTCCGTTCAACGTGGCTTGCGGGCGCTGCCGTTCCTGCAAAGAGCAACACACCGGCGTCTGCCTGACCGTCAACCCGGCCCGTGCCGGCGGCGCATACGGTTACGTCGACATGGGCGACTGGACCGGTGGCCAGGCTGAATACGTGCTGGTGCCGTACGCCGACTTCAACCTGCTGAAACTGCCGGATCGCGACAAGGCCATGGAGAAAATCCGCGACCTGACCTGCCTCTCCGACATCCTCCCGACCGGCTATCACGGCGCCGTCACTGCCGGCGTCGGTCCGGGCAGTTCCGTGTACATCGCCGGCGCCGGTCCGGTCGGCCTGGCCGCTGCCGCTTCCGCACGCTTGCTCGGTGCTGCGGTGGTGATTGTCGGCGACGTCAACACCATCCGCCTGGCACACGCCAAGGCCCAGGGCTTTGAGGTCGTCGACCTGTCCAAGGACACCCCGCTGCACGAACAGATCGCCGCGCTGCTGGGCGAGCCGGAAGTCGACTGTGCGGTGGACTGCGTCGGTTTCGAAGCACGCGGCCACGGCCACGACGGCGTCAAGGCCGAAGCCCCGGCCACGGTGCTCAACTCACTGATGGGCGTGGTGCGCGTTGCCGGCAAGATCGGTATCCCGGGCCTGTACGTCACCGAAGATCCGGGCGCCGTCGACGCCGCGGCGAAAATGGGCAGCCTGAGCATCCGCTTCGGCCTGGGCTGGGCCAAATCCCACAGCTTCCACACCGGCCAGACGCCAGTGATGAAGTACAACCGCCAGTTGATGCAGGCGATCATGTGGGACCGCATCAACATCGCCGAAGTGGTCGGCGTGCAAGTGATCAGCCTCGATCAGGCGCCGGAAGGTTACGGCGAGTTCGATGCGGGTGTGCCGAAGAAGTTTGTGATTGATCCGCATAAGTTGTTCAGTGCGGCGTAACGGATCAAGGTGACAAAAAGGGCGGCCGAAATGCCGCCTTTTTCATTTCCGCTAATCGTTATTCATTCGTGCTAAAGGAGCACTGAGTTAACGAAACAGTGCATTGACCGGTTTTCGTCCAATCGCTGGATGTCGATTCGAAGTGAGCGACATCTGCTACCAAGGCAATGTTTCCATAACGGCAACTTATCTGATTGACCAGGATTGGACCGGTTTCGTCTTCGTCTTCGGTAATGTGCGTAACGCTTTCAAACTCAGTGCCCCTGTTGATTTTCAGCTCGTTCGGATTCGCCACCTTCCAGATTCTACCGAAGCTGTCCTTGAGCTCAGAACCATCCCTGGCCTCTTGCATGCCTGAAAGCACGGGGCAGGTGTCTGCCTGTGCGAGGCCTGCAGTAACTGCTAAACAGAGCGGCGTGAATAGTCTTGCGATACGCATGATTCCATTTCCTTGGCGAGTTGAAGGTCAACCATGCCCCGGAAGAATTGCGACGACTACTGTCATATATGACAGTTTATGAGAACCATTAGGAATGAATCGGGTGGGTTTTATCGCGAGCAGTGGTCGGCCGGACTAATATCATTTCCCGGTTCTGGAACAGCTCATTGAGTCTCCGGTCAAAAGGCGCAGCTCCGCCTATTGATGGAGCCCAAGAAATAAGAGGATGTCTGAATGAAGATTTCACGCGGTTTTGCCCTGGCATCGCTCCTGACTCTGGCCGCCGGGCCGGTGTTTGCCGGTTTCAGTTTGAACGACGTGGCCGGTGCGGTAGCGGGGATGCAGGGTGGTGACAAGGCGGCCGCTGCGGCGCCGACCTCGGAGACCGCTGGTTTGTTGAGTGCGCTGAGTGCGCTGGACGTCACGCCGGAGCAGGCCGTTGGCGGCACCAGCGCGATGCTTGGGCTGGCGAAGAATCAGTTGAGCAGCACCGACTATTCGCAACTGGCCAAGGAAGTGCCGGGCATCGACAAGTTGTCCGGTGGCAGCGGCAATCTGGCGGCGCTCGGGGCGTTGCTCGGTTCGTCCGGCAAGTCCGCAGGCCTTGAGAATGCACTGGGCAATGTCAAAGACACCAACGATCTGAACAACGCGTTCAGCGCGCTGGGCATGGACAGCGGCATGATCGGCCAGTTTGCCCCGGTGCTGCTGCAATACCTCGGTCAGCAGGGCGTCGGCGGTTCGCTGTTGAGCAGCCTGGGCAGCATCTGGGGTGTCGGCACGGGCACCTGAGTCAGCCGCGCTCATTGCGCAGTTCGACGATGCGCTGATCCTTCTCGGTCCAGAGCTGGTTGACCCAGTTCTGGACGTGTTGGCGAAAGGCCGGATCTTTCTCGTAATCGCCTTGCCACAGCGCCGGGTCGAGTTCGCGGGTCCTGATGTCGATGATTACTCGCGGCACGTTGCCGCTGATCAGATCCCAGAAGCCCGGAATTTTTTCCTGCGGATACACCACCGTCACATCGAGCATCGCGTCGAGTTGTTCACCCATCGCCGCCAGCACGAACGCCACGCCGCCGGCCTTGGGTTTGAGCAAGTGGTTGAACGGCGATTCCTGCTGGGTGCTTTTCGCCAGGGTGTAGCGCGTGCCTTCCAGATAATTCACCACCGTTACCGGCTGGCGCTTGAACAGCTCGCACGCCGCTTTGGTGATTTCCAGATCCTTGCCCGCCAGCTCGGGGTTCTTTGCCAGAAAGGCTTTGGTGTAGCGCTTCATGAACGGGTAATCCAGCGCCCACCACGCCAAGCCCAGGAACGGCACCCAGATCAGCTCTTTCTTCAGAAAGAACTTGAAGAACGGCGTGCGCCGGTTGAGGGTCTGGATCAGTGCTGGAATGTCGACCCACGATTGATGGTTGCTGACCACCAGATAGGAGGTGTCGCGGCGCAGATCGTCGCCGCCGCGAATGTCCCACTGCGTGGGGATGCACAGCCGGAAGATCAGCTTGTCGATCTCGGCCCAAGTCTCGGCAATCCACATCACCGCCCCCGATGCGTAATCCCGCCAGCGCCCGGGTGCAACCAGCTTGAGCAGGGCGAACACCATCAACGGCCCGATCAGGATCAGGGTGTTGAGCAACAGCAACAGGGTGACGAAACAGCCGGTGAGCAGGCGGCGCATAAGCAACTCTATGAAGTGGCAGGGGCGAGCCATGATAAGCAGCTTCGCGCAGCAGGCCAAATCGGCGCTGACGAATGTTTCACTTCAGTCCCGTTAACCTGATCGTTCCCCCGCTCTGCGTGGTAACGCCGCCCGGGACGCTCCGCGTCCCCTGTGACGCAGAGCGTCACTGGATGCATTCCCACGCAGAGCGTGGGAACGATCAACCGTGCGACGGTCTAAAATCCCGTTGCCCAACCTCCCAAGGAAAACCCTTACGTGAAATCCCTCCTTGCTCTGTTTGCCCTCGTTGCGCTGCCGGTCATGGCCGCCGAGCCGACGCTGTACGGTCGCTACGAATACATCGCGCTGCCGGAAATCGGTGGCGAAGTGCTCAAGGCCAAGATGGACACCGGCGCGCTGACCGCCTCGCTGTCGGCCAAGGACATCGAGACCTTCACCCGCGATGGCGAAGACTGGGTGCGTTTCCGCCTCGCCACCAAGGACGCCAGCAACAAGGTTTTCGAGCACAAGGTCGCGCGGATCAGCAAGATCAAAAGCCGTTCCGACGAGGACGATGAAGAGCGCGACAGCAGCGATGTCGCCAAGCGCCCGGTGGTCGATCTGGAACTGTGCCTGGGCAACGTCAAGCGCACCGTCGAGGTCAACCTGACCGACCGCAGCCACTTCAACTATCCGCTGCTGATCGGCGCCAAGGCCTTGCGCGAGTTCGGCGCGGCGGTCAACCCGGCGCGGCGTTACACCGCCGACAAGCCTGGCTGCTAAGCGGTCTGATTGACGTAACCCCGGGCTTGGGGCACCGTTCGCGCACTAACTGCCACGGGCTCGGACGCCATGCCGCACATCCTGATTGTCGAAGACGAAGCGGCGATTGCCGACACATTGATTTTTGCCTTGCAGGGCGAGGGGTTCAGCACCACGTGGCTGAACCTCGGCGCGGCGGCGCTGGAGCATCAGCGACAAACCCCGGCCGACCTGATCATTCTCGATATCGGCCTGCCGGACATCAGTGGCTTCGAAACCTGCAAGCAGTTGCGACGCTTCACGGAAGTGCCGGTGCTGTTTCTCAGCGCCCGCGACGCCGAGATCGACCGCGTGGTGGGTCTGGAGATCGGTGCCGACGATTACGTGGTCAAGCCGTTCAGCCCGCGTGAAGTGGCGGCGCGGGTCAAAGCCATCCTCAAGCGCATGGCGCCGCGCGCAACCCTGGAAGCAGGCTCAACGCTGTTTCGCATCGATGCTGAACGCGTGCAGATCAGCTATCGCGGCCAGCCGCTGAGCCTGACCCGCCATGAATTCCGCTTGTTGCAATGCCTGCTCGAACAACCTGAGCGGGTGTTCAGCCGCGAGCAATTGCTCGATGCGCTGGGCGTAGCGGCCGACGCCGGTTACGAGCGCAGCATCGACAGCCACATCAAAAGCCTGCGCGCCAAGTTGCGCCTGGTACGTGCCGAGGCCGAGCCGATCCAGACCCATCGCGGCCTCGGTTACAGCTACAGCCCGGGGCACAGCTGATGTCGCTGGGGCTGCGGATCTTTCTGGTGTACGTGCTGTTTGTCGGCCTGACTGGTTATTTCGTCCTCAACACGGTGATGGAAGAAATTCGTCCCGGCGTGCGTCAGTCCACCGAAGAGACGCTGGTCGACACCGCCAACCTGATGGCTGAAATCCTGCGCGACGATTTCAAGGCCGGCACCCTCAGCGAGAACCGCTGGCCGCAATTGCTCCGCGCCTATGGCGAGCGCCAGCCGCAAGCGACCATCTGGGGCTTGCCGAAAAATCAGGTCAACCACCGCATCTATGTCACCGATGCCAAGGGCATCGTCGTGCTCGACTCCAGCGGCGTCGCGGTCGGCCAGGATTATTCGCGCTGGAACGACGTCTACCTGACCCTGCGCGGCGAGTACGGCGCGCGCTCCAGCCGTAGCGATCCTGACGATCCGAGCTCTTCAGTGATGCACGTCGGCGCGCCGATCCGCGACAACGGCAAGATCATCGGCGTGGTCACTGTGGCCAAGCCCAACAGTTCGTTGCAACCCTACGTCGATCGCACCGAGCGGCGCCTGCTGTTTTACGGCGCCGGACTGATCGGCCTCGGTCTGCTGTTCGGCGCCTTGCTCTCATGGTGGCTGAGTCGTGCGCTGCATCGCTTGACCGGTTATGCCCAAGCGGTCAGCGAAGGCCGGCGCGTGGAAGTGCCGCATTATCGCGGCGGCGAGCTGGAGCAACTGGCGACGGCGGTCGAGCAGATGCGCACGCAGCTCGAAGGCAAGGCCTACGTCGAGCGCTACGTGCACACCCTGACCCATGAATTGAAAAGTCCGCTGGCGGCGATTCGGGGCGCGGCGGAGTTGCTGCAAAGCGAGATGCCGCCCGTCCAGCGTTTGCGCTTTATCAGCAACATCGACAGCGAAAGCGCGCGGATGCAGCAATTGATCGAGCGCCTGCTCAACCTGGCGCAAGTCGAACAACGCCAAGGGCTGGAAGAACGCGTGGCAGTGCCGCTGGCGCTGTTGGTCGCAGAACTGCTCAAGGCGCAGGCCGCGCGAATCGAGGGCAAACAACTGCGCGTCGAGCAAGCGATCGGCGAGGATCTGCTGTTGATTGGCGAGCCGTTTCTGCTGCGCCAGGCGTTGGGCAATCTGCTGGAAAACGCGCTTGATTTCACTCCGGCGCAGGGCTTGTTGCGCTTGAGCGCCGAGCGGGTTGGCGAGCAGGTCGAGTTCCGCCTGTTCAACCAGACCACGCCGATTCCCGATTACGCCTTGCCGCGCCTGACCGAACGCTTCTACTCGTTGCCGCGTCCGGACAGCGGACGCAAGAGCACCGGTTTGGGGCTGAACTTCGTTGAAGAAGTGGTCAAGTTGCATGGCGGGGTGATGCGCATTGGCAATGTCGAGGGCGGGGTTGAGGTGGTATTGCGCCTGCCTTGAAACCCAGTCGCGGCCTTCGCGAGCGGGCTCGCTCCCACAGGGGAATGCATTCTCCACACAATCTCCATATTCCCCGCACATTCCCTCCACACCGTATCAGCAGACTCCTCCCATCCAAACAGGGAGAGTCCCATGAACAAGAATCTGACCATCAAACTCGGCGCGATTGCCTTGTTGATCCTGCTGTTGCTGATCCCGTTGCTGATGATCGACGGCGTGATCGATGAACGTCAGCAACTGCGCGACGGTGTGCTCGAAGACATCGCGCGCAGCTCCAGTTACCGCCAGCAACTGACCGGGCCGGTGATGGTAGTGCCGTATCGCAAGGTGGTGCGCACCTGGAAAACCAACGAGAAAACCAACAAGCGCTACGAAGAAGTCAGCGAAGCGCGCGGGCGTCTGTACTTTCTGCCGGAGCGTTTTGAACTCGACGGCCAGGTGCAAACCGAACTGCGCAAACGCGGCATTTACGAGGCGCGACTGTTCCACGCCGATAACCGCATCGACGGGCATTTTTCCCTGCCGGCGCAGTTGGGCATCAAGGAAAATTTTGCCGATTACCAATTCGACGCGCCGTTCCTCGCCGTCGGTATCAGCGATATTCGCGGTATCGAAAACGCGCTGAAACTCGAGCTCGCCGGCCAGCAACTGGACTTCGTGCCCGGCAGCGAAGTGGCCTGGATCGGTGAGGGCGTACATGTGACCCTGCCGGCGCTCGACGCCAGCAAAGCCACGCAGCTGACCTTCGGTTTCGACCTGCGCCTGCAAGGCACCGGCTCGCTGCGGGTGGTGCCGGTGGGCAAGACCAGCAGTGTCAGCCTCGCCGCCAACTGGCCGCACCCCAGCTTCGTCGGCAACTTCCTGCCGGCCAAGCGCGAGATCAACGATCAGGGTTTCAGCGCCGACTGGCAGACCTCGTTTTTCTCCACCAACCTGCAAGAGGCAATGGAGCGCTGCGTCGCTGGCGACTGTGATGCACTCAACGGGCGCAGCTTCGGCGTCAGCTTCATCGATCCGGTGGATCAGTACCTGAAGAGCGATCGGGCGATCAAATACGCGCTGCTGTTCATCGTCCTCACCTTCGCCGGTTTCTTCCTCTTCGAAGTGCTCAAGAGCCTGGCGGTGCACCCGGTGCAATATGCCTTGGTCGGTGTTGCGCTGGCGTTCTTTTACCTGCTGCTGTTGTCGCTGTCCGAACACATCGGTTTTGCGCTGGCGTATCTGTTGTCGGCCAGTGGTTGCGTGTTGTTGATCGGCTTCTATGTCAGCCACGTCCTGCGCAGCGCGCGGCATGGCTTGAGTTTTTCGGCCGGGCTGGCGGCGCTGTATGGCCTGCTGTACGGCTTGCTCAGCGCCGAGGATTACGCGCTGCTGATGGGCTCGCTGCTGCTGTTCGGCCTGCTTGGGGTGTTCATGGTGCTGACCCGCAAACTGGACTGGTACGGGATTGGTTTGAAGCCGGCCAGGCCGCTGGAGTTTGACGTGGAGGCGATGCAATGAGCGGGTGGCTTGGGTTACGCGAGGAACAGCGGGAAGCGGAGGTTTTGGTGACGCTGCTTATTGCGTCACTACCTCCGAAACCGAGTTGGTGCATTCGCGAGCAAGCTCGCTCCCACATTGGAATGTGGTCAACTGTGGGAGCGAGCCTGCTCGCGAAGAGGCCGGAACAGGCAGCCCAGATCTAAGGCTTGGGCATCGTCGCCACCATGGACGGTCGCTGACTCACCTCGAAATACCAGTTGGCCAGTTGCGGATTGGCTGCACGCCAGTCCATGTCCGGGAAGCGCAGATCCAGATAGCCCAAAGCGCAGGCCACGCTGATCGCCGCGACATCGAAGTGGCTGGTCAGCTCGGCAATCGCTTCGCTCTCGAGCACGGCGAGGGCGCGGCGGATCTTGTCGCGCTGGGCGTCGAGCCATTCGTCCCAGTGTTTTTCCACCGGGCGCAGGACGGTTTCATAACGCACCATCACCGAGGCATCCATGATCCCGTCAGCCATCGACGCCAGGGTCAGGCGCCGCCAGCGCGCCGCACCTTCACGGGGGATCAGCGGATTGCCGACGTGCTGCTGGTCGAGGTACTCGAGGATGACGCGGCTGTCATGGATGACATTGCCATCGGCCAGGCGCAGGGCGGGGATTTTGCTCAACGGGTTGTCGGCGATCAGCTCCGGGTTCGGGCTGACCGGGCTGAGCACACAGTCCTGCAGCGCGACACGATCCTGCTGACCGGTTTCGTGGAGCAGCACCATGACCTTGCGGACAAAGGGCGACAGGGTGTTGTGGTACAGGGTCATGCTGGGGGCGGACATGGGCAAGGTCTCGATCAGGACAATGATCGGGCAGCATAGCCTGCTCGCGTCCGGCGCAGAACCCATGTGGGAGCGAGCCTGCTCGCGAAGGCGTCGTGACAGTCGACTTTGATGTTGAGGGTCCGGGCGCTTTCGCGAGCAGGCTCGCTCCCACAAGGGATTCTCAGCTTCGCGGCAGAAAACCTCTTATCGCCAGAAATGCCGGCACGCCAAGCCCGACCCAGCTCAAGGCATCCCAGATTCCATCCCCCAGCAACGCCGCAAACAGCCCCGCCGCACTGAGCAGGGCGATCACGATCGGTGTGCTGAAAACCTTCCAGAAACTCGACTGACGCGGCTTCATGCCGAGGCCTCCGCCGTTTCCAGAACAGGCTTGGCCGCCTTGCGCCGCACTACCCAAAGATAAACGCCACTGGCCAACACGATGATCGTCAGCACATCCAGCGTCGCCCAGAGAATCTTCATCGGCATGCCGCCGTAGTCACCAAAATGCAGCGGCTGCGACATGCCCATGGCGTCCATGTACCACGGCCGTTCCGCCACGGCGGTGACTTGCAGCGTCGTGGCGTCGATCAGCACCGGCGTCAGCAGATGCGAGGTCAGGTGCGTGCCGCCCTTCATGAACACCGCGTAATGGTGCTCGCTGGAAAAACGGGTGCCGGGGAAGGCGATGAAATCCGGCTTCATCCCCGGTGCGACTTCCTCGGCGATGTCGAGCAGCCGCGTAGCCGGCGCCAGTTGGGTCAGCGGCGGCGCATCGCGATACGGCGCGATCAGCGTGGTCAACGCGTCGTTGCGCCAGGCAGCGATGAGCAGGTCGGCGCAGGCGCTGATCACTCCGGTCACGCCCACCACCAGGCACCAGGTCAAAGTGACGACGCCGATCAAATTGTGCAGGTCGAGCCAGCGCAGTCTTGTCGATTTGTCCTGGCGCACGGTGCCGAATTTCAAGCGGCGCATGAACGGCAGGTACAGCACCGTGCCGGACACGATCGCCACGACAAACAACAGACCCATGAACGCCAGCAGCAGCTTGCCCGGCAGCCCGGCGAACATGTCGACGTGCAGGCGCAGGATGAACAGCATCAAGCCACCGTTGGCCGAAGGGGTTTCCAGCGCTTCGCCAGTGCGCGCATCGAGCATGAAGGTGTGCGAAGAGTTCGGCTCGGTGTCGGCCGTCCTGGCCATGATCGCGAACGCCGCGTTCGGCTCTTCGTCGTCATAACCGAAGTACTGCATGACTTCGCCCGGGCGATGTTTCTGCGCGGCATCTACCAGTTGCTGCAGATCGAGTTGCGGCGTGTCGGCCGGCATCTCGCGCAGCTCCGGGGCGTTGCCCAGCGCGTGATCGATCTCGTGGCTGAAAATCAGCGGCAGACCGGTCAGCGCCAGCATCAGCAGAAACACCGTGCAGATCAGGCTGGTCCAGGTGTGGATGAACGACCAGCGGCGGATGGTTTTACTTTTCATTGCATGACCTTCAAAAACACCAAAGCCGTCCGGTACGGACGGCCTGGGAACAGGGCCTGGTTCAGCTCACTGGCTTACCACTTGTAAGTGGCGCTGGCGACGACACTGCGCTGGTCGCCGTAGTAGCAGTAGAAGCTGTCGCAGGTGGAAATGTAGTCCTTGTCGAACAGGTTGGTCGCGTTCACCGCCAGCGATGCACCTTTGAGGCTGTTGTCCAGACGGCCGAGATCATAATGCACGCTGGCGTCGAACACGGTATAGGCATCGGCCTTGCCCAGCCAGGTGTTGGCCTTGTCGCCGTAGGTGTTGCCGGTGTAGCGCACGCCGGCACCGATACCGAAACCGTCGAGCACGCCGGCGTGCCAGGTGTAGTCGGTCCACAGCGAGGCTTGTTGGTTGGGCATCAGTTGCAGGCGGTTGCCCTTGTCGACGCCTTTCTGCACTTCGGACTTGGCCAGGGTGTAGGCGGCGATGACTTTGAGGTTGTCGGTCACATCCGACACGGCTTCGAGTTCCAGGCCTTTGACCTTCACTTCGCCGGTCTGGCTGGTCACCGAGACGTTGTTGACGAAGGTGTTCACCGCGACGTTCTTCTGGGTCAGGTCATACACGGCGGCGGTCAGCAGGGTCTTGCTGCCCGGAGGCTGGTATTTGATGCCCAGTTCCCACTGCTTGCCTTCGGTTGGCTTGAGCGAGCCGGTCGAGGTGGCATCGGCGCCCGTCGTCGGCTGGAACGACTCGGCGTAGGACAGGTACGGCACGAAACCGTTATCGAAGACGTAGCTGAGCGCCGCGTTGCCGCTGAATTTCTTGTCACGCTGAGTGTTGGTGGCGTCGCTCTGGTTGATGAATTGGGTGCTGGTGTGGACCCAGTCTTCACGGCCGCCGAGGGTCAGGCGCCACTGGTCGAGAGCCATTTGGTCTTGCACGTAGAGACCGGTCTGGTAGGTCTTCTGGTTGTAGTCGTAAAACGCCGTGGAGCGCGCCGGACGTACGATCGGCTGGCCGTAGATCGGGTTGATGACGTTGGTTTGCAGACCATCGCCAAAGATCGAGGTGTAGTTGGTGTTGCTGCGCTGGTGATCCAGACCCAGCAGCAAGGTGTGGCGAATGTCGCCCGTGGCGAAGTCGGCCTGGAAGTTGTTGTCCACGGCAAACTGGCTGATCTCTTCGTCGACGCTGGTGCTGGTGCGGCCGACGTTGCCCTCTGCATCCACGGTGGTGAACGGGTAGGAACCGGGTGTCAGCGACTGGAAAGACAGGTCCGACTTGGTGTAGCGCAGGTTCTGTTTGAACTGCCAGACATCGTTCAGCCGATGTTCGAAGGCATAACCCAGCGCGTAGTAGGTGCGGTCGTAGTATTCCCAATCCGGATCGCCGAGATTCTTGTGATGGGAAATATCACCGAGCGGCGATTTGATCTTCGTGCCCTGGATCGGCAGAAACTGGCTGGTGATGCCGGTGTCATCGCGGGTGAACTGGCTCAGCAGAGTGAGTTTGGTGTCGTCATCGATGTTCCAGGTCAGGCTCGGCGCGATGTTGTAGCGCTTGTTGTCGACGTGGTCGATCTGGGTGCCGCTGTCGCGCACCACGCCGCTGAGGCCATAGAGAAACTGCCCGGCCTCATCGATCTTGCCGGTGCTGGCGAAGTTGATCTGTCGGTGGTTGTCGCTGCCGTATTGCAGCTGGATTTCGCTGCTGGCCTCCGCGCTCGGGCGGCGGCTGACCATGTCGAGCAAACCGCCCGGCGGTGTCTGGCCGTACACCGACGAGGCCGGACCGCGGAGCAGGGCGAGGCGGTCGAGGTTCCAGGTTTCCTGTTTCGGGTTGGCGTACACGCCTTTGGGCAGCGGCAGGCCGTCGAGGAACTGGGTCGGTTCGAAACCGCGCACGCGCAGCCAGTCGGCGCGGGTGTCGCTGCCGTAGCTGCTGGCGGTGATGCCCGGCATGTAGCGCACCGCGTCGTCGAGGCTGTGCACGCTGCGGTCGTCCATTTGCTGGCGGGTTGCCACCGAAATCGAACGCGGTGCTTCGACCAGGGCGGTATCGGTCTTGGTGCCGGCGGCGGTGCGGGTCGCGGTGTAGCCTTCGACCGGGCCCCAGGCGCTTTCGAAGTTTTCCACGCCGATGACCGAAGTTTCCGGCAGGGCCAGCGTGCCTTCAGGCACGGCCACCAGGGTGTAAGTGCCGGCGCTGCTCTGTTCCAGCTGCAGACCGGTGCCGCGCAAAGCCGCGCGCAGGGCACCGGCGGCGTCGTACTGGCCGTTGACCGGCGCCGAGGTTTTGCCGGCGGCCAGCGCAGGATTGAGCGACAGGGCGAGGCCGCCCTGGCTGGCGATCTGGTTCAGGGTGGTCGACAGCGGCGCCGCCGGCAGGTTGTAGGCGCGCACGCTGGACGCTTGCTCAGCGGCGAGCAACGGGCTGCTGATCAGCGGCGTGCCGAAAGCGATGGCAAAAGCCAGCAGACTGGGGCGCAACAAGGTGTCTGGCGAACGGGACATACGGCGGCTCCTGAATGGAAATATTTCTCAATTGCCTGTGTGCCGGACGAGATTGGAAAAGTGATAGGGCTGGGTGGAAATTCTTTTTTGCGGGAAATGGTTGTGCGGCTGATGGCGCCTTCGCGAGCAGGCTCGCTCCCACACTGATCGTTCCCACGCTCCGCGTGGGAATGCCTCAATGGACGCTCTGCGTCCGCTTCGGCAGGGACGCAGAGCGTCCCGGGCTGCATTCCCACGCAGAGCGTGGGAACGATCATGTCAAGGGGCGGAGGGTTCCGCCTTCGCCACGGTGACCCAATACGGCGTATGCCGCTCGATCTGCACCGGCAGGGTCGGCAGCAAAGCGCTCAGGGCCTTGTCGATGTCATGCAACGGAAAACTGCCGGTAATGCGCAGATCGGCCACTTCCGGCGCCACGCCCAGATGCCCGCGACGATAGCGCCCGAGCTCATGCACCAGATCGCCCAGCCGTGCGTTGTCCACCACCAGCATGCCGCGCGTCCAGGCATCGGCGCCGGGGGCGAGGGCGGCAATCGAGCCCAGCCCGTCACTGCGCAACAGCACCTGCTGGCCTTCGCGCAGAACCAGTTCTTGCGGGTTGGCCTGGGCATGGGCCGCGACCGCCGACTGCAACACGCTCAGGCGTGTGCCATCGTCCTCGCGCTTGACCAGAAACCGCGTGCCCAGCGCGCGCATGCTGCCTTCGCGGGTTTCGACGATAAACGGCCGCGCGTCGCCATGCCCGGTCTCGACGAGGATTTCGCCCTCCTGCAACACGATCAAGCGGCGTTCGTCATCGAAGCGTACGTCGACCGCGCTGTGGGTATTGAGGTTGAGCAGAGTGCCGTCGGACAGGCGCACGGTGCGCTGTTCACCGGTGGCGGTGCGCTGATCGGCGAGCCAGTAATCCAGCGGCAGGTAGCGCTCGCTGACAAACAGCCCCAGACCGATCATCACCACGACACTGGCCAGCCCGCTGCCGAGTTTGCGCACGCGCCGGCGAATGCCTTCGCGCGATTGCAGCAACGCGCTTCGGGCCGGGCCTTTGGCGACGCTGAAACGCTGATCGAGCATGCCCAACTGACGCCACGCGCGGGCGTGTTCTTCATGGGCGGCATGCCATTTAGCGAATTCTTCACGCTCCAGCGCGGTGCTCGAGTCGAGGGTCAATTGCCAGGCAATCGCCGCGTCCAGCACATGCGCCGGCACCGGGCGCGAACTGGCCGCCGTCATGTCGGCTCACCGTACAGGGCGATGTAGCACTGGCGCAGGCCTTGGGCCAGATACTGCCGCACGCGCGGTACCGAGACACCGAGTTTGTCTGCGATTTCGGCGTGGCTGAGGCCGTCGAGGCGGTTATACAGGAAGGCCGCGCGGGCCTTGGTCGACAACTTGCCGAGCAGGCGATCAATGGCTTTGAGGTCGTCGAGGATCATTTGCTGTTCTTCCACCGACGGTTGTTCGTCTTCGGGGATCAGCATCAGTTCGGTGAGGTAGGCCTGTTCCAGCGCGGCGCGGCGGAAGTAGTCGAACAACAGGCCTTTGGCGATCGCCACCAGAAACGCCCGAGGTTCGCGCGGCGTCAGCAGTTCGTCGCGGTTGAGCAGGCGCACGAAGGTGTCCTGGCTCAGGTCTTCGGCACGCTGCGGACACGCCACATTGCGCCGCAACCACGCCAGCAGCCAACCGCGATGGTCGCGATACATCGCACCGACGAGCTCACTGTGGGGGTTGGGCACTGACGACACCGGACATCACCGATTGGGAAATGTTAACTAACGAGAATAGTTCGCGATTCTGGCAGAGGTGGGAATGGTTAGCAATTGGCCACTGGTCAGGTGATAGGGCTGCATGCCTCTGTAGGAGCTGCCCAAGGCTGCGATCTTTTGATCTTGCTGTTTATAAAATCAAAAGATCGCAGCCTGCGGCAGCTCCTACAGGGGTAGCGCTAGAAAGAGTGAGTTTGCTGCCGCCGCTTCCACTGGCTCAACCGCTGCTGCAACTGCAACGGACTGTAAATCTGCTGCGCCCGCGCCCGGCTGAACAGAATCAATGCCAACTCCGCCGTGGCCAGCGCATCGGCACTCGCGTTATGCCGCTCGAACACTTCAAGCCGGAACCACTCGATCCACTCATCCAGCCCGGCCTCGCGAATCTGCGCCTGCGGACATAACAGCGGCGCAATGTCCGCCACATCCAGAAACACATGCTGCAGCTTATGCCCCAAGTGCTCCTTCACTGCACGCCCGAGCATGTGCTGATCGAACGGCGCATGAAACGCCAGCACCGGGCTGTCGCCGATGAACTCCAGCAACTCCAGCAACGCTTCCGCCGGGTCGCTGCCTGCGGCAATCGCATTCGGCCCCAAGCCATGAATCAGTACGCTGGGGCTGAGCTTCAGCTCGCGACATTGCAGCGTGCGCTCGAACTGCTGACTGAAATCGATCGCGCCGTCCTCGATCACCACGGCGCCGATCGACAGGACCCGATCCTTGCTCATATTCAGGCCGGTGGTTTCCAGGTCCAGCACCACCCAGCGCTGCCCGCGCAGGCTGCATTCGTTCAGCTCGGCGAGCGCCGGCAGCTTCGCCAGCCGCTGCTGCGAGTCCGCCGACACCACGGGGCTGGCCGGGCGTAGCCAGGAGAACAGGCTCATAGCTGATACCGCAAGGTCAGGCTGCTTTGCAGGCGCTGCGCCTGGCGCAGGGATTCGCGCAGGATGCGCCGGTCGAGATGATTGAGGCTGTCGGGATCGACGCGGTTGGAGTACGGCTGATTTTCCCGGGTTTGCAACTGATGCTGCTGCATGCGCGTTTGTTGAATGAAGTGATAGGCCTCTTCATACGCCGCGCCGTCGAGCGGCTCGATGACCTCTTTATCGACCAGTTGGCGAAAGCGTTCGAGGGTGTTGTTGGCGTCGATGCCGTTGGCCAGCGCCAGCAGACGGGCGCCGTCCACGAACGGCGTCAGGCCCTGGATTTTCAGATCCAGCGTGGCCTTCTCACCGTTCTTGCGGGCCAGCACGAATTCACGGAAGCGCCCAACGGGAGGGCGATTGCGCAGCGCATTTTCGGCGAGCATGCGCTGGAACAGACGATTGTCAGCGACTTGATCGAGGATGCCCCGGCGCAATTGCTCGCAGCCTTGCTCATCGCCCCAGACCACGCGCAGGTCGAAATAAATGCTCGAGCCCAGCAGGTTCTCCGGCGTGGCTTCGCGGATGAACGCCGCAAAGCGCCGCGCCCATTCGGCCCGCGACAGACACAGCTCGGGATTGCCGGCCATGATGTTGCCCTTGCACAGAGTGAAACCGCACTGCGCCAGGCTCTGGTTGATTTGCTGGGCAATCGGCAGCAGCTTGCCGCGTATTTCTGCTGCGTGCGCCGCATCGCGAGCATCGAACAGGATGCCGTTGTCCTGGTCGGTGTGCAGCGTCTGCTCGCGTCGGCCCTCGCTGCCGAAACACAGCCAGATGAACGGCACGCCCGGGTCGCCCTTTTCCGCGAGGGTCAGTTCAATTACCCGACACACCGTGTGATCGTTGAGCAGGGTGATGATGTGGGTAATCTGCGTCGAAGACGCGCCGTGGGCGAGCATGCGCTCGACCAGTTGGCCGATCTCGCCGCGCAAGGTCACCAGTTGTTCGACTCGCTGCGCGCTGCGGATGGTCCGGGCGAGGTGGACCAGATCGACCCGTTGCAGGGAGAACAGATCACGCTCGGACACCACGCCGCACAAGCGTTGAACCTTGACCAGGCAGACGTGAGCAATGTGCCGCTCGGTCATGGCGATCGCCGCATCGAAGGCGCTGTGATCCGGCGACAGATAAAACGGTGATCGAGTCATGTGCTGTTCGATGGCGTCGCTGAAATCACCGACACCTTCGGCGACCACATGGCGCAAATCGCGCAGGGTGAAAATCCCCAGCGGCGCCTTGTGCTCATCCACCGCGACGATGCTGCCGACCTGTTGCTCGTGCATCAGCTTCACCGCTTCACGCAACGGCGTCTCGGCGCTGCAAGTCACCGGATGGCGCATCGCAAGTTCACCGAGACGGGTGTTCAGCGAGTACTGGGTGCCGAGGGTCTCCACGGCTTTTTGCTGGACTTGCTGGTTGACCTGATCGAGCAGGCTGCTGACTCCGCGCAGGGCGAAGTCGCGGAAGGCGCTGGAGAGGGCGAACAGTTTGATGAACGCCAGTTTGTTCAGTTGCAGGCAAAAGGTGTCTTCGCCCGCCAGGTGCTCGGTGCGTGTGGCGCGTTCACCGAGCAGCGCGGCCAGCGGAAAGCATTCGCCGGTGGTGATTTCGAAGGTGGTCTCGGTGCCGGGTTTGGTGATGTGCTGGCGTTCGCCGACCACTCGCCCCTGTTTGACGATATGAAAGTGTTCCACCGGGCCGTCGGCCGGTTTGATGATGCTTTCGCCCTGGGCAAAAAAACGCAGCTGACATTGCTCCACCAGATAGGCGAGGTGGGCATGTTCCATCTGATTGAAGGGCGGGAAGCGCTGGAGGAATTGCAGGGTGCCCTGAATGTTCTGCAACACCGCGGTTTTCCCTGCCTGGGTGAAGGCGTCCGCTTTGCTCATAACCATTACCGCAGTCTTTTTCGAATTGTTGTTGTCGGATCGTTGCGACCATGGTCGGCCCCGGCGGGCAGGGTGCCCATTGGACGTAAGTCTAGGTTTTGCCACCATTGGCCGATTTTCGGAAATAACCTACGCAAAAGCTCGGAAAAGCTTGCGCTAGCCACTTGGAAAAAATTCCGACGAAGTGCACATTGAAGCGCTGTCCGGTGATGTCTGACGACTTGCCAGGGATTGTTTGAACATTTAGAGAGCGCCATGTCCGACCACGATATTTTGAGCGACGCCGAGCGGGAAGCGCTCAGCGCAGTGATGCTCGAACCTGATCTGCCGCCGCAGCGTGTCCTGATCGTCGACGACGACAAGGACGCCCGCGAGCTGTTGTCGGAGATTCTCGCGCTGTACGGCATTCGCTGCATGACCGCAGCCAGCGGTGAAACCGCGCTGAAAATGCTCGATGAAAAGCCTTCGATCGGCCTTGTGATTACCGACCTGCGCATGGGCAATGTCGACGGCCTCGAGCTGATTCGCCAGGTGCGTGAATCGGTACGGGCAGCGATGCCGATCATCATCGTCTCCGGCGATGCCGACGTGAAAGATGCGATCGAAGCGATGCACTTGAGCGTGGTGGATTTTCTGCTCAAGCCGATTGATACGGGGAAGCTGCTTGAGTTGGTGAAGCATGAATTGGGCATCGAGCCTTAAGATACATCCCGTTGCCCAGCAGATGATCGTTCCCACGCAGAGCGTGGGAACGATCAATCCACCTCAAAAACAAAAAGGCCCTGATCTCTCGATCAGGGCCTTTTTCATTCCAACCATCAACTCAAGTCACAGACCATTCTTGGCCTTGAACTCGCGACGACGACGGTGCAGCACCGGCTCGGTGTAGCCATTCGGTTGCTTGGTGCCTTCGATCACCAGTTCGACCGCCGCCTGGAAGGCGATGTTGCTGTCGAAGTCCGGTGCCAGCGGGCGATACAGCGGGTCGTTGGCGTTCTGGCGGTCAACCACCGGCGCCATGCGCTTGAGGCTTTCCATCACTTGCTCTTGGCTGACGATACCGTGGCGCAGCCAGTTGGCGATGTGCTGGCTGGAGATACGCAGCGTCGCACGGTCTTCCATCAAGCCGACGTCGTTGATGTCCGGCACTTTCGAGCAGCCGACACCCTGGTCGATCCAGCGCACCACGTAACCGAGAATGCCCTGGGCGTTGTTGTCCAGTTCGTTCTTGATCTGCTCTGGTGTCCAGCTTGGGTTCACTGCCAGTGGAATGGTCAGGATGTCGTCCACCGAGGCGCGGGCACGTTTGGCCAGTTCGGCCTGACGCGCAAACACGTCAACCTTGTGGTAGTGCAGGGCGTGCAGCGCAGCGGCGGTTGGAGAAGGGACCCAGGCAGTGTTGGCGCCGGCCAGCGGGTGAGCGATCTTCTGCTCAAGCATCGCGGCCATCAGGTCCGGCATCGCCCACATGCCTTTACCGATTTGCGCACGACCTTGCAGGCCGGTGCTCAGACCGATGTCGACGTTCCAGTTCTCGTAGGCGCCGATCCACTTCTCGGCCTTCATGTCAGCCTTGCGCACCACTGGGCCGGCCTCCATGGATGTGTGGATTTCGTCGCCGGTGCGGTCGAGGAAACCGGTGTTGATGAACACCACGCGCTCGCTGGCGGCCTTGATGCAAGCCTTGAGGTTGACCGTGGTGCGGCGCTCCTCGTCCATGATCCCGACTTTCAGGGTGTTGCGCGGCAAGCGCAGGACATCTTCGATGCGCCCGAACAGCTCGTTGGTGAACGCCGCCTCTTCCGGGCCGTGCATTTTCGGTTTGACGATGTACACCGAACCGGTGCGGGTGTTGCGTCGCGAGGTGTTGCCGTTGAGGTTGTGCATTGCGGCCAGGCAAGTCACCAGACCGTCGAGGATGCCTTCCGGCACTTCGTTGCCTTGGCTGTCGAGGATCGCATCGATGGTCATCAGATGGCCGACGTTGCGCACGAACAACAGCGAACGACCGTGCAGGGTCACTTCACCGCCATTGGGCGCGGTGTAGGTGCGATCCGGGTTCATGGTGCGGGTGAAGGTCTGGCCGCCCTTGGACACGGATTCCGCGAGGTCGCCCTTCATCAGGCCGAGCCAGTTGCGGTAGATCACCACTTTGTCGTCGGCATCGACGGCGGCCACGGAGTCTTCGCAGTCCATGATGGTGGTCAGCGCCGCTTCCATGAGAATGTCTTTGACCCCGGCGGCATCGGTCTGGCCGACCGGAGTGCTGGCATCGATCTGGATTTCGAAGTGCAGGCCGTTGTGCTTGAGCAGCACCGCGATCGGCGCGTTGGCGTCGCCCTGGAAGCCGATCAACTGAGCGTCATCGCGCAGGCCGCTGTTGCTGCCGCCCTTCAGAGTGACGACCAGTTTGCCGTCAGCGATTTTGTAGCCGGTCGAATCGACGTGGGAGCCGGCGGCCAGTGGTGCGGCTTCATCGAGGAAAGCACGGGCGAAAGCGATGACTTTGTCGCCACGCACCTTGTTGTAGCCTTTGCCTTTTTCCGCGCCGCCGTCTTCGCTGATCGCGTCGGTGCCGTAGAGGGCGTCGTACAGCGAGCCCCAGCGGGCGTTCGAGGCGTTGAGCGCGAAGCGCGCATTCATCACCGGCACGACCAGTTGCGGGCCGGCGGTGCGGGCGATTTCATCGTCGACGTTTTGCGTCGTCGCCTGGAAATCAGCCGCTTCTGGCAGCAGATAACCGATCTCTTGCAGGAAAGCTTTGTAGGCCACGGCATCGTGCGCCTGGCCGGCATGCTGCTGATGCCAGGCATCGATGCGCGCCTGGAAGTCATCGCGTTTGGCGAGTAGGGCTTTGTTCTTCGGCGCCAGGTCGTGAATGACCTTGTCGGCACCTTCCCAGAATTGTTCGGCGGTGAGGCCGGTACCGGGAATGGCTTCGTTGTTCACGAAGTCGAACAGGACTTTGGCGACCTGCAGGCCACCGACTTGAACGTGTTCAGTCATTGCTTGCCTCACTCTGCTCAGCTATTTCGCTTTTCAGCTCGTCAATTTAACAATGAAGCTTCTGGCCATTTAAACCACAAACCTGCGGACCAGTACATGCCATTACTGGCGGCTGGGCTAGGACCAATCAACGGCTTGGAGGCCTTGCTGACGGGGCTTTCAGGATTGCGAAGGGCCTTGGGCAGACATCGATCCAGCTTTATGTAGTGCGCGCTGCGGCATACTACATGATGAGTTGCGCTTGTGAAAATCAGACTAATTACGTCGTTCTGCGACCTCATGACGCATTGCGGTCACGTCGCGGAACGGGATGTTCTCAAAAAAGCATTGGATTGTTCCAGTTAAATATCGAAAGTTGTACACATAATTACTGTGGGCCTGCTAAGGAGCAATTTGGGTGTAACGATTTGTGGCGAGGGGATTTATCCCCGTTGGGTGGCGAAGCCGCCCCCTGCGGTCCGGCTGGCAGACCCAATTGGCAGGACTCACGACTGCTGCGCAGCCGGACGGGGATAAATCCCCTCGCCACAGGTCATCATCTGCCAGCACTGGGTCAGGCTGAATCAATCCGCTTGCCTATACTTGCCCTTCGATAACAAAAGTCATGACAAGAGGGCTGCGCCATGGACCATCTCGTACTCACCGTTTTCGCCCCGGACAAGCCCGGGCAGGTCGAGCGCATCGCCCAATGCATTGCCGAGCACGGCGGCAACTGGCTGGAAAGCCGCATGTCACGCATGGCCGGGCAGTTCGCCGGGATTCTGCGCGTGGGTGTGCCGGCGGAGGCTTACGACGAACTGGTCGATGCCCTGCAAGCGCTGTCGGCCCATGGCATTCGGGTACTGATTGCCGAAAGCGGAGTGGAGCAGTCCTGCACGTGGAAACCGATCGCTATGGAACTGGTCGGCAATGACCGACCGGGTATCGTCCGCGATATCACTCGGCTGTTGAGCGAGCAGGGTGTGAACCTGGAGCGACTGGTAACTGAGGTGCGCCCGGCGCCGATGAGCAGCGAGCCGCTGTTTCACGCCGAGGCGATTCTGGCGGTGCCACTCACCTTGTCGCTCGACGTTCTGCAGGCGCGCCTGGAAACCCTGGCCGATGATCTGATGGTCGAACTGGTGTTACGCACAGAGGTTTAGCGCAGACAGGGTTATTCAGGTTTAACGTGCACCTGCCTGTGGATAACCTGTAGAGACAGACCGCCACGCCACGCCGGCCGTGGCTTTGCGCAGGTTGATCAAAAAACCGCCAGCATTCAGTGACTTGCGCACAAACGGCGGGGATCACGCTGTGGATAAGCTTGGGAAGGAACGATGCAGGCCACGAGAACCGTGGCCTGCAGAGGTTTGTGCGTTTTTTGATCAGGCGCGCCGGCGCAAACTTATCCACGCATCAACGCTATAGACCGCCAGGCCGGCCCAGATAAACATGAACGCAACCAGCGTGCTGGACGACAAATGCTCGCCAAACAGCAGCACGGCTTGCAGCAACACCAGCGTCGGCGCGATGTATTGCAGGAAGCCGATGGTGGTGTAGGGCAAGTGGCGGGTAGCGGCGTTGAAACACACCAGCGGCACCAGTGTCACCGGGCCGGCGGCCACCAGCCACCAGGCTTCGGAGGTGGTCCAGAAGGCCGGCTGCACACTCGTGGCAGTCTGATTGAACAGCAACCATGCAATCGCGATCGGCACCAGCATCCAGGTTTCCACCACCAGCCCCGGCAGCGCCTTGACCGGCGCCTGCTTGCGGATCAGACCATAGAAACCGAAGGTCAGCGCCAGCGCCAGCGACACCCACGGCAGACTGCCGACCTGCCACACCTGCTGCGCTACGCCGATGGCCGCGAGACCGACCGCAACCCACTGCATGCGCCGCAGCCGCTCGCCAAGGATCACCATGCCCAACAGCACGTTGACCAGCGGATTGATGTAGTAACCCAGACTCGCCTCGAGCATGCGGCCGTTGTTCACCGACCACACGTAGGTCAGCCAGTTGGCCGCGATCAGCGTGCCGCTCAAGGCAAGAATCGCCAGGCGCTTGGGATTGTCGAGCAACTCGCGCAGCCAGCCCGGGTGTTTCCACACCATCAGCAGCAACGCACCGAACAGCGCCGACCACAGCACCCGATGGATGATGATCTCGACGGCCGGGACTTCGGCGATGGCTTTGAAATAGATCGGGAACAGGCCCCAGATGATGTAGGCGCTCAGGCCCAGAATGTACCCGCGACGCGGGTTGGCGGCTTGCATGCAGAATCCTTGCTCAGGCAGCTGACAAAGGAGGGATTGTAAGGAAGTTTGTCCGCGAATGTCGTAGACCAATGTTCATGGAATTGCGAACACCGATCTTGTGGGAGCGAGCAGGCTCGCTCCCACAGGTTTCAGGTTTGAATCAGAAGAGTTTCAGCGGTTCTTCATTCAGTGCCGCCAACTGTTCACGCAACGCCAGCACCTGGGCGCCCCAATACCGCTCCGTGCCAAACCACGGAAAGCTGTGCGGGAATGCCGGGTCGTCCCAGCGCCGCGCCAGCCAGGCGCTGTAGTGCATCAGGCGCAAGGCGCGCAACGGTTCGATCAGCGCCAGCTCGCGCGGGTCGAAATCATGGAATTCGTTGTAGCCGTCCATCAATTCCGACAACTGCCCGAGACATTCCTGGCGATCGCCGGCAAGCATCATCCAGATGTCCTGCACCGCCGGGCCCATGCGGCAGTCGTCGAGGTCGACGATGTGGAACATCTCGTCGCGGCACATCATGTTGCCGGGGTGGCAATCGCCGTGCATGCGGATGTTCTGGTGCAGCGTGGCGGCGTAGACATCTTCGACGCGCTTGAGCAGGTCTCGGGCAACCGACTCGTAAGCCGGCAGCAGGCTCTTTGGAATGAAATTGCCTTCGAGCAGGGTGTTCAGCGAGGCATGGCCGAAGTTCTGCACCGCGAGGGCTTCGCGGTGCTCGAACGGCTTGGTGCCGCCCACCGCATGCATGCGCCCGAGCAACTGGCCAAGGCGATAGAGTTGATCAAGATTGCCCGGCTCCGGCGCGCGGCCACCACGACGCGGGAACAGGGTGAAGCGGAAGCCGGCGTGCTCATGCAGGGTTTCGCCGTTGTGGATCAGCGGCGCTACCACCGGGATGTCGATGTCGGCCAGTTCGAAGGTGAACTGGTGCTCTTCGAGAATGGCCTCGTTGGTCCAGCGCTGCGGACGATAGAACTTGGCAATCAGCGGCTCGGAGTCTTCGATACCGACCTGATACACACGGTTTTCGTAGCTGTTGAGCGCCAGAATGCGCGCATCGCTGAGGAAACCGATGCTTTCAACGGCATCCAGGACGAGATCGGGGGTGAGGGTTTCAAACGGGTGGGCCATGCTGACTCCTGCGCGCAGCAGGCTGCTGCGTCCGGCTCGGCATGGTAGCGCAGATGGCAGCGGGGGAGGTGGTTGGTGTCATTGCTGATGCCATCGCTGGCAAGTCAGCTCCCACAGGTTTTGCGCAAGACCTGTGGGAGCTGGCTTGCCAGCGATGAGGGTTTATCAGGCGCCGACGATCCCACCATCCTCGCGAGTAATCGCCATCACCGAGGACCTTGGCTTGCCATTCGGCAGATGCTCGGGGAATGTCGAACCGCCGTTCTCGCCGGGATGCTGAATCCCGACAAACAGGGTTTTCTGATCCGGCGAGAAGCTGATCCCGGTCACTTCGCAACCCACCGGCCCGACCATGAAACGGCGAATCTCACCGGTCGCAGGATCGGCGCAGAGCATCTGGTTGTTGCCCATCCCGGCGAAGTCGCCAGCGTTGCTCGAGTCGCCGTCGGTGAGAATCCACAGGCGTCCGGCCTTGTCGAAACCCAGACCGTCGGGGCTGTTGAACATGTTCTGCGGGGTGATGTTGGATGAGCCACCCTTCGGCGTCCCGGCATGCACGCCCGGGTTGCCGGCGACCACAAACAGATCCCAGGCAAACGTCTTCGAGGCGTGATCGTTGCGGTCGGTACGCCAGCGCAGAATCTGCCCGTAAACGTTCTTCTCGCGCGGGTTTGGACCGCCCACCGGTTGCCCGTCTTCACCGCGCTTGGCGTTGTTGGTCAGGGTGCAATAAACCTGGCCGTCCTTGGGGCTGACGACGATCCACTCCGGGCGGTCCATGCGTGTTGCGCCAACGACGCTGGCGGCAAGGCGCGCGTGAATCAGCACTTCAGCCTGATCGGCAAATCCGCTGCTGGCGTCGATGCCGTTCTTGCCGTGGGTCAGTTCGATCCACTGGCCCTGGCCTTTCGGGTGATCAGGGTTGCCGTCGCCGGCATCGAATTTGGCCACATACAACGTGCCGTGATCGAGGATGTCGCGGTTGGCTTTCTGATTGCGATGGTTGATGCGGTCGCGGCTGACGAATTTGTAAATGAACTCGCCACGCTCGTCGTCACCCATGTACACCACAGCGCGACCATCGTCGGTCTCGGCCAGCGCGGCGTTTTCATGTTTGAAGCGGCCCAGCGCGGTGCGTTTGACCGGAGTCGATTGCGGATCGAATGGATCGATCTCGACCACCCAGCCGTGACGGTTGAGCTCGTTAGGGTTCTTGGCCATGTCGAAGCGCGGGTCGTGCGGGTGCCAGTTGATGTCCTTGCTGCTGGCGACAACGCCGTAGCGCTTTTGCGCGGCATCGAACTGCTGCTGGGCGTTGCTGCTCCCGAAGCAGTCGGTGAAGTTTTCTTCGCAGGTCAGATAAGTGCCCCACGGCGTCTTGCCGTTGGCGCAGTTCTGGAAGGTGCCGAGGACTTTTTTGCCGTGCTTGTCGGCAGCGGTTTTCATCAAGTCGTGGCCGCGGGCCGGACCGCTGATGCGCAGCGGCGAGTTACCGTGAATCCGACGGTTGTAGCGCGAGCCCTGGACGAATTGCCACTGGCCGTTCTTGCGCTGCACTTCGATCACCGACACGCCTTCGCAGGCCAATGCCTTGCGCACGTCTTCAGCCGACTGCGGCATGCCGCCATGCGGATATAGATAGCGATAGTTGGTGTATTCGTTGTTGATCGCCATCAGCGCGCGGTTCTTGTCGTCCGGGAAGGCGAACAGGCTCATGCCGTCATTGTTGTCGCCGAACTGCACTTCCTGTGCGGCAGCGGTGCCGTTACCGCTCGGATCGAAGGCCGGGCCGTTCTTGTGCAACGGCTGGCCCCAACTGATCAGCACCGAAGATTTGTAGCCCTTGGGCAGGCTGATGGCGTCGGTGGTCGCCGCCGGAATGCTCTCGAAACCGAGCAGGCGGCTGTTGCCGGCGCTGACGCTGGCGGCCATGACGCTGCGGCTCAACAGGTTGCCGCCAAGGAACATCGCCGCGCCGCACAAGGCACCGGCGCTGATGAAACCGCGACGGCTGAGGCCGACCATTTTTTCCAGATCAGTGGATTGGTTTTCTTCTAATAGGCTCACATCAGGCTCCCTGCTTGGTTATGGGCAACACCTTAATGCGGGTCGATGACGCTTTTGTGGCAGGGACAAATCAGAGCGGCGTGCCGATCAGCACGTTGGACGGCGCGCATTGCACCTGCACCGCAGACCCCACGGCGAGTTGCTGGTTGCGCAAGTGCAGCGGTTCGGCCAAGGCGCAAAGTGTCTGGCCGTTGGGCAGGGAAATGCGCACCTCGCTGGGACCGTCCTCGGCATCGAGGATGGCTTCGATGGTGCCGCGCAGGACATTGTGTCCGGGCGTGGCCGGCTGATCGGTGCCGAGCAGTTCAAGCCAGCCAGCCTTGATCAGCGCCATGACTTCGGTACCGACCTGCAATTCCAGATGCACGGTGCTGTCGTGGGTGATCTGTGCCTCCAGAGCAATGCCTTCTGCCAGTTCGAGGCGGATCAGATCGTTGCGCCCCTGCGCCTGAATGGCCGCGACCGTGCCGTGCAGCTGATTGCGCGCGCTGGTCCTGAGCATCAACCGCCCGAGCAGGTCGAGATCACTGGCGTCTTCCGCCGCTTCCAGCACCTGCGCCTGCAATGCCTGCAATTTCTGATACAGGCGCAGCACCCGCTCGCCCTCGCTGGACAGTCTGGCGCCGCCACCACCCTTGCCACCCACCACGCGCTCGACCAAGGGTTTCTGCGCCAGGTTGTTCAACTCATCGATCGCATCCCATGCCGCCTTGTAACTGAGCCCCGCGCTTTTCGCCGCGCGGGTGATCGAGCCCTGCTCGGCAATGTGTTGCAGCAGGGCAATGCGCTGCGGGCGGCGGACGATGTGCTGGGACAGCAGGGTGGGCAGGGACATGGCAGAACGCTTCTGGCTCGGGCGATGAGAGGGACGTTGGCCACTTGCAACGCGCGAGTCAAGCCGAACACACAACCTGTAGGAGTTGAGCTCAGGTACCGGGCTTCGGCGTACGAGCCAGGCAATACACATTAACCCGCGCCGCACCAGCATTCATCAACAACCGCGCCAGTGCCTGAGCGGTCGCGCCCGTGGTCAGAACATCATCCACCAGCGCGAAATGGCGGCCGCTTACCTCTGCATCAGGCGCCAGCGCAAAGGCATTGCGCAAATTGCGTTTGCGCGCCTTGGCGTCGAGATCCTGTTGGGCGTCGGTGTCCATGACTCTCCGCAGCAGCTGTTCTTCACACGGCAAATCCAGCGACACACTCAACCAGCGCGCGAGCATCGCCGCTTGATTGAATCCTCGCCGACGCAGTCGTTTATTCGCCAACGGCACCGGTAGCAACACATCGGGTCGCGGCAAGTCCTCGGCGAAGCGATGCTGCAGGTATTGGCCGAGAACGTCGGCGAGCAGGTGACCAAACGGCCATTTCGCGTTGTGTTTAAACCGTGTAATCAGACTGTCCACGGGGAAGCCATAAACCCAGGGCACGGCAACCTGCTCGAAGGCCGGAGGCTCTAGCAGGCACTCGCCGCAAGTCAGGCCATCCGCCGCCAGCGGCAAAGCGCAGCTCTGACAATGGCTGCCGAGCCAGGGCAATTCGATTTCGCAGGCCTCGCACATTGGCATTTGTGCTTCTGCGGGCTCATCGCACAGCAAACAGGTCTGTACGTTTTTTAAACAGATGTAAACCTGTCCTTGGTATTGCGGTTGACAGCGCATCGCTCTTCCTTAAATATGCCGAACATCCGTGTAGCGCCTGTGGATATTCCATTTTCCCCGGCGCCAGCCAAGCATAACCAAGGAATTGCCCATGAGCGCGAGCACCACTGCCACCCTGCGTCACGATTGGTCTCTGGCCGAAGTCAAAGCACTCTTCGTACAGCCATTCAACGACTTGCTGTTCCAGGCGCAAACGGTGCACCGCGCACATTTCAACGCCAACCGCGTGCAGGTCTCGACACTGCTGTCGATCAAGACGGGCGCCTGCCCGGAAGACTGCAAGTACTGCCCGCAGTCCGGGCACTACAACACCGGTCTGGAAAAAGAAAAACTGATGGAAGTGCAGAAGGTCCTCGAAGAAGCGGCCCGCGCCAAAGCCATTGGTTCGACGCGATTCTGCATGGGCGCGGCGTGGAAACATCCGTCGGCCAAAGACATGCCGTATGTGTTGAAGATGGTTGAAGGGGTGAAAGCCTTGGGCCTGGAAACCTGCATGACCCTCGGACGTCTCGATCAGGAGCAGACCGAGGCGCTGGCCAAGGCCGGTCTCGATTACTACAACCACAACCTCGACACCTCGCCGGAGTTCTACGGCAGCATCATCACCACCCGCACTTACAGCGAACGTCTGCAGACGCTGGCTTACGTGCGTGAGTCGGGGATGAAAATCTGCTCCGGCGGCATTCTCGGCATGGGCGAATCGCTGGACGATCGCGCCAATCTGCTGATCCAGTTGGCCAACCTGCCGGAGCACCCGGAGTCGGTGCCGATCAACATGCTGGTGAAAGTCGCCGGAACGCCGCTGGAAAACGCCGAAGACATCGACCCGTTCGACTTCATCCGCATGCTCGCCGTGGCGCGCATCCTCATGCCGCAATCTCACGTGCGCCTGTCCGCCGGTCGCGAAGCGATGAACGAGCAGATGCAGGCCCTGGCTTTTTTCGCCGGCGCCAACTCGATTTTCTACGGCGACAAATTGCTCACCACCGCCAACCCGCAGGCGGACAAGGACATGCAATTGTTCGCGCGCCTCGGTATCCAGCCGGAGGCTCGCGAAGAGCATTCCGATGAGGTTCATCAGGCTGCGATCGAGCAGGCACTGGTGGAGCAGAAGAGTAGCGAGCAGTTCTACAACGCTGCGGTGTAATAAACCGCGCGGATTGCCCTGAAGGAATGCAAAACCCCTGTGGGAGCGGGCCTGCTCGCAAAAGCGGTTTGGCCGCCAACATCCCTGTTGGATGTGACGCCCATTCGCGAGCAGGCTCGCTCCCACAGGGGATCTGTGTCATTTGAAAATCGAGGCCTGCATGTCATTCGATCTCGCCGCACGCCTTGCTGCCCGCCGTGCCGACAACCTCTATCGGCAGCGCCCGCTGCTCGAATCGCCGCAAGGGCCGGAAGTGGTGGTGGACGGCCAGCCGCTGCTCGCTTTCTGCAACAACGACTATCTGGGCCTGGCCAATCATCCGCAGGTGATCGAAGCCTGGCGCGCCGGCGCTGAACGTTGGGGTGTCGGCGGTGGCGCGTCCCATCTGGTGATCGGCCACAGCAGCCCGCATCACGCGCTGGAAGAAGCACTCGCCGAACTGACCGGACGCCCGCGTGCGCTACTGTTCACCACTGGCTATATGGCCAACCTCGGCGCGGTCACCGCGCTGGTCGGGCAGGGCGATACGGTGCTCGAAGACCGGCTCAATCATGCCTCGTTGCTGGACGCGGGCCTGTTGTCCGGCGCGCGTTTCAATCGCTATCTGCACAACGACGCCGAAAGCCTGGGCAAACGCCTGGAGAAAGCCATTGGCAACACACTGGTGGTGACCGATGGCGTATTCAGCATGGACGGTGACATCGCCGACCTGCCGGCGCTGGCCCGCGCGGCCAAGGCCAAAGGCGCGTGGCTGATGGTCGACGATGCTCACGGCTTCGGCCCGTTGGGCGCCAACGGTGGCGGCATCGTCGAGCATTTCGGCCTGAGCCAGGACGATGTGCCGGTGCTGGTCGGCACTCTCGGTAAAGCCTTCGGCACCGCCGGGGCCTTTGTCGCTGGCAGCGAAGAGTTGATCGAAAGCCTGATCCAGTTCGCCCGCCCGTATATCTACACCACCAGCCAACCACCGGCGCTGGCCTGCGCGACGCTGAAAAGCCTCGAGCTGTTGCGCAGCGAACACTGGCGCCGTGAACACTTGCAGACGCTGATTCGCCAGTTCCGCCACGGCGCCGAGCAGATCGGGCTGGAGCTGATGGACAGCTTCACGCCGATCCAGCCGATCATGATCGGCGATGCCGGCCGCGCGGTGCGGCTGTCGCAAATGCTCCGCGAGCGCGGCTTGATGGTGACCGCGATCCGTCCACCGACCGTGCCGGCCGGCAGCGCGCGGTTGCGCGTGACTCTGACCGCCGCCCACAGCGAGGCGCAGGTGCAACAGTTGCTGGAAGGGCTGGCAGATTGTTTTGCCCGATTGTCATTGGAGCCAAGCCATGCGTAATCGTCTGATTCTGCTGCCCGGCTGGGGCCTCGGCGTGTCGCCGCTGGAACCGCTGGCCGCAGCATTGCGTGGCCTCGACGAACATCTGCAAGTCGAGATTGAACCGCTGCCGGAGCTGGACTCCGCTGACCTTGAAGACTGGCTCGACGAACTCGATGCGCGCATTCCACAGGAAGTCTGGCTCGGTGGCTGGTCGCTGGGCGGCATGCTCGCCTCTGAGTTGGCGGCACGACGCGGTGAGGCGTGCTGCGGGCTGCTCACGCTGGCAAGCAACCCTGCGTTTGTTGCTCATGAACAGTGGCCGAGCGCGATGCCCAGCGAGACTTTCGATGCGTTTCTTGCCGGTTGCCAGGCCGATCCGCGTACCACGCTCAAGCGCTTCGCTCTGCTATGTGCGCAAGGTTCGCCAGATCCGCGTGGCTTGTCGCGGTTGCTGCTCGGTGGCGCGCCAGCCACCGCGCCGGCCGCGCTGATGGCAGGGCTGGAGCTGCTTGCGCAACTGGACACACGCCAGGCGTTGCAGGGGTTTCGCGGGCCGCAGTTTCATCTGTTCGGCGGACAGGATGCGCTGGTCCCGGCGGAAGCGGCCGGTGCATTGTTCGCGCTGTTGCCGGATATCGAAATTGGTCTGATCGAACAGGCCAGCCATGCTTTTCTGCTGGAGGACCCGCACGGAGTCGCGGGCGCGATCCAGGCTTTTCTTCATGAGTGCGCTGATGACTGACCTGTCCCTTGTGCTGCCTGGGGGCTTGCCCGACAAGCGTCAGGTGGCGGCGTCTTTTTCCCGTGCTGCGGCCAGTTACGACAGCGTCGCCGAGTTTCAGCGTGACGTCGGCACGCAGCTGCTTGAGCGTTTGCCTGGGAGTTTCATGCCGTCGCGGTGGCTTGATCTCGGTTGCGGCACCGGCTACTTCACCCGAGCGCTGGCCTCGCGTTTCACCCAGGGCAGCGGTGTCGCGCTGGACATTGCCGAGGGCATGCTCAATCACGCACGGCCGTTGGGTGGCGCTGAGCATTTCATTGCTGGCGATGCCGAACGGCTGCCGTTGCAGGATGCGAGCGTCGATCTGATTTTCTCCAGTCTCGCGGTGCAATGGTGCGCCGACTTCGAGGCGGTGCTCAGCGAAGCCATGCGCGTGCTGAAACCGGGCGGGATTTTTGCGTTTGCTAGTCTCTGTACAGGGACGCTGTTCGAGTTGCGTGACAGTTGGCAGCAGGTCGACGGGTTGGTGCACGTCAATCGCTTCCGCGAGTTCGCCCGCTATGAACAGTTATGTGCCGGCAGTGGCTTGCGCACTGTGACTCTGGAAAATCAGCAGCACGTGTTGCATTACCCGGATGTGCGCAGCCTGACTCACGAGCTGAAGGCGCTGGGTGCACACAATCTGAATCCCGGCCGGCCGGGCGGTTTGACCGGACGGGCGCGGATTCTCGGGCTGATCGACGCGTATGAGCGGTTCCGTCAGGCGTCGGGGCTGCCGGCAACGTATCAGGTGGTGTACGCCGTGTTGGAGAAACCTCTATGAGCGCAGCCTATTTCATCACCGGTACCGACACCGATGTCGGCAAGACCACGGTTGCTGCCGGATTGCTCCATGCGGCGCGGTCGGCAGGCTTGAGCACGGCGGCGGGCAAACCGGTGGCTTCCGGGTGCGACGTCACGCCCAAGGGCTTGCGTAATTCCGATGCCTTGGCGCTGCTGGCCGAATGTTCCTTGCCGCTGACTTATCAACAGGTCAACCCGGTGGCGTTCGAGCCAGCGATCGCTCCGCATCTGGCGGCGCGCGAAGCAGGTGTGGCGCTGACGGTGCAATCGCTGCTGGCGCCGATGCGCGGGATTCTGGCGATGAACGCCGATTTCACCCTGATCGAAGGCGCGGGCGGCTGGCGGGTGCCGTTGGCGGACCAGGACAATCTCTCGGATCTGGCGATTGCGCTGCAGCTGCCGGTGATTCTGGTGGTGGGCGTGAGGCTGGGGTGCATCAGTCATGCGTTGCTGACCGCCGAGGCGATTGCCCGCGACGGTCTGCAATTGGCGGGGTGGGTGGCCAATATTATCGATCCGAAAACTTCGCGGCTGGAGGAAAACCTTGCGACCCTGGCCGAGCGCATTCCCGCGCCGTGCCTGGGCCGGGTGCCTAAACTCAAGGCGTTGAGCGCCGAAGCGGTGGCCGAGCATTTGCAACTGGATTTGCTCGATTAAGTTTCTCGCTATGAACAGGCACTGTGCCATTAGTGTTTTTGACGGGTGTTTTGCTGGCGCGTCTGCTTCAATGGCGAGCATTGATCCTTTGCAGGGATGAGAGTGACGATGGAAATCTCCGGCAACACAGCTTTTTATGCGGGGCTGAGCTCGATTCAGTCCGGGCAGAACCGCGTCGATCAGGCGGCCAGCCAGATCGCCAACAACACTATCGAACGTTCGGTGACCAGCCAGTCGTCCGAAGTGCAGGTCAATCGCCTGCGCGGCGTGGATCGCGCACAAGAATCGGATCTGGCGAGCAATATCGTCGAGCTGTCGCAGGGCAAGATCCAGGCAGAGCTGGGTGTGAAGGTAGCCAAGGCGTCCGACGAGGTGCTCGGGACGATCATCGATACCTTCGCCTGATCGAACTTGTTGTTGACCCCGAAACGCCGCGCCCTGTCGCGGCGTTTTTCGTTTAAGTCCTTCTTGCTCAACTAATCTTTTTACAACGCCCGTGGCTTGAGTGAAGTCGCGGCGATTTCCAGTTTCCGGCATTTGGATAACGTGATGACGAACGGCAAAAGAACGATGCTTGACAAGATTTCGGCGTAAACGTATGTTTCAAACAACTGTTTGACCGTTACAACAACTCAACACGGTCGTTCATTCCCGGTTACATCAGCAGAGGTTTATCGCTATGCCTGACTACAAGGCCCCCTTGCGTGATATTCGCTTCGTTCGTGACGAGCTGCTCGGCTACGAAGCGCACTATCAGAGCCTGCCAGCGTGCGCAGACGCCACGCCGGACATGGTTGACGCCATCCTCGAGGAAGGCGCCAAGTTTTGTGAGCAGGTACTGGCGCCGCTGAACCGCGTGGGCGACATCGAAGGTTGCACCTGGAGCGAGTCCGGCGTGAAAACCCCGACTGGCTTCAAAGAGGCGTACAAGCAATTCGTCGAAGGTGGCTGGCCAAGCCTGGCCCACGACGTTGAGCACGGCGGCCAAGGTCTGCCTGAGTCGCTGGGCCTGGCGGTGAGCGAAATGGTCGGCGAAGCCAACTGGTCGTGGGGCATGTACCCAGGCCTGTCGCACGGTGCGATGAACACCATCTCCGAGCACGGCACCCCTGAGCAGCAGGAAGCCTATCTGACCAAACTGGTCTCCGGCGAATGGACCGGCACCATGTGCCTGACCGAACCGCACTGCGGCACCGACCTGGGCATGCTGCGCACCAAGGCCGAGCCTCAGGCCGACGGTTCCTACAAAGTTTCCGGCACCAAGATCTTCATCTCGGCCGGCGAGCACGACATGGCGGACAACATCGTCCACATCGTACTGGCGCGTCTGCCCGATGCTCCGGCTGGCACCAAAGGCATCTCGCTGTTCATCGTTCCAAAGTTCCTGCCAAACGCCGATGGCACCATTGGCGCGCGCAACGCAGTGAGCTGCGGTTCGCTGGAACACAAGATGGGCATCCACGGCAACGCCACTTGCGTGATGAACTTCGACGGTGCCACCGGTTACCTGATTGGCCCGGCGAACAAAGGCCTGAACTGCATGTTCACCTTTATGAACACCGCCCGTCTCGGTACCGCGCTGCAAGGTCTGGCTCACGCCGAAATCGGCTTCCAGGGCGGTCTGAAATACGCTCGTGATCGCCTGCAAATGCGCTCGCTGACTGGCCCGAAAGCGCCGGACAAAGCCGCTGACCCGATCATCGTCCACCCGGACGTGCGCCGCATGCTGTTGACCATGAAGGCGTTCGCCGAAGGCAACCGCGCGATGGTCTACTTCACTGCGAAGCAGGTCGACATCGTCAAATACGGCGTCGACGAAGAAGAGAAGAAGAAGGCCGACGCACTGCTGGCATTCATGACCCCGATCGCCAAAGCGTTCATGACCGAAGTCGGTTTCGAAGCCGCCAACCACGGCGTGCAGATCTACGGCGGCCACGGCTTCATCGCCGAGTGGGGCATGGAGCAGAACGTTCGCGACAGCCGCATTTCGATGCTGTACGAAGGCACCACCGGCATCCAGGCCCTCGACCTGCTCGGCCGTAAAGTACTGATGACTCAAGGCGAAGCTCTGAAAGGCTTCACCAAGATCGTCCACAAGTTCTGCCAGACCAACGAAGGCAACGAAGCCGTCCAGGAATTCGTCGCGCCACTGGCTGCACTGAACAAGGAATGGGGCGAGCTGACCATGAAGGTCGGTATGGCCGCCATGAAAGACCGCGAAGAAGTCGGCGCGGCCTCCGTGGACTACCTGATGTACTCCGGTTATGCCTGCCTGGCCTACTTCTGGGCGGACATGGCGCGTCTGGCTGCGGAAAAACTGGCTGCCGGCACCAGCGACGAGGCGTTCTACACCGCCAAGCTGCAAACCGCGCGCTTCTACTTCCAGCGCATCCTGCCGCGTACCCGTACGCACGTGGCCACTATGCTTTCGGGTGCTGGCAACCTGATGGACATGAAAGAAGAAGACTTCGCACTGGGCTACTAAGCCTTAACACAGTCTGAGGAAAACCGCTGCTCCCGTTAGGGGGCAGCGGTTTTTTTTGTTTGCGGATCGCTCAGATAGTCGAGCTTCCGGCCGTTACAGAGACCGTGTGTGATCTGGATCACATTGTATGGGCTTGGCCGCACTTTGCAGGCACAATGCCATCTCTTTGCTATGACGGGTCGGAGCTTACCCTTGCCGCGTTCTTCCGCTGTGCGTTTCAGCCATTTCCTGCCATCACTGCTGTTATTGCTTGCGGGGCTGGCGGCTGCGTACGTCAAAGACCTCAGCGTATTCTTCACATCGCTGTTCAACGTCCTGCCGACATTGGTTCTGCTCCTAGGTGGCGCGTATTGCGCGGTGTACCGACGTCAGCGCGAACTGTTTCTGATGCTGACGGTGTACATCGCCTACTTTCTGCTGGACACCCAGACCGATTTCTACCGCGACAACGGCAAGGTCCGCGAAGACGCTGCGGTGGTGTTTCATCTGGTCTGCCTGCTGCTGCCGTTGTTGTTCGGATTATTCGCCGCATGGCAGGAACGTACCCATCTGTTTCAGGACATGGTCGCGCGCTTTGCCGTGCTGCTGGCATTTGGCAGCGTGGCGCTGGGACTGGAGCAAAGTTACCCACAGGCGCTGCTGCTGTGGTTGTCGGAGATCCGCTGGCCGGCGCTGCACGGCGCGTGGATGAGTCTGATCCAGTTGTCCTATCCGGTGTTCATCTCGGCCTTCCTGCTCCTGGCCTGGCAATACTGGCGCAACCCGCGCCCGCTGCACGCGGCGCAACTGGTCGGCTTGCTCGGGGTGTTCTGGATGCTGCCGAAGACCTTCATTCTGCCGTTCACCCTGAACATCATGTGCAGCCAGGTGATGCTGATGATCGCCGCGGCGGTTGCGCATGAGGCCTATCAAATGGCCTTCCGCGACGAGCTCACCGGTCTGCCGGGACGTCGCGCGCTCAACGAACGCATGCAGCGTCTGGGGCGCAACTACGTGCTGGCGATGAGCGACGTCGATCACTTCAAGAAATTCAACGACACCCACGGTCATGATGTCGGTGACCAGGTGCTGCGCCTGGTCGCCAGTAAACTGTCGAAGATCAGCGGTGGCGGTAGGGCGTATCGCTACGGCGGTGAGGAATTTGCCTTGGTCTTTGCAGGCAAAACCCTTGAGGAATGCATGCCGCACCTGGAAGTGATCCGTGAGTCGATCGCCTCCTACAGCATTCAGCTACGCAACCAGGAAAACCGCCCGCAGGATGATCAGCAAGGTCGCCAGCGCCGTAGCGGTTCCGGGGCGTCGGCGGTGTCGGTGACGGTGAGTATCGGCGTCGCCGAACGTGTCGAGCAGCGCACCCCTGAAGAAGTGCTCAAGTCCGCCGACCAGGCGTTGTACAGCGCCAAGGGCGCCGGGCGTAACTGCGTCATGGCATTCGGGCAGAACCGCCGTGGCGCGGTGCGCATGGACGCTGCTGCGGGTTGAGTGATGACGGCGCATTCAGCGCCTGCACGATGATTGCCGCGCGTGGTGGCCAGCAGTAGGTTGGAGGAATCTGCTGACGGAGAAGCCACCATGCCCGAGTACAAAGCTCCCCTGCGCGACATGCGCTTTCTGATCGATCACGTCTTCGACTTCCATACCAACTACGCCAATCTCGGCGCGCATGACGCCAGCCCGGACATGATCAGCGCGATCCTCGAAGAAGGCGCGAAGTTCTGCGAGAACGTGCTGGCCCCGCTCAATCGCAGCGGCGACGAAGAGGGCTGCCATTTCGACAACGGTGTGGTGACAACGCCTACAGGCTTCAAGCAGGCCTTCGCACAATATGTCGAGGGCGGCTGGCACGGTTTGGCGGCTGATCCGGCTTACGGTGGCCAAGGATTGCCGAGCTCGCTGGGACTGGTGATCAGCGAGATGGTCGGCTCCAGCAACACGTCATGGGGCATGTACCCCGGCCTGACCCACGGCGCGATGTCGGCGATCCACGCCCACGGTACCGCCGAGCAGAAAGACACCTACCTGAGCAAACTTACCGCTGGCCAGTGGACCGGCACCATGTGCCTGACCGAAGCCCACTGCGGCACCGATCTGGGCATCATCAAGACCCGCGCGGTGCCACGGGCCGACGGCAGCTACGCGATCACCGGCAGCAAGATTTTCATTTCCGCCGGCGAGCATGACCTGAGCGACAACATCATCCATCTGGTCCTGGCCAAGCTGCCGGACGCACCGGCCGGAACCAAGGGCATTTCCCTGTTTATCGTGCCCAAGTTCCTGCCCGATGCAGCAGGCGAAGCGGGAGAGCGCAATGGCGTTTCCTGTGGCTCGATCGAGCACAAGATGGGCATCAAGGCTTCAGCCACCTGCGTGCTGAACTTCGATGCCGCCACCGGTTACCTGATCGGCGAGCCGAACAAAGGCCTCAACTGCATGTTCACCATGATGAATCACGCGCGGCTCGGCACCGGCATGCAGGGGCTGTGTCTGGGCGAGGCGAGTTTTCAGGGTGCGATCAAGTACGCCAATGACCGCCTGCAGATGCGCGCGCTGACCGGCGCCAAGGCCCCGGAAAAACCTGCCGATCCGATCATCGTCCACCCCGATGTGCGGCGCATGTTGCTGACCATGAAAGCCTTCAACGAAGGCAACCGCGCGCTGACCTATTTCACCGCGCAGATGCTCGATGTCGCGCACCTGAGCAGCGACGCCGAGGCGCGTCAGGAAGCCGAAGACCTGTTGGCGTTCCTCACGCCGATCTGCAAGGCCTTCATGACCGACACCGGGCTGGAAGTGACCAACCACGGCATGCAGGTGTTCGGCGGCCACGGTTTCATTCGTGAGTGGGGCATGGAGCAACTGGTGCGCGATTGCCGGATTGCGCCGATCTACGAAGGCACCAATGGCATTCAAGCGCTCGACCTGCTTGGGCGCAAGGTGCTGGGCAGTCAGGGCAAGCTGCTGCGCGGCTTTACCAAAATCGTCCACAAGTTCTGCGCAACGAACGCCGACCACGCGCAATTGGGCCGCTTCATCGCGCAACTCAACGGGCTCAATCAACAGTGGGGCGACCTGACCATGAAGGTCGGCATGGCCGCCATGAAGAACCCGGACGAAGTCGGCGCCGCATCGGTGGATTACCTGATGTACAGCGGCTACATCATCCTTGGCTACCTGTGGCTGCGCATGGCGTTGGTTGCCCAGACACAGCTGGAGGCGGGCGAGGGTGAGGCTGACTTCCTCAAGGGCAAACTGGCGACGTGCGAGTTCTACTTCAAGCGCTTGTTGCCGCGTACGGCTGCGCATCAGGCAGCGATCGAGGCAGGCAGTGATTGTTTGATGAATATGCCGGCGGAGGCATTTGCTTTGTAGGGCGGATCGAAAGATCGCGGCGATCTTTTGCTGGTGACCAAAAATAACAAATCAGTCACCGGCTGACCCTATGTGTCGCAAAAGTTGTTGAGGTACACTCGGGCTCAGAAAACATCATTCCACGAACCACCTGTTTAGATCTTGCGAGGTTTGCCATGGCTGACTACAAAGCGCCGCTGCGCGATATGCGCTTCGTCCTCAATGAAGTGTTCGAAGTCGCCAAACTCTGGGCCGAGCTGCCGGCGCTGGCCGAGACCGTCGACGCCGAAACCGTTGAAGCGATTCTCGAAGAGGCCGGCAAGGTCACCAGCAAAAGCATCGCGCCACTGAGCCGTGCCGCTGACGAGGAAGGTTGCCATTGGGCGGACGGTGCCGTCACCACGCCGGCCGGTTTCCCACAGGCCTATCAGACTTATGCCGAAGGCGGCTGGGTCGGCGTCGGCGGTGATCCGGCCTACGGCGGCATGGGCATGCCCAAAGCCGTGTCGGCGCAGGTCGAAGAAATGGTCAACTCCGCCAGCCTCGCGTTCGGTCTGTACCCGATGCTGACCGCCGGCGCCTGCCTGTCGATCAATGCGCATGCCAGCGAAGAACTGAAAGCTGCGTACCTGCCGAACATGTACGCCGGCATCTGGGCCGGTTCCATGTGCCTGACCGAGCCGCACGCCGGCACCGATCTGGGGATCATTCGCACCAAAGCCGAACCTCAGGCCGACGGTTCCTACAAGGTCAGCGGCACCAAGATCTTCATCACCGGCGGCGAGCACGACCTCACCGAAAACATCATTCACCTAGTACTGGCCAAGCTGCCGGACGCCCCGGCCGGTCCGAAAGGCATTTCGCTGTTTCTGGTGCCGAAGTTCATGGTCAATGCCGACGGCAGCCTAGGTGCGCGTAACCCGGCCAACTGCGGGTCCATCGAGCACAAGATGGGCATCCAGGCCTCGGCGACCTGCGTGATGAACTTCGACGAAGCCGTCGGCTATCTGGTCGGCGAGCCGAACAAAGGCCTGGCCGCGATGTTCACCATGATGAACTACGAGCGCCTGGGTGTTGGTATTCAAGGCCTGGCCACCGGCGAGCGCTCTTATCAGAACGCTGTTGAATATGCGCGCGATCGTCTGCAGAGCCGTTCGCCGACCGGTGCGCAGAACAAGGACAAAGTCGCTGACCCGATCATCGTCCACCCGGACGTGCGACGCATGCTGCTGACCATGAAAGCCTCGAACGAAGGCGGCCGTGCGTTCTCCACTTACGTGGCGATGCAACTGGACACCGCCAAGTTCAGTGAAGACGCGACCACCCGCAAGCGCGCGGAAGATCTGGTGGCGTTGCTGACGCCGGTGGCGAAAGCCTTCCTGACCGACCTGGGTCTGGAAACCACCGTCCACGGCCAGCAGATTTTCGGCGGCCACGGCTACATCCGCGAGTGGGGCCAGGAGCAACTGGTGCGTGACGTGCGCATCACCCAGATCTACGAAGGCACCAACGGCATTCAGGCGCTGGACCTGGTCGGGCGCAAGATCGTTGGCAGCGGCGGCGCGTTCTACCAGCTGTTCGCTGACGAGATTCGCCATTTCACCGCAACCGCCAGCGCCGATCTGGGCGAGTTCACCAAGCCGTTGAACGATGCCGTCGACACCCTCGACGAGCTGACCGCGTGGCTGCTGGACCGGGCGAAAAACAATCCGAACGAAATCGGCGCGGCCTCGGTCGAATATTTGCAAGCGTTCGGATACACCGCTTACGCCTACATGTGGGCGTTGATGGCCAAAGCCTCGCTGGGCAAGGAAGCGCAAGATGATTTCTATGCGAGCAAGCTGGGCACCGCACGCTTCTATTTCGCCCGTTTGCTGCCGCGTATCCACTCGTTGAGCGCGTCGGTCAAGGCCGGTAGCGAGTCGCTGTTCCTGCTGGATGCGGCGCAGTTCTGATCCTGTAGATGTCATGTAAGCATTTGCTTACGTGACGTGCTGCTGTTCTCCCATATCCGTATATTGGATCCACGGCTAATCTACATTTCATGGACGTCGCGCAGGAAGCGCAAAGTAAACAACACGGACACGTAGGATTCTGCCAGGGTGGCGGAGTGAAATGGATGTCAGGGAAACAGTCTGCAAAGCCCCGCTTCGGCGGGGTTTTCTTTTGCCTGAAGAAAAGTTTCAGGCAAGCGGATCGAGAGCCGGCTTCATTTCGCGATCGATCACCTCTTCAAGCAATGTCCGCAGCAATGCCAACGAGGCCTGCTGGCGTTGCACATCACGGCACACCAGGCCAACTTGCAACGGCACCCGTGGCTCGCTCAGCGGTTTCCACAGCAGATCTTCATCGTCGTATTCCTTTTGCGAACGTCCCGGCAGTACCGTCGCCAGCCGGGTGTGCGGCAGGCTGTCGAGAATCCCCAACATATTGTTCAGCTCGGCCTGCACCTGCGGGCGTCGACCGAGGCTGGTCAGTTGTGCCTGCCAGATCTGCCGAATCTGAAACTCCTCACCGAGCAGCAGCATTGGCAGCTCAGCAGCCTGGCGCATCGAGACTTTCTTGAACTCGCGCAATGGATGGTCTGCCGGGATCACCAGCGTCAGTTCATCTTCGTACAGCAATACGCCGTGCAGACCGGGTTGGCGCGGTGGCAGATAGCTGATGCCGATGTCTAGCGAACCATTGAGCAGACGCCGTTCGATTTCCAGGCCCGTAAGTTCATAGATCTGCACCACCAGATGCGGCTGCGCCTTGCGCACACGCTCGAGCATTTGCGGCACGAGGCTGGTGTGCACCGTTTGCAACACACCGATCGCCAGGGTGCGCAACGCCTGCCCCTTGAAATTGCCCAACGCCTCGCGCGCCCGCTGCAAGCCATCGAGCAGCGGCAACGCGTGGTTGTACAGCGTGTGCGCAGCGAGGGTCGGCAGCAGGCGTTTACTGCTGCGTTCGAACAGGGTGACGTCGAGATTCTGCTCCAGCTGACGGATCTGTTGCGACAGCGCTGGTTGCGAGATCGAGAGGCGCTCAGCCGCACGGCCGACATGGCCTTCTTCGTAGACCGCGACGAAATAACGCAGTTGTTTGAAATCCATAAGTCGTGCTTATCGAAATGGCTGGGAAATCGAAATGGCCTGAAGCCGTTTGCGCGCCTAGTCTAACCGCATTCACAAGGCTTGCAGGGCCAGAAAGCGTGACGAATTCCATTTGCTTCGTTCGTGATTACATAGGCAGTTCAAAAAACCTCAAGCGAGGTTCTTCCGCATGAATCTGTTCAGTTTGCGGCGCCAGACGCCGAGTCTGGATGACCTCTGCTTCGAGGCGGGGCCATCCGCTATGACCGACCATCTCAATGCCCAACGCCTGATACCCAGTGTCGAGCGGCCGCATCAAGTGTTCGTTCGCGGCCAGGGTTCATGGCTGTGGGACAGCAACGATCGCGCCTACCTCGACTTTTCCCAGGCCGGCGGCGCCAACAGCCTTGGCCACAGCCCCACGGCGCTGGTCAAAGCCATCGCCAATCAGGCCCAGGCGCTGATCAATCCCGGCTGCAATCTGCAAAATCGCGGCATGCTCAGCCTCGCCGAACGTCTGTGCGCCAGCACGTCCAGCGATCAGGCCTACCTGCTCAACAGTGGCGCCGAGGCTTGTGAGGCGGCAATCAAACTGGCGCGCAAATGGGGGCAGCTGCATCGCGGCGGTGCCTCGCGGATCATCATGGCGCAGCAGGGTTGCCATGGCCGCAGTCTGGCGACGGTCGATCGAGTGCCATTCAACGACCTGCCGGCGCTGCACGCGGCGGTTGATGCGCAGACCGTGGCAATCATGCTGGAGCCGATCCAAAGCGATGCCGGGGTCATTCCGGCGACCGAGCACTACCTCAAAGGGGTCGAGCGACTGTGTCGTGACCTGGGCATTCTGCTGATTCTCGACGAAGTGCAGACCGGTATGGGCCGCTGCGGCAGCTTGCTTGCCGAACAGTCCTACGGGATTCGCGCCGATATCGTCGTGCTCGGCAAAGGCCTCGGCGGCGGCTTGCCGCTGGCGGCCTTACTGGCGCGAGGCAAGGCCTGCTGTTTCGCCATCGGCGAGCTGAGCGGCACTCATCACGGCAACGCCTTGATCACGGCGGCCGGTCTGGTAGTGCTCGACAGCATCCATGACCGCAGCTTCCTTCAGCAGGTCAACGACAACGGCCAGCACCTGCGCGAAGGCCTGGCGCGACTGGCCCACCGCTACGGCCACGGCGAGTTGCGCGGCCAAGGCCTGTTCCATGGGCTGACGCTGTCCGACGAATGCGCCGACGCCGTCGTCCATGCCGCACTGCACGAAGGCCTGATATTGAACGCCGCGCAGCCTGACTGCCTGCGCTTTACCCCCGCCCTCACTGTCAGCAAAGCCAACATCGACGAAATGCTCCTGCGCTTGGGCCGCGCCTTCTCGCGAGTGCGCACCGCCCAGTTGCAATGCCGCAAGGGCATTGCCGTCTGAGCTGAGCAGCTCCAACCGATTACCCGAACCGTCTCGCGGTATAACGCACGCCCCACGCCTGATTCTTTTGGCGTGGGGCGTTTTTTTGTGGCCGGGTTTTACAGACGGGATTTAGAGCTTGAGGGATCGTACCGCGGATGGTCTTTTAGAGAATACCAGCAAGGGATGCGGCTACGGGCTGATCGGTATCACCGAAAAAGCCGTTTTGCGATCTGTACCACTAGGTGGTATGTTTTTGGAAGGGATACCTATGCCATTGAGGCTGTTCAAGACCAGGCGCTTCGCCCTTCAGGCCAGCAGGGCGTGGATCACAGATGAAGAGTTGCAGGAGGCGTTTCACCAGATGCTTCAGGGACAGGCGGACGATCTTGGCGGAGGCGTGTGGAAGAAGCGCTTGAAGGCGAACCGCCACCGTTCGATTGTTTTGGCAAAAGGTGGACATTACTGGATCTACCAAGTGCTTTTCGCCAAGCAGGATCAAAGCAATATCACGCCAACAGAATTGAAGGATTTACGTAAATTGGCAAAGGTTTATGCGCAACTGACCGAAGCGCAGATCAGCGACTTGTTGGCGATGAAGGAGTTTGTGGAGATATGTCATGAGTAAGAAATTCAAAAGTGAAGTCTTTGAATCGATACACGAATCAGCCGGGGCGTTGCTTGCTGTCGGAGCAATCAACAAAGCAACGATGCGAGAATTCGATGACTCCTGTCTGGCATCGGTTCCCTTGGCGATCCCGGCTGAGGAGATCAAGGCGCTACGCGAGCGTAACAAGGTCAGCCAGCCGGTGTTTGCACGCTATCTCAACACCAGTGCATCCACGGTCAAACAATGGGAATCGGGTGACAAACATCCCAGCGGTATGGCGCTCAAACTACTGAGCATCGTACAAAAACACGGGTTGAAAATTCTCGCTTGAGCCTGACGCAGCTATTGCACTGAACCCTGACGAACGGCGCAGGTCGATTAGCTTGTATGGCTCAAGTGAGCCAACCCCCATTCAGGAGCTGCCCCATGGATTTCATTCGTATCATCATCGCTATTCTGTTGCCGCCACTGGGCGTGTTTCTGCAGGTCGGGTTTGGCGGGGCGTTCTGGCTGAACATTCTGCTGACGTTGTGCGGCTACATTCCGGGGATCGTGCATGCGGTGTATATCATCGCCAAGCGTTGAGTTCAGTGGCGTCTGATCAATAGCTATCGCGGGCAAGCCCGCTCCCACAGTGTTATGAGTGATGACAATTTTTGTGTACACCAAATAACCTGTGGGAGCGGGCTTGCCCGCGATTGGAGCGACGCAGTCTCAAAGTGAGGGCTCAGTCAGTCAGCCCCATCACCCGCCGATAAAACGTCCACTCCTGCTCCAGTGCATGCGCCTGGTTGGCCGCGCGACGAAAGCCGTGGCGTTCGTCAGGGTAGTAATGCGCCTCGACCGGGATGCCGTTGTGCTCCAGCGCCGCGACCATGTCGCGGGTCTGTTGCGGCACGACCACCGCGTCCAGTTCACCCTGGAAGAAAATCACCGGCACGCGAATATTGTCTGCGTGCAGCAATGGCGTGCGGGCGGCATAGCGTTCGGCATCTCGCTCGGGATCGCCGATCAGCCAGTCCAGATAATCGCCCTCGAACTTGTGCGTGGCCCGTGCCAAAGCCACCGGATCGCTGACGCCATAGAGGCTGGCGCCTGCGCGGAAAACCTGCCTGAACGCCAGTGCGCACAATGTGGTGTAACCACCTGCACTGCCACCGCGAATGAACGCGCGGTCGCCATCGATCAAACCTTGGTCAGCGAGATAACTCACCACCGCGCAGGCATCCTCGACATCCACCTCGCCCCAGCGCAAATGCAGCGCTTGCCGATATTCGCGACCATAGCCACTGCTGCCGCGATAGTTGAGGTCGGCGACGGCAAAGCCGCGCTGCGTCCAGTACTGGATGCGCGGATCGAGGATCGGATAGCACGCCGACGTCGGGCCGCCGTGGATAAACACTACCAGCGGCGGTTTCGCTTCACCGCTCATGGCCGGGTAAAAGAAACCGTGTGCCTCGCCGGAGCCGCTCGGATAACGCAAGGTCTGCGGACGGCTGATGCGTTCGGCAGGCAATGGAGCCACGCCGCCAGCGAGGATTTTCGCTGCATGAGAGACACGATCAATGGCAATCACTGCTGACGGGCTCACCGGCGTTGCGGCAATGCAATAGATGAACTGTTGATCCATCGCCAGGTGGCGGAAGCGGCTGTAGTCGCCGCTGAAATCTTCATCGCCAAGGGCCAGGCGACCGAAACCGGCCTCGGTCCAACTGGCTAAATAATGATCGCCGACAGGCAGCCAAGTGCAGCCGCCAAGCTGCCACGGCGCCGGCGCGTGATCGGCCTCGGCACTCGGTAGCGCGTGCAAGCCATCGGACGTTTCGACCCACGGCTGCCAGTAGCCGCCACGATCTGTCAGGCAGTAGAGCCGGCCGTCGGCGTCGAAACGCGGCTGCTGGATCGACTCCTCGATCTGCTCGCCGGCAATACAACGAGGCGCAGAAAAATCACCGTCCGCGACCATCAACCGCGTCGAGGTCCACGGCTGATGCGGTCGGCTCCACTCGATCCACGCCAGCCGCCGGCCGTCCGGGCTCAGCGTTGGCGACGCATAGAAATCCGCACCTTCGGCCAGCACCTGTCGCGTACCGCTCGCCAGATCGATCGCCACCAGGCGATGTCGATCCTGCTGCTCTTCGACCGCCAACACCCGGCCAGCGGCGAATTGCAGATCGCCGTAGCGGCAGTCAGTCGACGTCAGCGCGACCGGCTCGCCATCCAGCGCCTGCCGATACATCTGCTGATCCGCTTCATTGACGAAAACCACCCCGTCAGGCGTCAGACAAAACGCACCACCGCCATATTCGTACACGCGGCTACGCACGCTGAAACCGTCCGGCGTCAGACGTTTCGCCACGCCATCGCGGCAATGCCAGATCCGGCATGCGGCATCCTCGGGGCGGTATTCATTCCAGAACACACCATGGGCGCCGAGCTGCAGTTCGGCGAAGTCGGTTCCGGCGGCGACGGCTTGGGCGGCGCTGAAAGGCTCAGCCCTTGGCGATGAGGCGTGAGTTTCGTTCATTGCGAAAGGCCAGTTGTTCGATGGTTTGAGTGGCGCTCTCGGCTTCTTCGCGGGCCTTGAGGATCACGCCGTGATGTTCGGACTTGCTGCACACCGGGTCGGCATTACTGGCGTCGCCGGTGAGCATGAACGCCTGGCAGCGGCAGCCGCCGAAGTCTTTTTCTTTCTCGTCGCAAGAGCGGCAGGGCTCGGGCATCCAGTCGTAACCGCGAAAACGGTTGAAGCCGAACGAGTCATACCAGATGTGTTGCATGCTGTGATCGCGCACGTTGGGAAACTGCACCGGCATCTGGCGGGCACCATGGCAGGGCAGGGCGGTGCCGTCCGGGGTGACGGTCAGGAAGATGCTGCCCCAGCCGTTCATGCAGGCTTTCGGGCGTTCTTCGTAGTAGTCCGGAGTGACGAAAATCAGCTTGCATGGATGCCCTTCGGCTTCCAGTCTGGCGCGGTATTCGTTGGTGATGCGTTCGGCGCGCACCAGTTGTTCCTTGGTCGGTAACAGGCCAACGCGGTTGAGCTGCGCCCAGCCGTAGAACTGGCAAGTGGCGAGTTCGACGAAGTCAGCCTCCAGCGCAATGCACAGCTCGATGATGCGGTCGATCTTGTCGATGTTGTGCCGATGGGTGACGAAGTTCAGCACCATCGGATAGCCGTGGGCCTTCACCGCACGAGCCATTTCCAGCTTCTGTGCAAAGGCCTTTTTCGAGCCCGCGAGCAGGTTGTTCACTTGCTCGTCGCTGGCCTGAAAACTGATCTGGATGTGATCAAGCCCGGCCTTTTTGAAGTCGCTGATTTTCTGCTCGGTCAGGCCAATGCCGGAGGTGATCAGGTTGGTGTAGAAACCCAACTGCCGCGCTTCACGGATAAGTTCGGCCAAGTCCTGACGCACCAGCGGTTCGCCGCCGGAAAAGCCCAATTGCGCCGCGCCCATCTCCCGCGCTTCGCGGAACACCTTGATCCATTGCTCGGTGGTCAGCTCTTTGCCCTGCTCGGCAAAATCCAGTGGATTGGAGCAGTACGGGCATTGCAGCGGGCAGCGGTAAGTCAGCTCGGCGAGCAACCACAGCGGCAGGCCGACTTCCGGTTTGGCCGGCAGATCAGCCAAGGGTGAGCCAGTGTTGCTCACGGGCAACCTCCATGAATTGCTCGACGTCGTCACCGAGCTCGGGCACGCCGGGGAACTGCTTGTCCAGTTCGGCAATGATCGCCGCGACATCACGCTCACCGTCAATCAGGCCGCCAATCAGCGCGGCCGTTTCGTTGAGCTTGATCATGCCTTCCGGATACAGCAAGACATGGCCCTTTTGCGCCGGCTCGTATTGGAAGCGATAGCCCGGGCGCCAGCTCGGCACTTTGCTGCGGTCGAAACTCATAAGATGATTCCTTTATGCCAGACCCGTTGTTCGGTCACGCTGTGATACGGCGGACGGTTCAGTTCATAGGCCATGCTCATGGCATCGAGCATGCTCCAAAGAATGTCCAGTTTGAACTGGAGAATTTCCAGCATGCGCTCCTGGCCTTCGCGGGTCTTGTAATGCTCAAGGGTGATCGCCAGCCCATGCTCGACGTCACGCCGCGCCTGACCGAGACGGGTGCGGAAGTATTCGTAACCGGCCGGGTCGATCCACGGGTAATGCTGCGGCCAGCTGTCGAGGCGCGACTGGTGGATCTGCGGCGCGAACAGTTCGGTCAGCGAGCTGCTGGCGGCCTCCTGCCAACTGGCGCGACGGGCGAAGTTGACGTAGGCATCGACAGCGAAACGCACGCCGGGCAGCACCAGCTCCTGAGAACGCAATTGGTCTGGGTCGAGGCCAACAGCCTGGCCCAGACGCAGCCAGGCTTCGATGCCGCCATCTTCACCGGGTGCGCCGTCGTGGTCGAGCAAGCGCTGAATCCACTCGCGGCGGATTTCCCGATCCGGGCAATTGGCAAGGATCGCCGCGTCTTTCAGGGGAATGTTCACCTGATAGTAGAAGCGGTTGGCGACCCAGCCCTGAATCTGCTCGCGGGTCGCGCGGCCTTCGTACATCGCCACGTGGTAAGGGTGGTAGATGTGGTAGTAGGCGCCCTTGGCGCGCAGGGCCGCTTCGAATTCGGCGGGGGACAGCGGGGTGTCGGTCATGTCTGTTCTCCGGGAACAACCCTGGAAATCTCTGGTGTCTGTGCTGGCCTCTTCGCGAGCAGGCTCGCTCCCACAGTTGATCGCATTCCATTGTAGGAGTGAGCCTGCTCGCGATAGACCGCGCAGCGGTCTCGATTGCTTAAAGCACGATACTCATGCCATCAAACGCTACTTCAACGTCACGCCGCGCAAGTTCGGCACGCTCCGGCGAATCCTCGTCGAGGATCGGGTTGGTGTTGTTGATGTGGATAAGCACCTTGCGTTGCTCGGGCAACTGCTCCAGCACTTCGAGCATGCCGCCGGCGCCGTTCTGTGCCAGGTGGCCCATCTCGCGACCGGTGCGGGTGCCGACGCCACGGCGCTGCATTTCATCGTCATCCCACAGCGTGCCGTCGACCAGCAGGCAATCGCTGTCCGCCATGATTTCCAGCAACGGCGCATCGACCTTGCCCAGTCCCGGCGCGTAGAACAGCTTGCCGCCGGTGCTGAGGTCTTCAACGATCAAACCGATGTTGTCGCCCGGATGCGGATCGAAACGGTGCGGCGAATACGGCGGCGCGGCGCTGCGCAACGGTAACGGTGTGAAACGCAGGTTCGGGCAGGCCGCTACGGTGAAGCTCTGGTCGAGCTCGATACGGTTCCAGTCCAGCCCGCCATTCCAGTGGGTGAGCATTTTGAACAAGGGAAAACCGGTGCTCAGGTCTTCGTGAACCATGTCCGTGCACCAGACCTGATGCGGGCAGCCTTCGCGCAGGCTGAGCAGGCCGGTGGTGTGGTCGATCTGGCTGTCCATCAGGATGATCGCGCTGATGCCGGTGTCGCGCAGGGCGCGGCCCGGTTGCATCGGGGCGAAGCTTTGCAGTTGCGCGCGGATGTCCGGCGAGGCATTGCACAGCACCCAGTTAACGCCGTCATCGGAAATGGCGATGGACGATTGGGTACGGGCCTTGGCGTTCAGGCTGCCGTCGCGAAAGCCTGCGCAGTTGACGCAGTTGCAGTTCCACTGCGGAAAACCGCCACCGGCGGCCGAACCCAGAATCTGGACGAACATGAACGCTCCATCATTTCAACGCGGAAAATAAAACGCCTCGGCGAGCCGAGGCGTTGCACTGCGATTCTGCGTAAGCAGAACTCAGCGGCTGGCGAAGTACATGGTGACTTCGAAGCCGATACGCAGGTCGGTGTAAGCAGGTTTGGTCCAGGCCATGAGATGTCTCCTTCTGAGGGTTGGGATAGCGCTATCCATAGTTATAGTCCACGGCAGCGCGGTGATGTTCCAATTAGTTAGGCGGCTATGTTACTCAAAATTTCAACGCCGTGACCCGTGAATCTTTGAGAAAGCTCCTTGCAGCCTCGGTAATGATCAGTTTGTCGCTGGCCACGGCGCGTCCGGCATCGATTCATTGGCCAGGCAATGGCAGCCGCCCTCGGCATTGATCAGACGCTGCGCAGCATCGAGCAAAGCCTGGCGATTCAGCTGCTGAATCGCCGCGACCAACTGCTCACGGTAATCCGACGAATGGCCAGCGAGTTTGCCCTGCCACAGCAGCTCGGCGGCATCCTTGGTGGACAGCGTGGCGTCGTCGAACTGAACGGCGAGGCTTTGGCGCTGTTGCTTAAGGCTTGCGTCATCGAGCGTTTCGATCAACGCGGGGATGTTTTTCAGGAACTCTTGAATGTGTTCGAGCAACTCGGCGGCCGAAGTCGTCGGCGATTGTGCGCCAAAGACAATCGCGGTCCTGCCGTGCAATTGACGCAGCGCGCTGAACACGGCGTACCCCAATTGCAATTCGACGCGCAGGCGCTGGTAAAAAGGCGTCTGGCACAGCTGAGCCAGAAGGCGCCATGCAGCTTCATCAGCGATGTCGCGGCTGGCAGTCGGGCAGACCAGCAGCAAGACGTGTTCGCTGGAGGCCGTGTTGATCTGGCTCCAGTGGAACTGGCCTTGTGTGGTTGGCATGACCGGTAGCTGATTGTCCGGTGTGCCGGGAATGCGGCTCAGCGCCAGGCCCAAGGCTGATTGGGTTTGTTGGTTGAGGCCTAGAGCGAGGCCGTCCCAGCGCGAAGTTGTCCACAGCTGATTGGCGTCATCGCTGGTTTCAATCGTGGGCAGGGATTTCTCTGGCAACGCTTCGAGTAGTTGGCGGATCGGCATCGACGGTATCTGCACCGCGTCGCGCGGCGAATCGGCGTCGATCATCGTCAGACATTTCAGCGCATGCTCGAGGACGCTGGGCATCGGTTCCTGTAGTCCGGTCATTTTCAGCAGGCATTGGTTACCTGCGGCGCTGAAAGACAAGTCCACTCCGGCTTGGGACGCATCCTGTCGGGTCTGGTGCAGACTGCGCTGCAATCTTGAGCGCAGATCGGCGCTGGCCGCCGTCTCGCCCTGCCAGCGCAGGTAAATCGCGCCCTCATCGCTGTTGTCCGGCAGGGCCAGGCTGAACTGCATCGGCGATCGCTCGCGACGACTGCGCGAGCGATCCTGGGCGAAGGTGCGCAGGCCACGGTGGGCGCTGGTCTGGCCGCGAATCAGCCCGGCGTTGGCCAGCGGTTCACTGGCGCGCAAGAAAGGGTTGGCGGCGGGCAGATGCCAATGATCGCTGAAGTTATCCACAACGCCGATTTCGCGAAGGATGTGCTCAAGTGCGGCAGCGCCGGATTCGGACAGGCCGAATGCTTGCTGCTCGATGTCGGTTCGCGCCAGTTGCAATGCGCCGCTGACTTGCTGCTGGCGCTGAAGCAGGGCGGCGTATTCCTCGCGCAACGGCGTCCAGTCCTGACGGGCGAAGAAGCTCAGCCAATCCAGCAGCCGTTCGTGAATGGCGTTCAACTGCTCGCCGTCGGCATGGAATTGAAGATGCAGCAGCGCTTGGCCGGCGAACTGGTAAAGCGGCGTGGCTTTCAGGCTGTCAGCCAGATTCTGTTGATGCAGGTATGCGAGCAATCCACCAGGTTTTGCGCTATTCAACCAATGACAGAGAAAGGCCATCGCCTCGGCGGATGACTCGGACAACGCGTCGAAAGCAAATAACAGGTTCGCGTGAGCGCCGACCTGTTGGTAACTTTTCACTGCCAACGGTGGCGGTGCGGCCTGGGCAACTTTATCCCCAACCGGCAACACCGCTGCGAATTGCTGCGCCAGCTCCCGAAGCTCATCGATACTTTGCGATCCGACCAGACTGAGGGTCATTTGCCCGGTTCGATAAAAGCGCTGATGGAAGTCTTGCAGCGCCGACTGAAACCCTGGCGATTCGACCTGCAAGCTGCCCCGATTGCCCGCATGAAAACCGCGCAACGGATGCTCCGCTGGTAAACCTTCATACAAGGCAAACTGCTGTTGCGCTGTCGGATCCTGCGACCAGGCGACAAACTCCGCCTGCAGCACTTCCCGTTCACGCAGTTGATCGTCCAGATTCATCCGTGGCCGGGCGAGCATGTCTGACAGACGCTCGAGCCCCGCGCTGAAGGACGACACAGGCAACTCGAAGAAAAAGTCCGTGGTGCGCTCGCGGGTGCTGGCATTCACCTGCCCGCCGTGACGTTGCACGTAGGCCATCAGCCCTTCGTCTGTGGGAAAACGCTCGGTGCCGAGAAACAGCAAGTGCTCGAGAAAATGCGCCAGCCCCGGCCATGCCAGCGGCACGTCATGACTGCCGGCCGCCACGCGCAACGCCGCAGCGCTGCGCTTGAGACCGGGCACGTGGCGCAGGGTCACGCGCAGGCCGTTGGCCAGGGTTTCAGAGTGGGGGCGGGGATGAGTCGGCGCAGGCATGGGCACTTCCAGAACAGTGAAGTGCCCATGCTAGCGGATTAGCGGCGGTTGAGCGCGCCGTAAAGCTCCGGGCGGCGATCGCTGAGATAGCGATTGGCCTGGCGTGAGTCGTTCATCAATTGGCGGTCCAGTTCACCGACGATCAACGCTTCGTCCAGACCTGCCAGGGCGATGCGGCTGCCGTCCGGCGCGGCAATGCTGCTTTGCCCACAGTACTGAATATCGCCTTCATGGCCGCAGTAATTGGCGTAAGCCACGTAGCACTGATTTTCGAAGGCGCGGGCACGCACGGTGACATCGGCAACGAAATCGAACGGAATCATGTTGGCCGTCGGCACCACAATCAGCTCGGCGCCGGTCAAGGCCAGGCGCCGCGCGTTTTCCGGAAACTCCAGGTCGTAGCAGATCAGGAAGCCGAGCTTCCAGCCGTTCAATTCAACCACCGGCAAGTCGGAGTCACCGGGGCTGAACATCGACCGGTCGAGATCGCCAAACAGATGCGACTTTCGATAGTTGCACAGGCGCTCGCCGTGGGCGTCGATCAGTTGCACGGCGTTGTAGATCTGCCCGTCGGCGGTGCGCTCCGGATAACCGTAAACGATCGCCAGACCCGCAGCCTTGGCAATCCGGCCGATCTGCTGCGCCCATTCACCGTTGTAGACCTCGGCCAGCGTGCTCACCGCTTCGGCGCCGATGTTGTAGCCGGTCATGAACATTTCCGGCAGCACCAGCAGGTCGGCGCCCTTGGCCTCCATCGCTACCTGATGCAGGCGCTGCAGGTTGGCGGCGGGGTCCAGTGGCAGCGGTGGACATTGGTAAACGGCTACGCGCATCGGGGTATCCTCTTACTCGGGCAGGGCGATAGGGCCGATGTCTTTGAACACATCACCCGGGCCCGGGTTCTCTTTATGTGTCGAACCGCCGAAATGTTTCATGATGCCCCACACCGCGTTGAGCGAGGTCTGCACCGCGCCTTCGACCCACGCCGGGGTCCACGACACGTCGTCGCCGGCGATGAAAATCCCGCGCTGCTCGGCCGGCATATCGTCCTGCATGAAGTGCGCATACATGCGCTGGTTGTAGCGGTAATGGCCGGGCAGGGCGCCCTTGAAGGCACCGAGGAAGTACGGATCGGCTTCCCACGACACGGTGATCGGATCGCCGATGATCCGTGCGGCGATGTCGACTTTCGGGTAGATCTTTTTCAGCGCGTTCAATGCCAGTTCAACGCGTTTTTCTACCGGATGCGGGAGCATTTTCAGCGCGTCGCTCATCCACGAGTAAGACAGGCAGATCACTCCCGGCTTGTCGTCGCCGTTGTCGAACAGATAGGTGCCACGGGTCAGGCGATCGGTGAGGGTCATGCTCATCACATCGCGGCCGGTCTCCGGATCCTTGTCCTTCCAGAATGGTCGGTCGACCATCACGAAGGTTTTCGACGACTGCATGTAGCGCGTGCGGTCGAGGGCCATCCACATCTTCTGCGAGAACAGGGTTTCGTCGCATTCGATCTGAGTGGTCAGCAGCCAGCTCTGGCAGGTTGTCAGGACGGCGGCGTATTCGCGGGTGTCACCGTTGTTGTCGGTTACGGCGAAACGGCCTTGCGGTGCGTGGGCAATCTTCTTCACACCGGAACGCGGTGCGCCACGGTGCAGGGATTTCAGGCTGGTGCCGGCCGGCCAGTGCACGCAGCGCTCCGGCACATGGCGCCAAATGCCCTGTGGCACCTGCTCGACGCCACCGACCACCAGGTGCTGGTGATCGTCGCAATTGGTCATTACCACGCGGAAGATTTCCAGCATCGAATTGGGAAAGTCCGAATCCCAGCCGCCGGTGCCGAAACCGACCTGACCGAACACTTCGCGGTGCTGGAACGACAATTTGGCGAAGGCTTTCGAGGTGGCGACGAAGTCGTAAAAGGTCCGGTCGTCCCACAGCGGCACCAGCTTGTTCCACAACTCTTTCAGGCGCGGCACATCGCGATCACGGATGGCTTGCTGGATGTCGGAGAACTGCGAACCGGCTTCCAGCGCATCTGCCCAGGCGTCAGCCACTTCCTGAAACAATGCAGGAAGATCCTTCAGGCTTTCGGCGTAATAGGTTTCGCCCTCCAGATCGATCACGGTACTGCCAGACGCGCCGGTCAGCGGGTTGGGGAAGGGCTTGGTTTCGAGGCCGAGCTTGTCGACGTAGTGGTAGAACGCTGTGGAGGAGACCGGAAAGCGCATGCCACCGAGCTCGGCGACGATGGCATCGGTGCCGTTGAATGCCTGCGAGCGCAGACGACCACCGAGTTTCGACGCCTCGTACACCACCGGCTTCAAACCGAGTTTCATCAGTTCATACGCAGCCACCAGACCGGCAATACCCGCGCCGACAATCGCCACCTCAGCGCCATGGTGCTGCTCGGGAATGCTGCCCAGCCCGGCGGGATGCTCGATCCAGTCGTCAAACGCGAACGGAAAGTCCGGACCGAAAATGGTGACTGGTTTTTTTCCGTCTGCAGGATGGCGATTGTTCTTGTTCATGGCTGACCTTATTGGCGACCCGACGCAGGATTCGCGTCTGAGTATAGGAAAAGATGCCAGCCATTCTAGGGAGCGTGGAGCGCGTTAATAAGACGCAATGTGTCGTCGTTTTGCCTGATTGTTGTGCAGACTGACGATTGTGGGCTGCATACCGACCAAAAAATGGGAGCGAGCCCGCTCGCGAAGCGGCTCAGCCAGAATGCCCGGCCAATGCTCAGACCGGCTGCCCGCGATCAATCTTGCTGCTCAGAATGATCGAAGTCGTAGTTTTCTCCACCCCATCGACGCTGCCAATCTGATCCAGCAATTGATCCAACTGCTCCGGCGAATCGGTGCGCAACCACGCCACATAATCAAACTCGCCACTCACCGCACACAGCTGCTGTACCTGCGCCATCGCACTCAAACGTCGCAGCACGTCCTTGCCGGAACGCGGTTGCACCTTGATCCCGACGTAGGCCTGCAAGCCACCATCGACCACACGCTGACCCAAGCGCACGCCATAACCGGTGATTACCTTGGCCTTTTCCAGGCGGGCCAGACGCGACGTCACCGTCGTGCGAGCAATGCCTAGCTGACGGGCGAGCATGGCCACGCTTTCGCGGGCGTTGATTTGCAGCGCGGCGATTAGCTGGCGGTCGATTTCGTCGAGGATGGGTTGGCGGGTGTCTGGCAAGGGGGACTCCGGTGGCATGGGACAATCAGGTTAAGGATGGTACAGGGACAATCGCGTTGGGGCTTTCTGCGTTCTCTCAAACGGATTTTCCTGCGCAGTTCCAGAACGTTGCGCCCGCCAAGACGAAACCCAACCACTCGCCCACAAAAAAGCCGCGCATTCAGCGCGGCTTTTCAATTTGGTGGGCCCACACGGACTCGAACCGTGGACCAAAGGATTATGAGTCCTCTGCTCTAACCAACTGAGCTATAGGCCCTCAGTAGGCCGCGGATTATAGCGACGGTTTCGCGGCTGTGCTATCCGAAAAATCCGATACGGTTACATGCAGAAACGTCGCGGCGAATTCCTCCGGGGGCAGCGGCAGGCTGACGATGTAGCCCTGTATCTGTTCGCACCCTTCAGCAGCGAGGAATTGTTGTTGCGCCTGGGTTTCCACGCCTTCGGCAATCACGGTGAATTGCATGCTGCGCCCCAGAGCGATGATGGCGCGCACAATGGCTGCGTCGTGGGGGTCGTCAGGCAGTCCGCGGACGAAGGATTGATCAATCTTGAGGATGTCCAGCGGCAGGCGTTTGAGGTAGCTGAGCGAGGAGTAGCCGGTGCCGAAGTCGTCGATCGCCAGTTGCACACCGAGGTGTTTGAGTTGGTGCAGCACCGCCAGCGCCTCTTCTGCCTGACTCATGATGAAATTCTCGGTAATTTCCAGTTGCAGTAAATCCGGCCTGAGGTGGTTGTCCTTGAGCAGTTGTTCGATGCGCACCAAGAGGTTGGGCTGACGCAATTGCGCACCGGCGAGGTTTACCGAAAGCGGCCCCAACGGTTGGTAGATCTCGTTCCACTCGAACATCTGCCGGCAAGCGGTCTCCAGCACCCAGTCACCGATCTGCAGGATCATGCCGTTTTCTTCCGCCAACGGAATGAAATGCTCGGGCGGCACGTCGCCGAAGGTCGGGTGGCGCCAGCGAATCAGCGCCTCTGCACCGACCAGACTGTGATCGACCAGGCTGATTTTCGGTTGGTAATAGAGAGACAGCTCATCGCGCTCGATGGCGCGGCGCAGTTCGTGTTCCAGCGCTATGCGCTCGCTGGCCTGGGCGGTGAGGTCGCGGGTGTAGCTTTCGACGCGGTTGCGTCCTTTGGCTTTGGAGCGGTACATCGCCGCGTCGGCGTTTTTCACCAGCGTGGCCACATCGCAACCGTCGCGGGGATAGAGGCTGGTGCCGATGCTGGCGCTGATAAAGAACTCGTGTTCGCCGGCCTGGAACGGCGCGCCGAAGCAGTTGAGCAGTTTCGCCGCGATGTTGTCGGCGTCGCTGGCTTGCTGCAAGCCTGGCAACAGGATGATGAATTCGTCACCGCCCAATCGCGCGACCGTGTCGATATCGCGCAGTTGTTCTTTCAAGCGCACGGCGATGCCCTTGAGCAACAGGTCGCCGACCGGGTGGCCGAGGCTGTCGTTGATGTGTTTGAAGCGGTCGAGATCGAGAAACAGCACCGCGCCCTGGCCACCATTTTCCTGCTGGCTGGTCAGGGCCATTTGCAGGCGACTCTCGAACAAGGTGCGGTTGGGCAAACCGGTGAGCGGGTCGTGGTGGGCCTGATAATCGAGTTTGGCCTGGGCATGCTTGAGGCTGGAAATATCGGCGAACACCGCGACGAAGTGAGTGATGAACTTGTCGCGATTGCGCACCGCGCTGATCGTCAGCCAGCTCGGGTACAGCTCGCCGTTCTTGCGCCGGTTGGAAATCTCGCCTTGCCAGTGTCCCTCGTCGGTCAATTGATGCCACATCGCGGCGTAGAAAGCGCTGTCATGCAGCCCTGACGCCAGCAAGCGTGGCGTGTGGCCCAGCGCTTCACTTTCGCTGTAACCGGTGATTTCGGTGAAAGCACGATTAACGGCGCTGATGTGTTGTTGAGTATCGGTGATCAATACGCCCTCGGCGGTGCTCTCGAAAACGGTCGCGGCCTGCTGCAGTTTTTCCTGCATGAGATGGCGTTCGGTGATGTCGCGGGCGATGGTCAGCATGCAATCCTCGTCGCCAATCGGCAGCGGTCGACTGGACACTTCGCACAGGCGAATCTGCCCGTCGCTGCGACGGATGTGGCATGTGAAGTCGCGGACGAAACCGTCGCGTTGCAGCAGGTCGAGCATCTGTTTGCGTTCGTTGAGGTTGACCCATATACCCAGATCCAGCGTCGAACGATCCACCGACATGGCGCTGTTGAAACCGGTGATGCGGCTGAAGCCTTCGTTGACCTCCAACAGCAGGCCGTCGCTCTGACGCGACAGCAACAGACCGTCGGGCGACGCATGGAAAGCCTTGGCGAATTTCTCTTCAGAGGTTTGCAGTTGCTGTTGGGTTTCCTTGAGCTGGCTGATGTCGCGCACCACGACTACCAGCGCCGGCGTGGTATCGAGGTCGAAGGGTTCGGCGGAAATCAGCCCGGTGAAGACTTGGCCGTTGTTGCGGCGAAAGGGCATTTCCAGATTACGGATACTGCCGGCCTGCAAACGCTGCAAGAGGCCCGGCCCGACGCCGGGGATGCCCCAGATATTGAGGTTGGTGGCGGTCTGGCCGATCACGTCCTCGGCCCTGAGGCCGATCTGCTCCTCGAAGGCCTCGTTGACCTCCAGCAGGCAGCCGTCGGACAGGCGTGCAATCACCAGAATGTCCGGGCATTGCTCGAACACCGAAGCGAACTTCTGCTCGGACAGCCGCAGCGCTTCTTCGGTGCGTTTGATTTCGCTGATATCGATCATCAACCCGCGCATCACCGGTTCGTGGCCATGCTCGATCAGGCTGACAATGTCGCGCACCCACAGGCAGCGGCCGTCGGCGGTGATCACGCGATAGTCGACGATGTGATCGCGGCCCTGGCGCAGCGCTTCCCTGCAATAGTTCTGCGTGCGGGTCAGGTCGGCCGGGTGAATGATGTTGTGCCAGAAACCCGGAATCAGCCAGTGAGACTGTGGATACCCGAGCAGGTCTTCAGCATGGGGCGAAACATAGCTGTAGGTGAAGTCGCTCATCCGCGCTTCCCAGGCGATGGCCGACAAGCTCTCTACCAGGCCACGGTAGTGATATTCACTACTGCGCAATTCCTGTTCGAGGTCGATGCGCCGGCTGATTTCCGAACTCAGGCGGCGGTTGATGCGAATCACCACGGCGAGGATCGTCATCAGCAGCAACAGACCGGGCAGACCGTACATCAGCAGGTCCGACCAGAACGTGCGGTGGTCGAGCACATTGCCGACCCAATGTTCCTGGATGCTACTGATTTCCGCCGGCGTCATGTCGGCGAGGACTTTATCAAGTATCCCGACCAGCACCTTGTTGTCGCGGGGCACGGCCATCGCCAATTGATAGCGATATGGGGTTTCGCCGCTGACGTAGAGGCCGTCGAGCTTGAGCTGGCGCAGGCTCCACACGCTGGAAGCGAGATCGCCGACCACCGCGTCCACTTCATCGGTCGCCAAAGCTTGCAGCGCCGAGCTGACATTGGGCATGGCGACCAGATTCAGATCGGGGTGGTGAGTGCGCAGCAGTTCGTGGGGGGCGTAGTTTTCCACCACGGCGATTTTCAGACCGTACAGGTCGTCGAGTTTGCGCGGCTGGGCGCCGCCGACATGGGCAAGGATGACGATCGGGAAGTCGAGGTACGGCCGGGTAAATGCCAGGTAATTCTGGCGCTCCGGCGTGGACATGATCCCTGGCAGCAAATCGATCTTGCCTTTTTTCACCTGCTCCAGCACCACCGTCCAGCTTGCCGGTTCGATCGGCGTCAGCTTGATCGCCAGACGTTGGCGAATCACGTCGATATAGTCAGCGGCCAGACCCTGATAGCGGTTCTGATCGTCACGAAATTCGAAAGGCGGCCACGACGCGTCGACACCCAGGCGCAAGTCAGGGTGAGCCGCCAGCCAGCTGCGTTCTTCATCGGTCAGAGTCAGCGCGTCAGCCGTGGCGGTGCAGATCATCAATGACAGCAGAAAAAGCACGGGCGCCAGTCTGGGCATAACGCTCTCGTCACGGCTTGGGGATGATTGTTTCGAGTGTAGACGGGGTACGCGGCGGGGAGGGCGGAGCTGGGAATTTAATCTGCCATAAAACAAAACCCCCGGCCTGGGCCGGGGGTTCTGGTATCACTCGTCGAGGAAGGAGCGCAGATGCTCGCTTCGCGTCGGATGGCGCAGCTTGCGCAGCGCCTTGGCTTCGATCTGACGGATCCGCTCACGCGTTACGTCAAACTGTTTGCCAACTTCTTCGAGCGTATGGTCGGTGTTCATGTCGATACCGAAACGCATGCGCAGTACCTTGGCTTCACGGGCAGTGAGGCCGGACAGCACTTCGCGAGTCGCTTCCTTCAGACTTTCCACCGTGGCGACATCGATTGGCGACTGCATGGTCGAGTCTTCGATGAAGTCGCCCAGATGGGAGTCTTCGTCATCACCGATCGGGGTTTCCATGGAGATCGGCTCTTTAGCGATCTTCAGTACCTTGCGGATCTTGTCCTCAGGCATTTCCATGCGTTCGCCCAGCTCTTCCGGAGTCGGTTCGCGACCCATTTCCTGCAACATCTGCCGGGAAATACGGTTGAGCTTGTTGATCGTCTCGATCATGTGCACCGGAATACGGATGGTGCGCGCCTGGTCGGCGATCGAGCGAGTGATCGCCTGACGGATCCACCAGGTGGCATAAGTCGAGAACTTGTAACCGCGACGGTATTCGAACTTGTCCACCGCCTTCATCAGGCCGATGTTGCCTTCCTGGATCAGATCGAGGAATTGCAGGCCGCGGTTGGTGTACTTCTTGGCGATCGAGATCACCAGACGCAGGTTGGCTTCAACCATCTCTTTCTTCGCGCGGCGGGCCTTGGCCTCACCGATCGACATGCGACGGTTGATGTCCTTGATTTCAGCAATGGTCAGGCCGGTCTCGGTTTCCAGTGCGATCAGCTTCTGCTGGCAACGGATGATGTCCGGCTGCACGCGACCGATGGCTTCGGCGTACTTGCTCTTGCCTTTGGCCAGGGCGTCGGACCAGCTTTCGTCGACTTCGTTACCCGGGAACTGACGCAGGAAATCGGCGCGTGGCATACGTGCATCACGTACGCACAACTGCATGATCGCGCGCTCTTGCTGACGCAGACGATCCAGGGCACTGCGCACACGCTCGACCAGGGCTTCGAATTGCTTCGGCACCAGTTTGATCGGCATGAACAGCTCGGCCAGGGCCAGCAACTCGGCAACCGCTGCCTTGTTGTGACGACCGTGCTTTTTCAGGGCCTTGCGGGTGATTTCCATCTGGTCGGCGACGGCGCCGAAGCGCTGCGCAGCGATGACCGGATCCGGACCGCTTTCGGCTTCTTCTTCGTCATCGGAAGATTCGGCATCATCGTCGTCGGTGTCGTCGTCGGCCTTGACGGCTTTCGGGTCAACCGGCGGCGGCACTTCTGCCGCAGGCGGCGCGATGCCGTCGTCCGGGTCGATATAACCGCTCAGGACGTCGGACAGGCGACCACCTTCGGTGGTGACGCGGGTGTACTCGGAGAGAATGTGGTCAACCGTGCCGGGGAAGTGCGCAATCGCGCTCATCACTTCACGAATGCCTTCTTCGATCCGCTTGGCGATTTCGATTTCGCCTTCACGGGTCAGAAGCTCGACCGTACCCATTTCACGCATGTACATGCGCACCGGGTCGGTGGTGCGACCGATATCGGTCTCCACCGCCGCCAACGCAGCGGCTGCTTCTTCCGCAGCGGCCTCGTCGGTATCGGCGTCGGCCAACATAAGGGCGTCCGCATCCGGAGCACTCTCGTGTACGGGGATCCCCATGTCGTTAATCATGCGGATGATGTCTTCCACCTGCTCCGGATCTGAAATATCCTCGGGCAGGTGGTCGTTGACCTCGGCGTAAGTCAGATACTTCTGCTCACGACCCAGTTTGATCAACTCAATAATACGAGACTGCTGTTGCGCTTTTCCGGACATAACACCCTATCCACTGAAGGTCTTGGCGGGCAAAAAACAAGCCGAGGATTATACCTGAGCTATGACCTCACGCGCCAGTTGAGGTCGGGTTTGATGCGGAAACATTGCGACTTAAAAGGTCGCGCAGTTGATTTTTCTCTTCGACGCTCAGTTCGCTTTGCCGCGCTTTCCTGAGTAACTGTTCGAGATTTCGCTCGCGTTGGCGGGCGGACAAGCTAGTAATGGTGTCGAAAAACTGTTGTTCAAGGTTATCTCCGTCAATCAGCCATTCCTTTTCTGCCAGCGCCTTGAGCAAGCGACCCTGTTCAGTACCGTGCCATCGCGCGATCAACTGAAATGAGTTTAGCTTGGGATTCTTCTGTACGGCTTCGAGCAGCGCCACAAGCAACTGGGCGTTGGTCTGATTTTCATCGGCAATGTGCCCGGCGTCTTCGACGCGCTTGGCCAGTTGCGGATGATGGAGCAATGTTCTCAATGCCGTCAGGGTTGGCGATTCAACGCCAATCGGCGTGCGCGGGCGCTGCTGTTCACGATCGCCACCACGCTTGCCGTTCTTGTCCCACGGTTTCTTGTCCCACTTCTTGCCGCCGGCGCCGGGTTTCTTCGGCGTCCATTCCTGCTGCGGCGCGTACATGTCCTGTGCCTGCGGCTGATGGTAGTCGCTGTAGTCCGGCATGGCGTCGTAATCGAAGCCCGGATCGTAGGCGGGCGGTGCTTCCTGCGGCGCACTCTGAACCAACTGGCTGACGGTCTCGCTGCTCAGGCCGGTAATCTCGGTCAGGCGCTGACGCATGAGGATGCGCAGGTTCGCTCCCGGCACCCTGTCGATCAATGGTGCAGCGAGGGTGGCCATGTGCGCCTTGCCCTCAAGCGAGCGCGGGTCGGATTCTTCGGTCAGTTGCTGGAAAAAATAATCGGCCAGCGGCTGCGCGTGCTGATTGATGCGCGCCTTGAATGCGTCGGTGCCTTCGGCGCGAACCAGGGTGTCCGGGTCTTCGCCTTCGGGCAAAAACAGGAACCGCGCGCGACGACCGTCCTGCAGGCACGGCAGGGTCGCTTCCAGTGCGCGCCACGCGGCGTTGCGGCCGGCCTGGTCGCCGTCGAAGCAGAACAATACGTTCGGCACGACGCGGAACAGGCGCTTGAGGTGTTCTTCGCTGGTCGCGGTACCCAGCGTGGCGACGGCATTGCGCAAGCCTTGCTGAGCTAAGGCGATGACGTCCATGTAACCCTCGACAACGATGATTTCATCGAGGTTGCGATTGTTCTTGCGTGCTTCATAAAGGCCGTAGAGTTCCTGGCCTTTATGGAATACCGGGGTTTCCGGTGAGTTCAGGTACTTGGGCTTGTCGTCGCCCAGTACGCGGCCGCCGAAGGCGATGATCCGTCCACGGGTGTCGCGGATCGGGAACATCACGCGATCGCGGAAGCGATCGTAGCGCTTACCGGTTTCGGCGTTCTCGATCAGCAGGCCGGCTTCGATCATGGCCTTCTGTTGCAGGGTGTCGCTGCTGAGATGCTTGAGCAGGTTGTCCCAGCCTGGCGGCGCAAAGCCGAGGCCGAAATCCCGAGCGATCTCGCCGGTCAGGCCGCGGCCCTTGAGGTAATCCACCGCAGCCTTGCGCGACGGATGGCTCTTGAGTGCCTGCCGGTAAAAATCAGCGGCGGCGGTGAGCAGTGGATACAGCGGCGAATCGGTCGGCTGACGCGGCTTACGCTCGCGGCCGCTTTCTTCGCGGGGGATTTCCATGCCGGCGGCTTTGGCCAGATCTTCGACAGCCTGGGGGAAATCCAGATTGTCGTGATCCATGAGAAAGCCGAGGGCGTTGCCCCCGGCGCCGCAACCGAAGCAGTAATAGAACTGTTTGTCGGGGCTGACGCTGAATGACGGGGTTTTCTCTTTATGGAACGGGCAGCAGGCGGTGTAGTTCTTGCCGGCCTTCTTCAATTGCACGCGCGAGCTGACCACGTCGACGATGTCGGTGCGGTTCAGCAGGTCGTCAATGAAGCTCTGGGGAATCAGCCCGGCCATGGCGTTCTCGTCGTCTGCGCTGCAATAAATCCGTTGCGACAGGCCGTCGGACGCGGGCCATTGCTGAAAACGCACAAAAAGTGCGGCTCGACCGGTGTCGTCTGCGTGATCGCTGTCGGGAAGTGTATCTGCCGAAAATCCACTGACGTTAGTACCTATCAGTCTTCGACTATGTGAAAGTGTTGCGCTGAATCCGCTGACGGCCGATTGTCGACCTCGGATAGCTCAATAAAGCGGGCACGCATGCAGGTGCCTTGGGCTGATCGTCGTAAGAGGAATCAGTGGGTGTGCTCGTCAGTAGCCTTGAAAGGCTCGTCAGAAAAGACGTGCACCGCTGGCAAAAGAGCCAGGCCTGACGCGGTGAAGCAGATTTGTCTCGGTCGCATCGGCGGCGTCGACGGTGAAGCATCAAGCGTTTTACGCAAATGCCATTAGCCCGGCTGAGGGCCGGGCTTAGGCAAGAAGCTTGCTACGAACGTCTGTGGATTAGTACAGACGAACGGCGCGGCGCTGTTCGCGCTGAACTTTCTTGGCGTGACGCTTAACAGCGGCTGCTGCTTTGCGCTTACGCTCAGAAGTTGGCTTCTCGTAAAATTCGCGGCTACGAACTTCAGCCAGTACACCGGCTTTTTCGCAGGAGCGCTTGAAACGACGCAGAGCTACGTCGAAGGGTTCGTTCTCTTTTACTTTGACGGCTGGCATCCAGAGCTACCTTCATTCATTACCGGGGTCAACATCCTCGCGGCAAAAGAGCACTTGAAGACGTCGGTTTTTAAGGGTTGCGGATGTTAACCCCTCATCGCTCGGAATGCAAAGCCTCTGATCGAAAACCGCTGGTCGGGGCATCAAGTGGCGACTATTATGCGCGCCTTCGAATTCAGCCTAAACAAGGCGCAAACCCATGCTAGTACTGGGATTAGAAACCTCCTGCGACGAAACCGGCGTCGCATTGTATGACAGTGAACGCGGTCTGCTGGCCGATGCGCTGTTCAGTCAGATCGACCTGCACCGCGTCTATGGCGGTGTGGTGCCGGAGCTGGCCTCGCGTGACCACGTCAAACGCATGCTGCCCTTGATCCGTCAGGTGTTGGCCGAGGCCGACTGCGTGCCGACCGAGATCGACGCAATCGCCTACACCGCAGGTCCTGGCCTGGTCGGCGCGCTGCTGGTCGGTGCGTCCTGCGCGCAGGCGCTGGCGTTTGCCTGGGGCATTCCGGCGCTTGGCGTGCACCATATGGAAGGCCACTTGCTGGCACCGATGCTGGAGCCGAAACCGCCGCAATTCCCGTTCGTCGCTTTGTTGGTTTCCGGTGGTCATACACAGCTGGTTCAGGTCGATGGCATTGGCCAGTACAGCCTGCTCGGCGAGACGCTCGACGATGCGGCCGGTGAAGCCTTCGACAAAACCGCAAAGATGATGGGCCTCAATTACCCCGGCGGGCCGGAAATCGCCAAGCTGGCCGAGAAGGGCGTCGCAGGACGTTTCACTTTTCCGCGTCCGATGTGTGATCGCCCAGGTCTGGACTTCAGCTTCAGCGGCTTGAAAACCTTCGCCCTCAACACCTGGCAGCAATGCGTCAGCGCCGGGGACGACGGCGAGCAAGCCCGGTGCGACATCGCGCTGGCATTCCAGCAGGCCGTGGTGGAGACTTTGACCATCAAGTGCAAGCGCGCCCTGAAACAGGCAGGCATGAAGCGGCTGGTGATTGCCGGCGGCGTCAGCGCCAACAAGGCGTTGCGGGTTTCGCTGGAAAAGATGCTCGGCGATATGAAGGGCGATGTGTTCTATGCGCGCCCGGAGTTCTGCACCGACAATGGCGCGATGATCGCGTTTGCCGGTTGCCAGCGCCTGAAGGCTGGTCAGCAGGAAAGTCTGGCAATCACCGTGCAGGCACGCTGGCCAATGGAGCAGTTGTCGGCGCTGTAATGAGCGACGCTCATGAACGGCAGTCAGAAATGCCGTTCGCGCCCGGCAAACAGGTCGCGTAGATTGCCGCGATGGCGCCAGACAATCAGCAAGGTCAGCGCGCTCATTGGCAGCAAGGCTTCCGGCTCCTGCCAGGCCAGCAATGGCAGGGTCAGTGGCGTGGCAATCAGCGCCGCCAGCGAGCTGGTGCGGGTCAGGTAGAACGTCAGCAGCCAGGCGCACACCGCCAGCAGCGCGGCGGGTGGATACAGGCCGAGCAGCATGCCGGCGGCAGTGGCAACGCCTTTGCCGCCGCGAAAGCGAAAGTACAAAGGGAACAGGTGACCGATCACGGCGCACACGCCAATCCAGGCCTGATCCTGCAGTGAGAGGCCCGCGCTCGAGCCGATCAGCACCGGCAGCAGGCCTTTGCACAGATCACCGAGCAGGGTCAGGATCGCCAGTTTGCGACCGGCCAGGCGCAGCATGTTGGTGGCGCCGGCATTACCCGAGCCACTCATTCGCGGATCCGGATTTCCGGTCAGGCGGCTGAGCAAAATGGCGAAGGACAGCGAGCCGAGCAGGTAGGCGAGAATCGCCAGTAACCAAAACATGCTAACTATTCCGGGCGAGGACGCCCTGATTCTAACGGCGCATTGCGCCCTTGTCGTGCAGCGGAGAGAAGTGCTTGGACAGAGTGTTTATCGAGGGCCTGGAAGTCGACACCGTGATCGGTGCCTACGACTGGGAGCGCGGCATCCGTCAGTGCCTGCGTCTTGATCTGAGCTTCGCCTGGGACAATCGCCCGGCTGCCGCCGGTGACGACCTGACTCTGGCGCTCGATTACGCCAGTGTTTCCACGCGCATTCAGGCCTTTGCCGAGCAGGCGCAGTTCCAACTGGTCGAAACCTTTGCCGAGCGTCTGGTTGAAGTGCTCATGGCCGAATTCAAGATCACCTGGGTGCGACTGAAACTGACCAAACCGGGCGCGGTGCCGGCGGCCAAGGGCGGTGTGGGTGTGGAGATCGAGCGCGGATGTCGCTGACTCAGGTCTATCTCGGGCTCGGTAGCAATATCGAGCGCGAAACCCATTTGCGCGCCGGTCTCGATGCGCTGGCCACGTTCCTGGTGGATATCCGTTGTTCGGCGGTGTTCGAGAGCCAGCCGGTGGGCATCAAGAGCGGGCCGTTCTTCAATTTCGTGGTCTCGGCCTACACCGATCTGCCGTTGATGGAGCTTGATCGCCGCTTGAAATTCATCGAGGCGGATAACGGTCGCTATGCCCCGGATCGCAAGGGCTTGCCGCTGGATATCGACGTGCTGCTGTATGGCGATCTGGTGGGTAATTTTGATGGATTGATGCTGCCGCGTGCGGAAATCCTGAAAAACGCATTTGTGCTGTGGCCGTTGTCGTTGATTGCGCCGGATCGGGTGCATCCGGGGGTGGGCAAGAGCTTTGCGACGTTGTGGGCTGAGGCGCAAATTGATCAGGTGTTGGCGCCGGTGGAGTTCGAGTGGCGGGGGGAGCAATTAACCCCTCCAGATTTGCGTTGATCTGACTTACGTTTTCGCGAGCAGGCTCGCTCCCACATGGGATCGAGGTCTCCTGTGGGAGCGAGCCTGGGCGCGAAGTTTTTTCATCAGGCTGTCGCCGCCTCTTTGTAGGCTTTCAACGCCTTCAGTCGTTCCCGCTTCAGCGCTTCGCCCAGTTCAGGCCCCTTGAATCCCTGCTCCAGCAACGGCTGCACGGCCACTTCTCGTGCAGCTTTCGCCGCTCCGCGCAAATAATCCGCCTGTGGATAACTGCGCTGCTCCAGGCCCTTGCGGCCACGGGCATCCATCTCGCACGCGGCGATAAACTCTTCGAATCGCTGCGGCCGGCGATAAATATCGAAACTCTGCAGCAACTCCAGCAGCGTCGAGGCTTTCAGCTCCAGCGCCCGGTGCCCATGGGTGTGGTATTGCCCGACCAGCAGCGCCAGTTCCTGACAGTCTTTGGGGGCTTTGAAGCGCTCGTTGACCGCTTTGATCAGCTTCAGCCCGGTGTGCTCATGGGCGATATGCCTGGGCCATTCTTCTTCCGGCGTCAGGCCTTTGCCCAAGTCGTGCAGCAGGCAGGCCCAGCGCACTGTCAGTGGTTGTTTGTGCAGGGATGATTGCTCCAGCACGCTCAGGGTGTGCAGGCCCGTGTCGATTTCCGGGTGATGGGTCTCTGGCTGCGGCACGCCGAACAAGGCGTCGACTTCCGGCATTAGCTCTTTGAGTGCGCCACAGTCGCGCAAGACCTGGATGAACACCTGTGGACGGTCTTCCATCAGTGCGCGGGAAATCTCTTTCCAACTGCGCTCAGCGGTCAGCGCCTGCAATTCGCCGGACTCACTGAGCTGGCGCATCAAACCCATGGTCTCGTCGGCGACCGTGAAGCCCAGTCCTGCGTAACGCGCAGCAAAACGGGCAACGCGCAGCACTCGCAACGGATCTTCGGCGAACGCCGGGGAAACATGGCGAAGGATTCGTGCTTCGAGGTCGCGTTGACCATGATACGGATCGGTCAGGTTGAGCTGATCGTCCTCGGCCATGGCATTGATCGTCAGGTCGCGTCGAATCAGGTCTTCTTCGAGCGTGACTTCGGGACTCGCGTAGAAAGTGAAACCGCCGTAACCGCGACCGCTTTTGCGCTCCGTGCGGGCGAGAGCATATTCCTCACCGGTTTTCGGGTGCAGAAACACCGGGAAATCCGCGCCAACCGCGCGAAACCCCTGGGCGAGCATTTCTTCAGTGGTCGCGCCGACCACGACCCGGTCGACATCAGTGACCGGCAACCCTAAAAGGCGATCACGTACCGCGCCGCCAACCTTGTAAACCTGCATAAAAAACCTCCGTCAGTCCGACAGGATAACCCTTGCGTCAGACTTTCGGAGGCCAGAACCGGATCAAAGATGAATCACGGCCAGATCGAGCCGGCCGTAATCGCCCTCGCTGTGTTCACTGCGCGGCGGCACGTGATGGGTTTTCATGATCTGGTCGCCTTGCAGGGTTTCCAGATGAATGTCGAAGCCCCAGAGCCGGTGCAGGTGCTTGAGCACTTCCTCGGTGGAGTCGCCCAATGGTTTGCGATCGTGTTGCTGATGGCGCAGGGTCAGCGAGCGATCGCCGCGCCGATCAATGCTGTAGATCTGCACGTTCGGCTCACGATTGCCGAGGTTGTACTGCGCGGCAAGGGTTTCACGGATGATCCGGTAGCCGCCCTCGTCATGGATGGCCGGCACCAGCAGGTCGTCTTTCTGGTCGTCATCGAGAATGCTGAACAGCTTCAGATCGCGGATCACCTTGGGGGACAGGTACTGCAGGATGAAGCTCTCGTCCTTGAAACTGCTCATGGCGAACTTGATGGTCGACAGCCAGTCGGAACCGGCGATGTCCGGGAACCAGCGGCGATCCTCTTCGGTAGGCTCTTCGCACATGCGCCGAATGTCGCGGTACATGGCGAAACCCAACGCATAGGGGTTGATGCCGCTGTAGTACGGACTGTCGAAACCCGGTTGGAACACCACGCTGGTGTGCGAGGTGAGGAATTCCATCATGAAGCCGTCGGTGACCAGGCCTTCGTCATACAGATCATTCATCAGCGTGTAATGCCAGAACGTTGCCCAGCCTTCGTTCATGACTTGGGTCTGGCGCTGTGGATAGAAATACTGGGCGATCTTGCGCACGATGCGCACGATTTCGCGTTGCCAGGGTTCCAGCAGTGGCGCGTGTTTCTCGATGAAATAGAGGATGTTTTCCTGCGGTTCGGCCGGGAAGCGGGCGTTGTCCTTGTCGCTGTATTTGTCCGCGCCTTTGGGAATGGTGCGCCACAGATCATTGATCTGCTTCTGCATGTGCTCTTCCCGATCCTTTTGCCGCCGGCGCTCTTCTTCGGCGGAGATCGGATATGGACGCTTGTAGCGGTCGACACCGTAGTTCATCAGCGCGTGGCAGGAGTCGAGCAGGTCTTCCACGGCATCGATGCCGTGGCGCTCTTCGCACTGCATGATGTACTGCTTGGCGAACACCAGGTAATCAATGATCGAACTGGCATCGGTCCAGGTGCGGAACAGGTAGTTGCCCTTGAAGAAGCTGTTGTGGCCATAGCAGGCATGGGCCACCACCAGCGCCTGCATGCAGATGGTGTTTTCTTCCATCAGATAGGCGATGCACGGGTCGGAGTTGATCACGATCTCGTAGGCCAGGCCCATCTGCCCGCGACTGTAGGATTTCTCTGTGCTGAGGAAGTGTTTGCCGTAGGACCAGTGGTGATAGCCCAGCGGCATGCCCACCGAGGCATAGGCGTCCATCATCTGCTCGGCGGTGATCACTTCGATCTGGTTGGGATAGGTGTCCAGTGCATAACGGGCCGCGATCCGGGCGATTTCACGGTCGTAGGTCTGGATCAGCTCGAATGTCCATTCTGAGCCGGTGGAAATCGGTTGGCGTTTCTGCTCTTTGGCGGTCATGTCACTAACCTGCGCTGGAAGAGTTCACGGAAGACCGGATAGATATCTCCGGCCGAGACCAGTTGCTGCTGGGCAAACGTGTCAGAGAAGGCTTCGGCGATGCGTTCGTATTCGTACCACAGCGCCTGATGTTCGCGCGGGGTGATCTCCACATAAGTGTAGTACTGCACAAACGGCATGATCTGGTTGATCAGGATGTCGCGGCAGATCGGCGAATCGTCGTTCCAGTTGTCGCCGTCGGAGGCCTGAGCGGCGTAGATGTTCCACTCATTGCTCGGATAGCGCTCGGCCATGATTTCCTGCATCAGCTTCAGGGCGCTGGAAACAATGGTGCCGCCGGTCTCACGAGAATAGAAAAACTCCTCTTCGTCCACTTCCCGGGCGCTGGTGTGGTGACGGATGAACACCACGTCGATCTTGTCGTAGTTACGCTTGAGGAAAAGGTACAGCAGGATGAAGAAGCGCTTGGCGATGTCCTTGGTCGCCTGCGTCATCGAACCGGAAACGTCCATCAGGCAAAACATCACTGCTTTGGAACTGGGATTGGGTTGCTTGACCAACAGGTTGTATTTCAAGTCGAAGGTATCTAGGAACGGCACGCGGTGAATGCGTGCGCTGAGTTTCTCGATTTCAGCCTCGAGTTCCTGGATATCGCCGAAGTTGTCCGGTTCTTCGCGCTTGAGCCGTGCCAGCTCCTCCTTGGCTTCGCGCAATTTCGCGCGGCTGCTGCCAGACAGGGCAATACGACGCGCATGCGCTGAGCGCAGGGTGCGGATGATGTTGATCCGCGACGGATTGCCCTCGTTGCTGATCCCGGCGCGTACGGTTTTGAACGTGTCGGTGCCGGTCAGGTTGCGTTTGACCAGATTCGGCAATTCAAGGTCTTCGAACATGAATTCGAGGAACTCTTCCTGCGTGATCTGGAAGACGAACTCGTCCATGCCTTCGCCGGAATTCCCCGCCTTGCCCGGACCGCGTCCACCGCCGCCTCCCGGTGGACGAGCGATATGTTCACCGGACGTGAACTCTTTGTTACCGGGATGCACCACGGTCTGCTTGCCGCCGCGTCCGTGATGAAGCACCGGTTCGTCAATGTCGCGACCGGGAATGCTGATCTGTTCACCGTGCTCCATATCGGTAATGGAGCGGCGACTGACTGCCTCTTCGACAGCCTTCTTGATGTGGTCACGGTAACGCCGCAGAAAACGCTGGCGGTTTACCGTGCTCTTGTTCTTGCCATTGAGGCGTCGGTCGATCACATAGCTCATAAGGCCCCTCCGGGGAGCTTCAAGTTTTGAGCTGCAAGCTGCAAGTAAAAGCGAATGCCCGTGTTTTCGGGTTCACGCGCTTTGTTCTTGCAGCTTGTGGCTTATAGCTTGCAGCTGCCTCACTGCGACTTGCGGACCCGCAGGTACCATTCGGACAGCAGGCGTACCTGTTTATCGGTGTAGCCACGTTCAACCATTCGCGTAACGAAGTCGTTGTGTTTCTGCTGATCCTCCTTGCTGGCCTTGGCGTTGAAGCTGATGACGGGCAGCAGGTCTTCGGTGTTGGAGAACATTTTCTTCTCGATGACCACCCGCAGTTTTTCGTAGCTGAGCCAGGTCGGGTTCTTGCCGTTGTTGTTGGCCCGGGCGCGCAGGACGAAGTTGACGATTTCGTTGCGGAAATCCTTCGGATTGCTGATCCCGGCCGGTTTCTCGATTTTCTCCAGTTCTTCGTTCAGCGCCACGCGGTTGAGAATCTCGCCGGTTTCCGGGTCGCGATACTCCTGATCCTGAATCCAGAAGTCCGCATACAGCACGTAGCGGTCGAAGATGTTCTGACCGTATTCGCTGTAGGACTCCAGATAAGCGGTCTGGATTTCCTTGCCGATGAACTCGATGTAGCGCGGCGCCAGGTATTCCTTCAGATAGCGCAGGTAGCGTTCGCGGGTTTCGGCCTGGAACTGTTCCTGTTCGATCTGCTGCTCCAGCACATAGAGCAGGTGCACTGGGTTGGCGGCGATTTCATGCGGATCGAAGTTGAACACCTTGGAGAGGATCTTGAAGGCGAAGCGGGTCGACAGACCGTTCATGCCTTCGTCGACACCGGCCGAATCGCGATACTCCTGAATCGACTTGGCCTTCGGATCGGTGTCCTTGAGGTTTTCACCGTCGTAGACGCGCATCTTCGAGTAGATGTTGGAGTTTTCCGGCTCCTTGAGGCGTGACAGCACGGTGAATTGCGCAAGCATTTTCAAGGTGTCCGGTGCGCAGTGCGCCTTGGACAAGGAACTGTTGAACAGGAGTTTGTCGTAGATCTTCACTTCATCGCTGACGCGCAGGCAGTACGGCACTTTGACGATGTAGATCCGGTCGATGAACGCCTCGTTGTTCTTGTTGTTGCGGAAGGTGTGCCACTCCGACTCGTTGGAGTGAGCCAGCAGGATGCCGGTGAAGGGAATCGCGCCGAGGCCTTCGGTACTGTTGTAGTTGCCCTCCTGAGTAGCGGTCAGCAATGGGTGCAGCACCTTGATCGGCGCCTTGAACATTTCGACGAATTCCATCAAGCCCTGGTTGGCTCGGCACAGCGCACCGGAGTAGCTGTAGGCGTCAGCGTCGTTCTGCGGGAATTCTTCGAGTTTGCGGATATCGACCTTGCCGACCAGCGCCGAGATGTCCTGGTTGTTCTCGTCACCGGGTTCGGTCTTGGCCACGGCAATCTGATTGAGGATCGACGGGTACAGCTTGACCACGCGGAACTGGCTGATGTCGCCGCCGAATTCGGCCAGGCGCTTGGTCGCCCAGGGCGACATGATGGTGTTCAGATAGCGTCGTGGGATACCGAAGTCTTCCTCGAGGATCGCGCCATCTTCAGTGGCGTTGAACAGACCCAGAGGTGATTCGAAGACCGGCGAGCCCTTGATGGCGTAGAAAGGCACTTTCTCCATCAGCTGTTTCAGCTTCTCGGCCAGGGACGATTTACCGCCACCGACGGGGCCGAGCAGATAAAGAATCTGTTTCTTCTCTTCCAGGCCTTGGGCGGCGTGGCGGAAATACGAGACGATCTGGTCGATGCATTCTTCCATCCCGTGGAAGTCTTCAAAGGCCGGATAGCGGCGGATCACCTTGTTGGAGAAGATGCGCGACAGCCTCGAATTGGTCGAAGTGTCGAGCAGTTCCGGTTCGCCGATCGCCATCAATAGACGCTCGGCGGCGGAAACGTAGGCGCTGCGATCGTTTTTGCACAGCTCCAGGTACTCCTGCAGAGAGAGTTCTTCCTGGCGTGTGGATTCGAAGCGTTGTTGGAAGTGGCTAAAGATACTCATGACGTCACCTCGCTCGATACGTGGAGCCGACGCCGGATCACTCAGTCGATGCTGGCAGCAGTCGCTGTGGCAGCTGCTGTTTACCCCCCAGAATTCTCCCACGGTCGACAAACCGCGAAAGCTACTCCCGATGATCCGCGCGCCGGTGTACCGGCTCTCCCCTGATTTGGATGGCCTGCGCTTAAGGATAGTTGGGAATTCGAGAGGTAAAGGCGAGATACGTAATTAGTTGTGGCAGACCGTTCGTCTGCCGCGCGCAGGACCACGGCAGCCGGGGCCTGCGCTGCGCAAAAAAATTATTCGGCGGTGCCTTGCGCGGTTTCCGACGGATAAGTCGTACGCCACAGCTCAAAGCCGCCGTCCATGCTGTAAACATCGGAGAAACCTTGGCTGACCAGATAGGCGGCTGCGCCCTGACTGGAGTTGCCGTGATAGCAGACCACGACGGTCGGTGCATCAAGATCGGCGCCTTGAATGAAAGCGTGCAGCGAATGGTTGTCGAGATGCTTCGAACCGCTGATATGCAGCGCGGCAAAGGTCGCCGGGTCGCGCACGTCGACCACAACGGCGCCTTGTTCACGCAGGGCCTGCGCCTGTTCCGGGGGGATTCGTTTGAATTCGCTCATGGCGGGTTCCTGTAGCTCAACTGAAAGTGCAGTCTAACGCGGCGCGTCGACTGGCGAAGATTCGGGGATAAGTGGCGCAACCGTGTGTGCAAGCCCGCCGTGCTCGTCGCATTTGCATGACAGGCGTTCGCCGCTGTCGACGTTCATCAGCGTCAGGCTGCCGCCCCATACGCATCCGGTGTCCAGCGCGGAAATGCCCGGCTCGTGGATATTGCCCTCAAGCGCGGCCCAGTGACCGAAGATGATGCGCAGGCCTTTGGTCTTGCGCTCCTTGTGCTGAAACCACGGCCTGTAGCCGGGTGGGGCGCTGTCGAGGCCTTCCTTGCTTTTGAGGTCGAGCTTGCCCTCGGCGGTGCAAAAGCGCATGCGTGTGAAATAATTAGTGATCACCCGCAGGCGATCAATGCCTTTGAGGTCGTTGTCCCATCTCGCCGGTTCGTTGCCGTACATGCCGTCAAGGTAGGCGGGGAACACGTTGTCGTCACGCAGGGCGGTCTCGACTTCGGCGGCGCACTTCAACGCACGGCGCAGCGACCATTGCGGCGGGATGCCAGCATGGACCATCGCAACATCGCGTGTTTCGTCGTAATGCATCAGCTTCTGCTGGCGCAGCCATTCCATCAATTGCGGGCCGTCGGGGGCCTCGATGATTTCGCGCAAGGTGTCGCTTTTCTTCAAGCGCTCGATCTTTTTCGCGGCGGCCAGCAGATGCAAATCGTGATTGCCGAGGACACAGACCAGCGACTCGCGCATCTCGTAGAGAAAGCGCAGGGTTTCCAGCGACTGCGGGCCGCGGTTGACCAGATCGCCGACCAGCCATAGCCGATCCAGCACCGGGTCGAAGGCAACTTGCTTGAGCAGGCACTTGAGCGGTTCGAGGCAGCCTTGCAGGTCACCGACGGCGTAAGTCGTCATCAGTGCAGGGCTCCGGGTACGGCGAGGCGAAACGGTTTGATGGTCGCATCGAAACGTTTGCCGTCGTCGGCGAGCATCTGATAGGAGCCTTGCATGGTGCCGACCTTGGTGGTCATCACCGTGCCGCTGGTATACGTGTGGCTCTTGCCTGCATCGATCAACGGTTGCTGGCCGACGACGCCTTCACCGCGCACGTGTTCGACATGGCCGTCACCGTCGGTAATCACCCAGTGCCGGGACAGAAGCTTGGCCGCAATCTCGCCGTTGTTCTGTACGGTGATGGTGTAGGCGAAGGCGAAACGGTCGTGTTCGGGTTGCGATTGGTCTGCCAGATAATGGGTGACGACGCTGACATCGACCTGGTAACGGGAATCGGACATGCAAGAGGGCCTTAACGAAGCGGAACGCGGGGCGTAGCTGATGGGGAATCAGTCTAGGCAAGTATCGGGCAGTAAACCAGAGTGGTGTGCTGCCCGATAGCGTTCATCGCGAGTCAGTCGGCGGCAGGAGTGGCCGGAACCTGTATCGCGAGTTGGTCGGCCAGGCGCACGAATGCAGCCAGATCCAGCTGCTCGGGACGCAGGCTGCCATCGACGCCGGCGGCTTCGATTTCGGCATTGCTGAGCAATTGCTTGAGGGTATTGCGCAAGGTTTTGCGGCGCTGATTGAAGGCTTCGCGTACCACGCGCTCCAGCAGCTTGTGATCCTTGGCCGGGTGCGGCAGTACCGCGTGCGGCACGAGACGAACGATCGCCGAATCGACTTTCGGCGGCGGATTGAATGCGCCTGGGCCGACGTTGAACAGATGTTCTACACGGCAGTGATACTGAACCATGATCGACAGACGACCCCAATCACCGCCACCAGGGCCTGCTGCCAGACGCTCGACCACTTCTTTCTGCAACATGAAGTGCATGTCACGAATGATGCCGGCGTTGTTCAGCAGGTGAAAAATCAGCGGCGTGGAGATGTTGTACGGCAGATTGCCAACCACCCGCAGGCTGTTCGGCGCGGCATTCAGCGTATTGAAGTCGAACTTCAGCGCATCGCCCTGATGCAGGTTGAAATTGCTCATGCCGGCAAACTGCTGGTTGAGGATCGGGATCAGATCCTTGTCCAGCTCCACTACGTCGAGTTGCGCGCCGGAGCCCAGCAAACCTTGGGTCAGCGCACCCTGACCGGGGCCGATTTCCAGCAGGCGATCGTCAGCCTTGGCGTGGATGGAGCGCAGAATGCGGTCGATAACGCCGGCATCGTGGAGGAAGTTCTGACCAAAGCGTTTGCGCGCCTTGTGTTGGTATTGCTCGTTCATAAACGGGTCTCGGCCATCTGGTAGGCGGTTTCCAGGGCGACTTGCAGGCTGCCGGTGTCGATCCTGCCGCTGCCGGCCAGATCCAGGGCGGTGCCATGGTCGACCGAGGTGCGGATGATCGGCAGGCCCAGCGTCACGTTGACGGCAGCGCCGAAGCCTTTGTACTTGAGCACGGGCAAGCCCTGGTCGTGGTACATCGCCAGCACTGCGTCGCAGTGCTCCAGATATTTGGGGGTAAACAGAGTGTCGGCAGGCAGCGGGCCACGAAGGTCCATGCCCTCGCCGCGCAGGCGCTCTAATGTCGGTTCGATGATGTCGATTTCTTCATGGCCCAGGTGGCCGCCTTCACCGGCGTGCGGGTTGAGTCCGCAGACCAGGATGCGTGGCCGGGCGATGCCGAATTTGTCTTGCAGGTCGGCGTGCAGGATTCGCGTTACGCGCTCCAGCCGTTCCGGGGTGATCGCGTCGGCAATCTCGCGCAGAGGCAGATGCGTGGTGACCAGCGCCACGCGCAAACCGCGAGTGGCCAGCATCATCACTACTTGCGCGGTGTGCGTCAGGTCGGCGAGAAACTCAGTGTGTCCAGAGAATGCGATGCCCGACTCGTTGATCACACCTTTGTGTACCGGCGCAGTGATCATCCCGGCGAAGTCGCCATTCAGGCAGCCGTTGCCGGCGCGGGTCAAGGTTTCGAGGACGAATGCCGCGTTGGCCTTGTCCAGTTGCCCGGCGATTACCGGTGCGCTGAGCGGCGTGTCCCAGACGTACAGGCTGTTGGCCGGCGCTGGAACATCTGGCCACTGCCCCGGCGCGACATCCAGCAGACTGACGGCCAGCCCCAGCTGCGCGGCCCGCTCAAGGAGCAGGTCGCGGCTGGTGATGGCAATCAGGGGATGTGGCTGGGCTTGCGAAGCGAGCAGCAGGCACAGGTCGGGACCGATGCCGGCCGGTTCGCCGGGTGTCAGCGCGAAACGCTTGGGTTTCACTGCGCTGCCTGGTCTGCACCAGGAAGTTTGATCTCTACGTATGCTTCGTCACGGATCTGACGCAGCCAGGTCTGCAGCTCTTCGTCGTATTTGCGGTTCCGCAGTACGGTCATTGCTTGCTGCTCACGGGCCTGTTCGGTGCCGTCAGTGGCGCGACGGCCAAGGACTTCCAGCACGTGCCAGCCGTATTGGGTCTGGAATGGCTTGGACAGCTGACCTTGTGGGGTAGAAGCCATCACTTCGCGGAATTCCGGTACCAGTACGTTCGGGTCGATCCAGTTCAGGTCGCCGCCGTTAAGGGCGGAACCCGGATCTTCCGAATAGTTTTTCGCCAGTTCGGCAAAGTCTTCGCCGGCGGTGATGCGGTCATACAACGATTGCACCAGTGCCTTGGTCTTGGCTTCGTCGCGGATCGGGCTCGGCTTGACCAGGATGTGACGCACATGCACTTCATCGCGCATCTGCGCTTCGCCGCCACGTTTGCCCAGCAGCTTCAAAATGATGAAGCCGCCCGGTGTACGCGCAGGCTGAGTAATGTCGCCAACCGCCATGCTGCTTAGCTCACGATCGAACGGCGGTGGCAGTTGCGCGGCTTTACGCCAGCCCATCTCGCCGCCTTCCAGCGCGTTGTCGCTGCCGGATTTGGCCACGGCCATCTGACCGAAGTCAGCGCCTTGCTTGAGCTGCTGGTAAACATCCATGGCCTGACGATAAGCGCTCTGAATCGCTTCAGAGTTGGCGCTTTCCGGGGTTGGAATCAGGATGTTGGCCAGGTGCAGTTCTTCGGACAGTTGCATCTTGCCGAGATCGGAGGCGAGGAAGTTCTTCACTTCCTGCTCGGACACCTGAATGCGTTCTGCCACGCGACGCTGACGCACCCGGCTGATGATCATCTCGCGCTTGATCTGATCACGGGCGTCGTCATAGTTCAGGCCATCGCGAGCCAGCGCAGCACGGAACTGATCAACAGTCATGTTGTTGCGCTGAGCAATGGTGCCGACAGCCTGGTTCAACTCTTCGTCAGTGATGCGGATGCCCGAGCGTTCGCCGATCTGCAGTTGCAGGTTTTCGACGATCAGACGCTCGAGCACCTGCTGATCGAGCACGCCCGGAGGCGGCAGGCCGCCACCGCGCTTGGCGATGGTCTGCTGAACTTCGTGAACGCGCTGGTCCAGTTGGCTCTGCATGACCACGTCGTTATCGACGATCGCCACCACTTTATCGATGGACTGTACGGCGGCGTTGGCCGCCGTACCCAGGAACAACGCGCCCAGCAGCACCGGGCGCAGACAATCAGAAAGCTTGGTCTTCACGTTCACGATAACCTTGAATGCCTTTGTCGAGGAAGCTCTCTACCTTGGCGCCAGTCAGGCCGCCGAGTCCCTTCAGAACAATTTGGAGGAAGACGCCATGGTCGCCTTTTTCGTTTTGCGGAGCTTCCTGGCTGAACTCGTCATAGGAAACCCAGTAACGGTTGATCAGGCGCAGTTTCCAGCAGCAGTTGTCGTATTCGAAACCACCGAAAGCTTCCAGCGTGCGATTGCGGTTGTAGTCGTACTGCCAGCGGCTGATAGCGTTCCACTGCGGAACGATCGGCCAGATGACCGAGAAGTCATGCTGCTGGATCTTGTAGTAGTCCTTCACGTAGCCAGGTTGGCCCGGGGTGCCATAGTCGCCACCGCCCACAGTCCAGCGACCGGTGTTCTGGTCGTAACGAACCTGGTCGTTACGATAGCGGTAACCGACGTTGACGACCTTGTTCGGGTTGTCTTCCGGCTGGTAGTGGAACATCGCGCTGCCAGAGCGCGGGCTGCGGCTGTCCGGGTCCCAGTTATAGTCGGCAGTAGTGCGCCAGTCGCGGTTCCAGCGGTATTCGTATTCCAGCGCGTATGGCGAAACGTCGGATTTCGCGTCGTCACGATCGTTGAAAGCGATACCCGGCAGTTGGACCTTGCGATCCTTGAAGTACAGAGCCTGGCCGACGCTGATGCGCTGACGCTCGAAACCGTTGTCTTCGATCCAGCGACTGGTCACGCCCAGAGACAGCTTGTTCTCGTCACCGACACGGTCGGAGCCGGTAAAGCGGTTGTCACGGAAGAGCGACGAGTAGTTGAACGTCGTTTCGCTGGTGTCGAATACTGGAATGTCTTCCTGATCAACCTCAGGTACATAGAGGTAGAACAGGCGCGGTTCCAGGGTCTGACGGTAGTTTTTGCCGAAGTACGACGTGTTGCGGTCGAAGTACAGGCCGCTGTCGATGCTGGCGATCGGAACACCGCGGTTCTGATTGCTATCGAATTCGCCGTTGAGCTTCTTCTGTTCTGCGGTCATCGCATCGATCTGCGATTTACCGGTACTGTCCAGATCAAGCTGATACTGCGTGTACTGATACTTCAACGATGGTTTGAGGAAACCATACGTCCAGTTCATCGGCAGGCTGACGCCCGGCTTCAGATTCAGGCGATCACCGTTGGCGCGGGCCAGACCGGTGATGTTTGTGTCCAGACGACGTTCGGCAATGCCATCTTCATTGATGAAGTCGCCATCACGTAGATCGCGATCGAAACGAACCAGCTCGGTCTCGTAATCGAAATTCAGACCTTCCGGATGGTACGGCAGCTGACCATTGAAGGTGATCTGCGGCAGACGACCATACGGTGTGATGTTGGAAACGGTAGCCAGCTGATATTGCTGAGCATTCAGGCGTGCGGTGTAGTTGTCGCCACGATAGCTGACCGCACCCTGCTGATTGACGAAATCATCGCTCTTCACACCAATCTGATCGGTCTGCAGATCCTGGAAGTAATACGGATCGCTGATCTTGGTGTAATCAACTTCTGTGAGCACGCGGGAGTCGAGACCGCCCTTGTGCTGCCAGTTGTACATATAGCGAGTGTCTTTGTAGTCGGACTGAAGCTTGCGATCGTCGTTCTCATCATTGAGGTACGCCGCACCGAACTGCCCTTCACTCGACTTGGTCAAGTAGCGGAACTCACCCTCTACCAGCATGCCGCGCTTGCTCATGTAGCGCGGGTACAACGTGGCGTCGTAGTTCGGCGCCAGGTTGAAGTAGTACGGGGTAACCAGCATGAAGCCGGTGTCGCTGCCCGAACCGATGGTCGGCGGCAGGAAACCTGACTGGCGGCGGTCGTCGATCGGGAAGTAGATGTACGGGGTGTACAGAATCGGGATGTCTTTGACGCGCAACGTCACGTTGGTCGCCGTACCGAAACCGGTGGCCGGGTTCAAGGTGATGTTGTTGCCCTTGAGCTGCCAGGCGTTGCTGTTCGGTTCGCACGTGGTGTACGTGCCGTCCTTCAAGCGGATGATCGCGTTTTCGGCACGCTTGGCGTACAGCGCGTTACCGCGGATGCGCGATTTGTGCATCACGTATTCGGCGTTGTCGACCTTGGCTTCGCCGGTGTCGAGCTGCACATCGGCGTGGTCGCCGACGATCAGCGCGCCGTTGTCACGGATGCGCACGTTGCCGGCCAGTTCGCCACGGCTCTCGGCCTGATACAGATTGGCCTCGTCAGCTTCGACCTGCATGCTGCCCTGACGCATGATCACGTCACCGGCGAGGCTGGCGACTTGTGTGTCCTGCTCGTAACGCGACGCTTTGGCACCGATGAAGGTCGGCGCGTCACTTTTATTCGTCTTGTCATTCATGCCAGGACGAATCGGTTCGATATAGGAACCAGAGCAGTAAGGACCGGTCTCGGCCAATTGCGCAGCGGTGAGCTTCTCGCGCGGAACCCAGTCGAGGTGACTGTAGTCTTCGCTACGGGATTTCAGGCCGCGGCCCTTGGACTCGGTGACCAGTGCGGTTTTCGCGCCAGTGTCGGCGTCGGAACCCTTGTCAGCCGCAGGCTCGCCGGCAGCGCTGACGGCACTGCCGTCATGTACCGGGCGCGGCGGCAATGCCGCGGCGGGCGACTTGGGCGCACAGTCCCAGCCACCCGTAGCCGAGACGGAGCAGTCATACTGCTCGGCGGCAACAACGAATTGACTGGCCAGAGGTTGCATAGCCAGCAGACTGCCGGTTACCAACAACGGAAATTTTTTACGAAACGCGGGGGATTTCAATGCCATCTTATTAGTCCGGGCTTCCTGCGTGCCATCTGCCCGCGGTGTGGGCCGCACGCCTCTCGATGGTCTGAAAAAGATGCTGGATAATAAAGCATGACCCGCTTGACGGCTAGCGCCGTCGGAGACCCTTGCAATGCCTGACCAAGATGTACGCTTGCAACACCTGAAAGTTTGGCTCGATGAGCAGTTGGCAAAGCTGTTTGCCGAGCAGGGCTGGGGCACCGTGCCCCCGGCCACGTTGACCGCGGCCAGCAGCGACGCGAGTTTTCGCCGCTACTTCCGCTGGGAGGGCGATGGCCGCAGCTTCGTCGTGATGGACGCGCCGCCGCCCCAGGAAAACTGCAAACCGTTCGTGGATATCGCTTTTTTGCTGGCGAAATCCGGAATTAATGTGCCGAAAATTTACGCCGAAGACCTAGAACGCGGTTTTCTTTTGCTCAATGACCTGGGCAACAAGACCTATCTCGACGTGATCGATGGCGAAAATGCCAACGCGTTATTCCACGATGCCCTGCAAGCGCTGTTGGCTTTTCAACAGTTGCCGATGGTTGCGCCGTTGCCCAGTTACGACGTCGCCTTGTTGCGTCGCGAGCTTGAATTGTTCCCCGAGTGGTACGTCAAGCGCGAGCTGGGCGTCGAGTTCGATGCGGCCCAGCAGCAACAATGGCAGCACATCAGCGAGTTGCTGATCGACAGCGCGCTGGCGCAGCCGAAAGTGCTGGTGCACCGCGACTACATGCCGCGCAACCTGATGCTCAGCGAGCCCAACCCCGGCGTGCTGGACTTTCAGGACGCGGTTTACGGCCCGGTGACCTACGACGTGACATGCCTGTTCAAGGATGCTTTCCTCAGCTGGCCGGAAGAACGTGTACGCGGCTGGCTGGAAAGTTACTGGCAGCAGGCCTCGGCACTGGACATTCCGGTGCAGGCGGATTTCGAAGACTTCCTGCGCGCCAGCGACCTGATGGGCGTGCAGCGTCACCTGAAAGTCATCGGCATCTTCGCGCGTATCTGCCATCGCGATGGCAAGCCACGCTATCTGGCCGATGTGCCGCGCTTCTTCTCTTATATAGAAGCAGTGATCGCCCGCCGTCCTGAACTGGCGGAACTGCAAGCGCTGTTCAGCAGCTTGCGTGCTGGAGCGACGGCATGAAGGCAATGATTCTGGCGGCGGGCAAAGGCGAGCGCATGCGCCCGCTGACCCTGACCACGCCGAAACCGCTGGTGCGTGCCGCTGGCGTGCCGCTGATCGAGTATCACCTGCGCGCCCTCGCGGCCGCAGGTTTCACCGAAATCGTCATCAACCACGCCTGGCTCGGTCAGCAGATCGAGGGTCATCTGGGCGACGGTTCGCGTTTCGGCCTGAGTATTCAGTACTCGCCGGAAGGCGAGCCGCTGGAAACCGGTGGCGGGATTTTCCGAGCGCTGCCGTTACTTGGTGACGATGCGTTTCTGGTGGTCAACGGCGACATCTGGACCGATTACGACTTCAGCGTGCTGCACCAGCCGATCAATGGCCTGGCGCATCTGGTGCTGGCGGACAATCCGCCGCATCACCCGAAAGGCGACTTCAGCCTGATCGACGGCAAAGTGCAGGACGGCGAGCCTGATGCGCAGACGCTGACGTACAGCGGTATCGCCGTGCTGCATCCGCAGTTGTTCGATGGTTGCAGCGATGGCGCGTTCAAGCTTGCACCGCTGCTACGCAACGCCATGGCCAACGGTGAAGTAACAGGCGAGCGGTTGAAGGGGCATTGGGTAGATGTTGGTACCTACGAGCGTCTGGCCGAAGCCGAAGCCTTGATAGAAGCGAGTCGCTGAGATGCTGTGGCCAGGGACTCTGATTGGAGCCGGAGTGGGGTACGCGATTGCCAGCATTCCGGGGGCCATGCTTGGGGCGTTGTTGGGGCAGGCGCTGGATCGGCGCCTGCACTTGCAAAGCTGGGGACACTTGCGCGAAAAGCTCGGCGGCCGGCCGATGCTGCGCAACGATGAATTGCTGTTCGTGTTGCTCGGGCGTCTGGCCAAGCGCGACGGGCGCGTCACTGACGGGCATATCCAGCAGGCGCGCAATGAAATGCGCGCGCTGGAAATGAGCGAGCCGGCGACACGGCGGGCCATTGCTGCATTCAATCGCGGCAAGTCCGGCAGCGACAATCTGCGCGGTTATCTGCGTCGTTTGAGTGCGCAACCGCATGCGGCTGAGGGCGTGTTGCGTGCCTGTTGGCGAATGGTCTGGGCTGATGGTCGCGCCGGGGTCAGCGAACGCGAGTTGCTGGCGCAGTGGGGCAAATGGCTCGGCTGGACGGCGCAGCAGGTGCAGGCATTGGCCAGCGATTACGAGCCCGGCAAGCGGCCGATCGTCAGTGCGGCAGTGAGCTATCAGGAGGCGATGAAGCTGCTTGGGGTGTCGGCGAGCAGCGAGCCGGCACAGATCAAGCGCGCTTACCGGCGATTGCTCAGTCGCCATCACCCGGACAAGATCGCCGGCAGCGGCGCAACCCCGGCGCAGGTACGTGAGGCGACCGAGCGGACGCGGGAATTGCATAACGCCTATACGTTGATTCGGGAGCGGCGGGATTTTCGCTAGGAATTAGATGGGTTTTGCTTGTGCTTGCCTCTTCGCGAGCAGGCTCGCTCCCACATTGAATTGTGCATAGATCCAATGTGGGAGCGAGCCTGCTCGCGAATTAAGGGCGACTCGGTGGAACAGTCAGTCAACAGCCTGAGGATTCAACCAGCCCCGCACCCGCCGAAACAATTGTTCCTGCTCAGCCTTCTTGTCCGGCAATACCTTCAGCGCCACCTGGCTGAACGCCGAGGTCTTCAGACGCTTGCTCGCCTGCATGCGCTCCAGCGCCGCGTTGCGATCCAGCGCTTTGTCCATGTAAAAGATATCCACCGTCGGCAGCTTCAGCGTCGGCGTCAGTTCGGCGAGTGGCGGCAGGGCTTTGGCCGGTGCTTGCGCGTCAACCATCACCAGTTTCTCCACCTGCGGCGTCTGCCGCTCGCTGAGAAAACGCGCCGCCCAATAAGCGCCGGTGCCGTGGCCGAGCACGACAATGCTGCGCGCGCTCTGCTGTTCGGCGTAGGCAATCGCCGCGTCGATGCGTCCGAAGATGCGATCGGCATCGGCCTTGGCTTGTTCTTCGCTGGTCTCGGCGACCACCTGTTCGGCAACTTCCGCTTCCCCACCAGCGGCTTGCTCGATCGGTTGCGCGGTGGTGGCGTCTTTGCTTGTGGTTTCCGGGGCTTTCGGCGCCGCGGCCGGTTCGATCACGCGCGGAGCAATGGCGTCGCCTTGCAGATCCGGCAGGGTGATACTCAGGCTGCTCCACTCGACGTCCGGCAATTTGCGTCGCAACGGGCCGATTGCCTGCGGCCAGTCAGCGGTTTCGCCGGCACCGGGAACGATGATCACCGCGCCTTTGGGCTCGGCGCTGTTGGCCGGTTTCCACAGGGCGAGGAAAGTGTCGCTGCCAGCCTGCAGTTGTTGCTGCTCTTGCGCCGGCAGTTTACGTTGCAGTGCGGCGGCCTCTTCCTGACTACGCTCAAGCAGTGGCTGGCGCTCGGCCGGTTTTTCTTCGGCGGGTTTATCCGTGGCGGCAGGCGCCGGGTCGGCGGCTTCGACGGAAAACGCACAAGGCAAGATCAGCGACAGGCACAATGCTGGCAGTGCCAGGCGGTAGACAGAGGGCATCGGTTATTCCAGGCCAGAAAAGTATCCCGGCAGCCTAATGGGTTGGTCAGAATTTGTCAGTGTATGAGACTTCAATGAAGCGATTTTGCTGCCTGTGGGTTATCGGCTGTTTGTGGTTTCCCTTGATGGGCTGGGCGGCGCCTGCGCCACCGGGCCATGGGGCACAACTGACGCCGAGCCAGCAACAATGGCTGGCGCAGCACAACGAATTGCGCGTCGGCCTGGTCTTGCAGGCGCCCTACGCGACCTACGATCGGCGCCTGCAGCGATTGTCCGGGGCCAATGTCGAGTTGATGAAACTGCTGGCCAAGACCCTCAGCGTGGAACTGAGCTGGCGCAACTTTCAGGATCTGGGAGCATTGGAAAACGCTTTGCGCGAGGGCGAGATCGACATCGCCCCGGGCCTCAGCCAGACCCCGAGCGCGCTGCGCCTCTGGCAGTTTTCCGACCCCTACATGCGCGTGCCGCAACTGGTGGTCAGCGACCAGAAAAGCAGCGGCGCGGTCGATCTGGAAAAGCTCGACAGCCAGACCCGCGTCGCCGTGCGCATGCCGAGCAGCACTGCCGACTATCTGCGCAGCAACTATCCGCACTTGAATTTGCAAGGCGTGCCATTGGAACGTCAGGCCTTGCAACTGCTGTTGAGTCAGCAAGCCTCCTACGCGGTGGTCGACGAAGCGCAGTTGGGGCGTCTGTCGGTGGAGCCGGAGTTTGCCGAACTGGTGGTGGTTGGCGATATCGGCCTGCCGCAGTTGCTGCGTGTGGCCTCGCGGCGCGATTGGCCGGAACTGGCCGGCATCGTCCAGAGCGCCTTGCGCGCGATCCCGGCCAAGGATCTGGAACAATTGCACAACCAATGGCTGCAGCCGAAATACCCACGGCTGACCGAATCGCCGGGGTTCTGGCAGAACCTCAGTCTGTTGTTCGCGGTGATGCTGCTCAGTTGCGCGGCGATCGTGGCGTGGCAGCGTCGCCAACAGCACAGCCTCGAACAACGCCTGCTCAGCGCCCGCGAAGACATTGCGTTGCGCGCGGCCAGTGAAGAGGCGCTGCGACTGACGCAGTTTTCCATCGACCAAAGCACCGTTGGCATTCTCTGGGTCAATTGGGACAGCCATGTGCGCTACGCCAACCGCGCGGCGGAAAACATGCTCGGCTATCCCTCGGGCGGGCTGATCGAGCGGCCGCTGATCGATTTCGAGCCCGGCCTGCACATGGATCGCTGGCTCAATCTGTGGAAGCGTGCACGGGCCAGTGAAGAAGGGCCCTTGAGCTTCGAAACCAGTTGCCTGCGCGCCGATGGCAGTGTGCTGCCGGCGGACGTTTCCCTGAGCTTCCTGCGTTTTCGCGACAGTGAATATCTGGTGGTCTACCTCACCGACGTCACCGATCGCCGCCGCGCGCTCGCCGCTTTGCAGGAAAGCGAGGCGCGCCTGCAAGGCATCGCCGCCAACGTTCCGGGTCTGGTGTTCAGGCTGGAGCGGGCACCGGTCACCGGGCAGATCGACTTTGCCTACATCAGCGAGGGCAGCGAAAGTCTGGTCGGTTATGCGCCGGCAGCCATCGCTCATCGCGACATGGGCCTGCGCAGCCTGGTGCATCCCGACGACAAGGCCAGTTATCACCGCACCCAGGATCAGGCGCTGGACACTGACAGCGACTGGTCGTGGCAGGGCCGCATCGTCACGCGCCAGGGTGAGCAGCGCTGGGCCGAGATCAAAGCGATCACCCGCCAGCTGGAGGACGGCGCCTATGTGTGGGACGGCATCGTCTGGGACATCAGCGAAAGCAAACGCATCGAGCTGGAACTGGCGGCCTCGCGCGAGCAACTGCGCGAACTGTCGGCGCACCTGGAAAGCGTGCGCGAAGAAGAGAAGGCGCGCATCGCCCGGGAAGTCCATGATGAGTTGGGACAGATGCTCACCGTGCTGAAACTGGAGACATCGATGTGCGAATTGGCCTACGCGCAGCTTGATCCGGGACTCAACGAGCGGCTCAACAGCATGAAGCGCCTGATCGCACAGTTATTTCAGCTGGTGCGCGATGTGGCGACGGCGTTGCGCCCGCCGATCCTTGATGCCGGGATTGCCTCGGCCATCGAGTGGCAGGCTCGGCGTTTCGAGGCGCGCACACAGATACCGTGTCTGGTGCAGGTGCCGGACAACCTGCCGGCGCTCAGCGATGCCAAAGCGGTGGGGCTGTTCCGGATTTTGCAGGAGGCGCTGACCAATGTGATGCGCCATGCTCAGGCGCATACGGTGGAGCTGACGCTGGAGCTTGCGGGCGATGAATTGTGTCTGACCGTCAGCGATGATGGCGTAGGATTTGTCGCGGCCGAGGGTAGGCCGACGTCGTTTGGCCTGGTCGGCATGCGTGAGCGGGTGCTGATCATGGGCGGGCGGCTGGAGCTGCTGAGTGAGCCGGGGGAGGGCACCAGTCTGGTGGTGCGAGTGCCGGTGAGTGAGGTTTGACATGTTGCGGTGTCTGGACTGGCGCCTTCGCGAGCAAGCTCGCTCCCACAGGGATTGGTGTGTACCTGAAATCTGGAGAAGAACGTGATCCGTGTACTGGTAGCCGAAGACCACACCATCGTCCGCGAGGGCATCAAGCAACTGATCGGCCTGGCCAAGGATCTGCAAGTGGTGGGGGAGGCGAGCAATGGTGAGCAACTGCTCGAAACCCTGCGCAGCGTGCCGTGCGAGGTGGTGTTGCTGGACATCTCCATGCCCGGCGTCAATGGCCTGGAAGCGATCCCGCGTATCCGTGCGCTGAACAATCCGCCGGCGATTCTGGTGCTGTCGATGCACGACGAAGCGCAAATGGCCGCGCGCGCGTTAAAGGTCGGCGCGGCCGGGTATGCGACCAAGGACAGCGATCCGGCGCTGCTGCTCACGGCGATTCGCAAAGTCGCGGCAGGTGGGCGTTACATTGACCCGGAACTGGCCGACCGCATGGTCTTCGAAGTCGGCCTGACCGATACCCGGCCGCTGCATTCGCTGTTGTCAGAACGCGAATTCTCGGTGTTCGAACGCCTGGCCCAAGGCGCCAACGTCAACGACATCGCCCAGCAACTGGCCCTGAGCAGCAAGACCATCAGCACCCACAAGGCGCGGCTGATGCAGAAGCTCAACATCACCTCCTTGGCCGAACTGGTGAAATATGCGATGGAGCACAAACTCCTCTGACCGTCACCGCCCTCATGTGGGAGCGAGCCTGCTCGCGAAAGCGGCGTAACAGTCAGCCATTCAGTTTGATGACCCACCGCATTCGCGAGCAGGCTCGCTCCCACAGGTTCGGAGTTGGCATATCTGTTAGCGACAAACGCTTTTGCCCTTGCTCGCGGCTTGCAGCCCACCGCTCACCACTGCTTTATCCATTAGCGCCATCCTTGTAGGGCAATCCCTACCCCCAACCTTCCATTGCACTTAAGCGATTCTCTCCTGCGCCCCGATTTGCGTGGCCGCCGCCAGCCACTAGGCTTGATGAACAAGCAGTCATCAACAACAAAGGTGTGGGTATGAGCCAGGTCGATACAAGCGCAGGGACCAGTGATGTGCTGGTCAGCTTTCGTGGTGTGCAGAAGAGCTACGACGGCGAGAACCTGATCGTCAAAGACCTCAACCTGGACATTCGCAAGGGCGAATTCCTCACCCTGCTCGGGCCGTCCGGTTCCGGCAAGACCACCAGCCTGATGATGCTCGCCGGTTTCGAAACGCCGACCGCCGGTGAAATCCTCCTGTCCGGGCGTTCGATCAACAACGTGCCGCCGCACAAGCGCGATATCGGCATGGTATTCCAGAACTACGCACTGTTCCCGCACATGACTGTCGCGGAGAACCTTGCTTTCCCGTTGACCGTGCGCGGCTTGAACAAAAGCGATGTCAGCGAGCGGGTGAAGAAAGTCCTCAGCATGGTTCAGCTCGATGCCTTCGCTTCGCGCTATCCGGCGCAGTTGTCCGGTGGTCAGCAGCAACGTGTGGCACTGGCCCGCGCGCTGGTGTTCGAGCCGCAACTGGTGCTGATGGACGAGCCGCTGGGCGCCCTCGACAAGCAACTGCGTGAACACATGCAGATGGAGATCAAACACCTGCACCAGCGCCTCGGCGTGACCGTGGTCTACGTGACCCACGATCAGGGTGAAGCGCTGACCATGTCTGACCGCGTGGCGGTATTCCATCAGGGCGAGATCCAGCAGATCGCGCCACCGCGCACGCTCTACGAAGAGCCGAAAAACACCTTTGTCGCCAACTTCATTGGCGAGAACAACCGCCTCAACGGCCGCCTGCTCAGCCAGAGTGGCGAGCGCTGCGTGGTCGAGTTGGGGCGTGGCGAAAAAGTCGAGGCGCTGGCCGTCAACGTCGGTCAGACCGGCGAACCGGTGACTCTGTCGATCCGACCGGAGCGCGTCAGCCTCAACGGTTCGAGCGATCAATGCGTCAACCGCTTCTCAGGGAGGGTGGCGGAATTCATCTATCTGGGCGACCACGTCCGGGTGCGCCTGGAAGTCTGCGGCAAGACCGACTTCTTCGTGAAACAACCGATTGCCGAGCTCGATCCCGCGCTTGCTGTCGGCGACGTGGTACCGCTTGGCTGGCAGGTCGAGCACGTTCGTGCGCTCGATCCGCTTTTAGAGGCGCACTAAGCGCCCCGGCAATACCAACACCAACCCTGCACGTGGAGAGAACAATAAATGTTGAGATCCCTGAAGTTCACCGCCCTGACTCTGGGCCTGATGGGTGCGACCGGCGCGATGGCTGCCGGCCCGGACTTGACCGTGGTGTCGTTTGGCGGGGCGAACAAGGCGGCGCAAGTCAAAGCCTTCTATGCACCGTGGGAAGCGGCGGGTAATGGCAAGATCGTTGCCGGCGAATACAACGGCGAGATGGCCAAGGTCAAAGCCATGGTCGACACCAAGAGCGTGTCGTGGGATCTGGTCGAAGTTGAATCGCCAGAGCTGTCCCGTGGTTGCGACGAAGACATGTTCGAGCAACTCGACCCGGCCCTGTTCGGCAAGACCGAAGACTACGTCAAAGGCGCCATTCAGCCGTGCGGCGTAGGTTTCTTCGTCTGGTCGACCGTACTGGCTTACAACGCCGACAAATTGAAAACCGCACCGACCAGCTGGGCGGATTTCTGGGACACGAAGAAATTCCCGGGCAAGCGCGGCCTGCGCAAAGGCGCCAAGTACACTCTCGAATTCGCGCTGATGGCCGATGGTGTCGCGCCGAAAGACGTCTACAAAGAGCTGGCGAGCAAGGGCGGCCAGGATCGCGCCTTCAAGAAACTCGATGAGCTCAAGCCAAGCATTCAGTGGTGGGAAGCCGGTGCACAACCGCCGCAATACCTCGCTTCCGGCGACGTGGTGATGAGTTCGGCCTACAACGGTCGCATCGCGGCGGTGCAGAAAGAATCCAACCTGAAAGTGGTGTGGAACGGCGGCATCTACGACTTCGACGCCTGGGCAATCCCGAAAGGTCTGGACGCCAAGCGCGCCGAAGCGGCGAAGAAATTCATCGCCTTCTCGGTGCAGCCGCAGCAGCAGAAGACCTACTCGGAAAACATCGCCTACGGCCCGGCCAACACCCAAGCCGTGCCGCTGCTGGCCAAGGATGTCCTGAAAGACATGCCGACCACCCCGGAAAACATCGCCAACCAGGTGCAGATCGACGTCAGCTTCTGGGCTGACAACGGCGAGCAACTGGAACAGCGTTTCAACTCTTGGGCTGCCAAATAAGCCAAGCATGCGGACCGATGGCTTTCCGGATGATCGTTCCCACGCTCTGCGTGGGAATGCCGCCCGGGACGCTCCGCGTCCCTGTGTGACGCAGAGCGTCACTGGATTCATTCCCACGCAGAGCGTGGGAACGATCACTGGCAAAAGTTCGAGGTGGTTCGCCACCTCTGTAACGATCAAAGATTTGCGGAGTACGTCATGGCCATCGCCGTTCCCCTGAACGAGGGCGCCAGCCCCACCTTGAAGCAGAAGCTCAAGCACGCCGAGCGGGTCAACCGCTGGAAAGCCCAGGCGCTGATTGCGCCGCTGGTGCTGTTTCTGCTGCTGGTGTTTCTGGTGCCGATCGTGGCGCTTCTCTATAAAAGTGTCGGCAACCCGGAAGTGGTTGGCGGCATGCCGCGCACTGTCACTGCCATCGCCAGTTGGGACGGCCGTGGTCTGCCCGCCGAGCCGGTGTACAAGGCGGCCAGCGAAGACCTCGCCGAAGCCCGCAAAAACCAGACGCTGGGCGATCTGTCCAAGCGCTTGAACATGGAGTTGGCCGGCTACCGCAGCCTGCTGACCAAAACCGCCCGGGCGCTGCCGTTCGCCAGCGAACCGGCTTCTTATAAAGAAGCGCTGGAAGCGCTCGACGAACGCTGGGGCGACCCGGCCTACTGGCAAGCGGTGAAACGCAACACCAGCAGCATCACTCCGTATTACCTGCTGGCGGCGGTCGATCACCGCATCGATGACCTCGGCGAACTGGCTCCAGCCACCCCGGATCAGGCGATCTACCTCGACATCTTCGCTCGCACGTTCTGGATGGGCCTGGTCATCACCGTGATCTGCCTGCTGCTCGCCTATCCACTGGCCTATCTGCTGGCGAACCTGCCTTCGCGGCAGAGCAACCTGCTGATGATCCTGGTGCTGCTGCCGTTCTGGACTTCGATTCTGGTGCGGGTCGCAGCGTGGATCGTGCTGCTGCAATCCGGCGGTCTGATCAACAGTGCGCTGCTGGCCATGGGCATCATCGATAAACCGCTGGAACTGGTGTTCAACCGCACCGGCGTATACATCTCGATGGTGCACATTCTGCTGCCGTTCATGATTCTGCCGATCTACAGCGTGATGAAAGGCATCTCGCCCACCTACATGCGCGCGGCAATTTCCCTCGGCTGTCATCCGTTCGCCAGCTTCTGGCGGGTGTACTTCCCGCAGACCTACGCTGGTGTCGGCGCCGGCTGCCTGTTGGTGTTCATCCTTGCGATTGGCTACTACATCACCCCGGCGCTGCTCGGCAGCCCGAACGACCAAATGGTCAGTTACTTCGTCGCCTTCTACACCAACACCAGCATCAACTGGGGCATGGCCACTGCACTCGGCGGGCTGCTGTTGCTGGCGACCGTGGTGCTTTATCTGATCTACAGCTGGCTGGTCGGCGCCAGTCGCCTGCGCCTGAGCTAAGGGGAATTTGCGATGCTGAGTCCTTACATGTCGCCCATCGAACGGGTGTGGTTCTACAGCCTGCGGATTCTCTGCGGCCTGATTCTGTTGTTCCTGATCCTGCCGGTGCTGGTGATCATTCCGCTGTCGTTCAACTCGGGGAGTTTCCTGGTCTATCCGCTGCAAGGTTTCTCGCTGCAGTGGTACCACGACTTCTTCGCCTCGGCGGAATGGATGCGTGCACTGAAGAACAGCATCATCGTCGCCCCGGCGGCGACGGTGCTGGCGATGATCTTCGGCACGCTGGCGGCGATCGGCCTGACCCGTGGCGACTTCCCTGGCAAGTCACTGGTGATGGCACTGGTGATTTCACCGATGGTGGTGCCGGTGGTGATCATCGGCGTGGCGAGTTATCTGTTCTTCGCGCCGCTGGGGCTGGGTAACAGCTTCTTCTCGCTGATCGTCGTGCATGCGGTATTGGGTGTGCCGTTTGTGATCATCACCGTGTCGGCGACGTTGCAGGGGTTTAATCACAACCTGGTGCGTGCTGCTGCGAGTCTCGGTGCATCGCCGCTGACTGCATTCCGCCGGGTGACCTTGCCGCTGATTGCGCCGGGAGTGATTTCCGGGGCGCTGTTTGCCTTTGCCACTTCTTTCGATGAAGTGGTGGTGACGCTGTTCCTTGCCGGACCCGAGCAGGCGACATTGCCTCGGCAGATGTTCAGCGGGATTCGCGAGAACCTGAGCCCGACGATTGCAGCGGCAGCGACGTTGCTGATTGCCTTCTCGGTGATCTTGCTGCTGACGCTGGAATGGCTGCGCGGGCGCAGCGAGAAACTGCGTACTGCGCAGGTCTGAGATCAAGGTCAAAAGCCACCCCTCACCCCAGCCCTCTCCCCAAGAGGGCGAGGGGGAAGGGAGCAGATCTCCGTGGCTTTCGCGGCCGGAGTTCGACTCGGTAATTCAGGTCGATGTATTTCGAGAGTACAACCCGGTCAGTCCCCTCTCCCTCCGGGAGAGGGTTAGGGTGAGGGGCTCTTGATCTCCCTATCCGATCAACCATTCACACCCTGAATAGCAGACAACCCCAAATCCCCAGCTAATCTTGTGCCCAGCTCCCACATCTATAAGAGGCTGCGCACCATGAGTCTGTCCCAGTTCAAAATCGCTCACAAACTGATCACCGGCGCCGCAGCCATCGAACAACTGGCCGCCGAACTCACCCGTCTGGACATCGATAATCCGCTGATCGTCACCGACGCCGCGCTGGTCAAGTCCGGTACTGTCGAGCTGGCGCTGGTGCAGCTCGGCGGGCGCGAGTACGAGATTTTCGACCGTGTGCTGCCCGACCCGGAAATCGCCATCGTCGAAGACTGCATGCGTGCCTACCGTGAGGGCGGGCATGACGGTTTGATCGGCCTCGGCGGTGGCAGCGCCATCGACATTGCCAAGAGTGTCGCCGCCTACGCCGGTTACCACGGCGCGCTGGAAGATCTGTTCGGCGTCGATCAGGTGCCGCGCAAGGGCCCGCCGCTGATCGCCATTCCGACCACCGCCGGCACTGGCTCTGAAGTCACCAACGTGGCGATCCTCTCGGACAAGGTCGCGCAGTTGAAGAAAGGCATCGTCAGCGACTATCTGCTGCCGGACGTGGCGCTGGTCAGCCCGCAAATGACCCTGACCTGCCCGCGCAGTGTCACCGCCGCCAGTGGTGTCGATGCACTGGTGCACGCCATCGAATCCTATCTGTCGGTGAACGCCTCGCCGATCACCGACTCCCTCGCCATCGGCGCGATCAAGTTGATCGCCAGCGCCTTGCCCAAGGCCTACGCCAACGGCGCCAATCTGCAAGCGCGCGAAGACATGGCCACCGCCAGCCTCATGGCCGGCATGGCGTTCGGTAACGCCGGGGTCGGCGCGGTGCATGCGCTGGCGTATCCGCTGGGTGGGCGCTTCAACATTGCCCACGGCGTCAGCAACGCCTTGCTGCTGCCCTATGTGATGACCTGGAACAAAATGGCCTGTGTCGAACGCATGCAGGATATTGCCGAAGCCATGGGCGTGAAGACCGCGCATCTGAGCGCCAGCGAAGCCGCGGACAAAGCCGTGCAGGCCATGACCGACCTGTGCGCGGCGGTGGAAATCCCTGCCGGGCTGCGCAGTTTCGGCGTGCCGGAGGAAGCGATCCCGGCGATGGCCGTGGAGGCCGCTGGCATCGAGCGCTTGATGCGCAACAACCCGCGCAAACTCAGCGCCGGCGATATCGAGAAGATCTACCGCGCGGCTTACTGAGGCGCGATCGCTGAGGGCTCATGGCACAACCCAATCATCGCGGTCCCGGTGCGCGCGTGGAAACTTGAGGTATACAATGCGCGCCATCGTGATTTAGCTCAGCACAGGTGCGTCATGCAGCCCTTCGTAATTGCTCCGTCGATCCTCTCCGCCGACTTCGCCCGCCTCGGCGAGGAAGTGGACAACGTTCTCGCCGCCGGCGCCGACTTCGTCCACTTCGATGTCATGGACAACCACTACGTACCGAACCTGACGATCGGCCCGATGGTCTGCGCGGCGCTGCGCAAGTACGGCGTCACCGCGCCGATCGACGCGCACCTGATGGTCAGCCCGGTGGACCGCATCGTCGGCGACTTCATCGAAGCCGGCGCGACCTACATCACCTTCCACCCGGAAGCCACTTTGCACGTCGATCGCTCGCTGCAATTGATCCGCGAAGGTGGTTGCAAATCCGGTCTGGTGTTCAACCCGGCGACTCCGCTGGACGTGCTCAAGTACGTGATCGACAAGGTCGACATGGTCCTGCTGATGAGCGTCAACCCGGGATTCGGCGGGCAGAAGTTCATTCCCGGCACCCTCGACAAGTTGCGTGAAGCGCGGGCGATCATCGACGCTTCCGGTCGCGACATCCGTCTGGAAATCGACGGCGGCGTCAACGTCAACAACATCCGCGAAATTGCCGCTGCTGGCGCTGACACCTTTGTCGCCGGCTCGGCCATTTTCAACGCGCCGAACTATCAGGAAGTCATCGACAAGATGCGTTCCGAACTGGCACTGGCGCGCCCATGAGCGGTTTTGAGCAGTTGTTCCCGGGGCAGTTGCCACGGTTGGTGATGTTCGATCTGGATGGCACGCTGATCGATTCGGTTCCCGACCTGGCGGCGGCGGTGGACACCATGCTGCTCTCCCTCGGCCGTCCGCCGGCGGGTATCGAAGCGGTGCGCGAATGGGTCGGCAATGGCGCGCCGGTGCTGGTGCGTCGGGCCTTGGCGGGTGGCATCGATCACTCGGCAGTGGACGACGCTGAAGCCGAGCGCGCACTGGAGATTTTCATGGAGGCGTACGGCGCCAGCCATGAACTGACCGTGGTCTATCCCGGTGTGCGCGACACGCTCAAGTGGCTGCACAAGCAAGGCGTGGCCATGGCGTTGATCACCAACAAGCCCGAGCGCTTCGTCGCGCCGTTGCTCGATCAGATGAAGATCGGGCGCTACTTCAAGTGGATCATCGGCGGCGATACCCTGCCACAGAAGAAGCCTGACCCGGCGGCGCTGTTTTTCGTGATGAAGATGGCCAACATTCCGGCCTCGCAATCGTTGTTCGTCGGCGACTCGCGCAGTGATGTGCAGGCGGCGAAAGCGGCGGGGGTCAAGTGTGTGGCGCTGAGTTATGGCTACAACCATGGCCGGCCGATTGCCGAGGAATCGCCGGCACTGGTGATCGACGATTTGCGCAAACTAATTCCCGGTTGCCTGGATCTGGCCGGTGGGATAACGTTGCCCGACGCTGTTCAACCCCCTTCTGGAAACGCCATCGTGGTGGTTACCCGCAAACTCTGGATGAAAGTCATCAAGGCCCTGGCCCGCTGGCGTTGGCGCGCCTGACTGATTCTGGCCGGCCGTGCCGGCGCGTTTGCATACCTGACTGATTGCACCTCACACCACGAGGCACCTTATGAATCGCGAAGAATTCCTGCGTCTGGCCGCTGACGGCTATAACCGCATCCCGCTGGCCTGCGAAACCCTGGCCGACTTCGACACGCCGCTGTCGATCTATCTGAAACTGGCCGACCAGCCCAACTCCTACCTGCTCGAATCGGTGCAGGGCGGCGAGAAATGGGGCCGTTATTCGATCATCGGCTTGCCGTGCCGCACCGTGCTGCGGGTTCATGATCATCACGTCAGCATCACCGTCGATGGCGTCGAGACCGAAAGCCATGACGTCGAAGACCCGCTGGCCTTCGTTGAAACCTTCAAGGCGCGCTACAACGTGCCGACCATCGCCGGCCTGCCGCGCTTCAACGGTGGTCTGGTCGGTTACTTCGGTTACGACTGTGTGCGCTATGTCGAGAAGCGTCTGGGCAAATGCCCGAACCCGGATCCGCTGGGCGTGCCGGACATTCTGCTGATGGTTTCCGACGCCGTTGTGGTGTTCGACAACCTGGCCGGCAAGATGCACGCGATCGTCCTCGCCGACCCTGCGCAGACCGATGCCTTCGAGCAAGGTCAGGCGCGGTTGCAGGAACTGCTCGAGCAACTGCGTCAGCCGATCACCCCGCGTCGTGGCCTGGATTTCAGCAAACAGCAATCGGCCGATCCGGTGTTCCGTTCCAGTTTCACTCAGGACGATTACGAAAAAGCCGTCGACACCATCAAGGAATACATCCTCGCCGGCGACTGCATGCAGGTGGTGCCGTCGCAGCGTATGTCGATCGACTTCAAAGCTGCGCCGATCGATCTGTACCGTGCCCTGCGGTGCTTCAACCCGACGCCGTACATGTACTTCTTCAACTTCGGCGATTTCCACGTCGTCGGCAGTTCGCCGGAAGTGCTGGTGCGCGTCGAAGACAATCTGATCACCGTGCGCCCGATCGCCGGCACGCGCCCACGCGGTGCCACCGAAGAAGCCGATGTGGCGCTGGAGCAGGATCTGCTCTCGGATGACAAGGAGATCGCCGAGCACTTGATGCTGATCGATCTGGGCCGCAACGATACCGGGCGAGTCTCGGAAATCGGCTCGGTGAAGCTCACCGAGAAAATGGTCATCGAGCGTTATTCCAATGTGATGCACATCGTCTCCAACGTCACCGGCCAGTTGAAGTCGGGCCTGACCGCGATGGACGCACTGCGGGCGATTCTGCCGGCGGGTACGTTGTCGGGCGCACCGAAGATTCGCGCGATGGAAATCATCGACGAGCTGGAGCCGGTCAAGCGCGGTGTGTACGGCGGCGCGGTCGGTTACTTCGCCTGGAACGGCAACATGGACACCGCCATTGCCATTCGCACGGCGGTGATCAAGAACGGCGAGCTGCACGTGCAGGCCGGCGGCGGCATCGTCGCCGACTCGGTGCCGGCGCTGGAATGGGAAGAAACCCTGAACAAACGCCGCGCGATGTTCCGCGCCGTGGCCCTGGCCGAGCAGACCCCGGACGCCTGAGCCACGCAATTTCCCGTGTGGGAGCGAGCCTGCTCGCGAAGAGGTGAGTCAGTCACCGTTGATGCTGACTGACCCAGCGCTTTCGCGAGCAGGCTCGCTCCCACATCGGGTTTTGTGTTGAGGCATAAAAAAAGCGGCGCCCTGACAGGCGCCGCTTTTTTGCATCTACGACTCAGAAATCCAGCACAACCCCGACATTCAGGCCCTGCTGCTTGAAGTCATCATCCTTGCGGAAGGTATAACCCCCACGCAGCGCCAGATCCGCCGTCAGCTTGTGACTGACACCCAGGCTCAAGCGGTTCAGGTGACTTGCCGGTGTGTAGCCTTCAAGGGTGAAGTCATTGGCCGGCAGGGTGTTGAGGGCAATGTTGACCTTCTGCACGTCATCTTCGTACTCACGCTCGTGGGCGTATTCGCCATACACCTGGGTTTGCGCGGTGAAGTTGTACTTGCCTTGAATCCCCAGGCCCAGGCGTTTCGAATCGCGGCTCTGGTCATCGAAGGTCAGCGCGGTGGCGCGGTTGCTCTTTTCCGAGTAACCGTCGACGTCGACACTGGCGTAATCGGCGCTGACAAACGGCGACAGATGCCATTGGCTGCCCGGTTGCGCAATGTCATAGCCCAGGCGCGTGCTGAGCGCCCACAGGCTGCCGTCGGTATCGCCTTTCTCCGCTCCCTCGCTGGCGCCGAGGTCGAACTTGCGCTTGAGGTTGTCGTAGTCGAGTTTGCCACCGGTCAGCGCCGCGTCGGCCCACCAGCGATTCTGCTGGAACTGGGCGAACGCGGTGGCCATGTAGCTGTTGAGCTTGTAGTCGGAATCGTTGTGCCCGGCCTCGAGATTCTGTCGATACAAACCGGCCGCCACGCCCACGCGCCAGGCTTCGTTCAGGCGATAGCTGCCGCCGACGTTGAGGTTGTAACCGCTGCCATCGGCGCTGGCGCCGCTGCTTTGGCTGTCGACATCCAGATGCTGTCCGCCGGCCGAGACAATCGCACGCCATTGGCCGACCGCTTGCCAGTTCTCCCAGTCCGCCTGCCATTGGTTGCGCAATTCATCCTGATGCGCGCGCACCGTGCCATGGGCCATTTCCGGCAGCAGGCTCAATTCCCATGGCGCTGCCAGCAACGAATAGGCGTAATCGGCGATCAGTTTCTGCCCGGATTCGGTCGGGTGTACGCCATCGTTGTAGATCAGCTTGGTCGGATCCGGCGTGGCGCTGTTGATCCCGTAACGGGCGTTTTCCGTGCAGCTATTGCCACTGAAGCAGGTCGCGGTGAGGTTCTGGTCGGTAGCCAGACCAAAGCGCCCCGGGTCGGCGAAGACTTCCGAGAGCAGCACCGGAATGTTCAGCGGAATGACTTCGGCGTTGATGCCTTGCAGGCGCGTCACCAACTGACTGTTGAACTGGTTGGCGAGGGTGCTGCTGAACGCTTGCAGCGGCGTGCCATTGAGGGCCGGGGTCAGGCCCACGTCGGGCAGCAGCCAGACCATCACGTATTTGGCGCCGGCGGTCTGCAGGGTTTGCACGCTATCGGCCAGTCGATCGGCTGCGGCGTTGGCCTGGGGCAGGCTGAGAATGCGGCCCTGGAGGAAGTCGTTGCCGCCACCGGAAATGTAATACAGCGCGTTCGGGTCGGCGCGGAAGCCGTTCGACGGCAGGTATCCGGCGCGGGTGCGTTCGCCGGTGGCCGATTGGGTGGTGATCGAGTCGAGAATCTGGTCGGTGCGATAACCACCGACCGCCCAGTTGTTGCCGTCGGGCTGGCCGTTTTCCGCGCGCACTGCGGAGCTGGAAGAGGCTGTCTGGTCGGGCGAAAAGCCCAGGCGGCCGCCAAGCAACTGGGTGGAATTCAATGAAAAAACTTCGCCGCTGCCATCCTGATACACCGGCCCGGTGCGGTTGGTGTAACGCTCGGTGGAGCCCGCTGGGCCACCGGTGTCGGCGAAGGTGCCGGCATCGTTGAGGCTGTCACCGAAGACGATGAAACTCGAATATGGATTGGGCGCTGCATTGGCCTGGGCGCAGGCGAGTGCGAGCAAGCAGCTGGCCAGCGGTACAAACAACGTCTGTCTGATCATGAGCAAGTCCGTTTATTTATTGTTGTAGGTGAACGAAACGACAGTACCAAAAACGTTCGGCGTTTTGCCATCGGTCGCGAATCCTTCTCCCGTTTTATAACCCGCACGCCCCGCCATATTGCGTGCTCCGCCCAGCTAAGTTACTGTGCCGGAACGTATGAACGAGACCTTCCCCGTGTTGATCACCAGCAAACTTCTGGATCAAGTCATCAAGGCACACGCCCGCTGGCGTTGGCGCGCCTGAATCTTCTCTGCCGGCTCCGCCGGGTCTGTATCGCTTTGCCTTCCTTGTCTGTTTGAAATGCCGCTGTGCTGGCGCCCTGTGCGCGTCCGACATCGCACAGCGCCCTGCGGGCAAGTCATCTGAAGGCTGTCATCAAGTCAGAATTCAAGAGGTTCGAAACGCCATGTTGCTGATGATCGACAACTACGACTCCTTTACCTACAACGTTGTGCAATACCTCGGCGAGCTGGGTGCCGAGGTCAAAGTGGTGCGCAACGACGAACTGACCATCGCCGAAATCGAAGCGCTGAATCCCGAGCGCATCGTGGTTTCCCCCGGGCCGTGCACGCCCACCGAGGCGGGCGTTTCCATTGATGCGATCAAGCACTTCGCCGGCAAGCTGCCGATCCTCGGCGTTTGCCTCGGCCACCAGTCCATCGGCCAGGCCTTCGGCGGGGATGTGGTGCGTGCCCGCCAGGTCATGCACGGTAAGACTAGCCCGGTATTCCACGAGGACAAGGGCGTGTTTGCCGGCCTCAATCATCCGCTCACCGTTACCCGTTACCACTCGCTGATCGTCAAGCACGACAGCCTGCCTGATTGCCTCGAGCTGACCGCGTGGACCCAGCACGATGACGGCTCGGTCGACGAGATCATGGGCCTGCGCCACAAGACCCTGAACATCGAGGGCGTACAGTTCCACCCCGAGTCGATCCTCACCGAGCAGGGTCATGAACTGTTTGCCAATTTCCTCAAACAAACCGGCGGCACGCGCTAAGGACTTCCCATGAACATCAAGACAGCCCTCAGCCGTATCGTCGAACATCTCGACCTCAGCACCGATGAAATGCGCGATGTGATGCGCGAGATCATGACCGGCCAGTGCACCGAAGCGCAGATCGGCGCTTTCATGATGGCCATGCGCATGAAGAGTGAGAGCATCGACGAGATCGTCGGCGCGGTGTCGGTGATGCGCGAGCTGGCCGATCAGGTCGAGCTGAAAACCCTCGACGGCGTGGTCGATGTGGTCGGCACCGGCGGTGACGGTGCGAACATCTTCAACGTCTCGACCGCATCTTCCTTTGTTGTCGCAGCGGCCGGTTGCACCGTGGCCAAGCACGGCAACCGCGCGGTGTCCGGCAAGAGCGGCAGTGCCGATCTGCTGGAAGCTGCCGGCATTTATCTGAACCTGACCCCGGTGCAGGTCGCGCGCTGCATCGACAACGTCGGCATCGGTTTCATGTTCGCCCAGACCCACCACAAAGCGATGAAGTACGCCGCCGGCCCGCGCCGCGAACTCGGCCTGCGCACGCTGTTCAACATGCTCGGCCCGCTTACGAATCCGGCCGGTGTGAAACATCAGGTCGTCGGCGTGTTCACCCAGACGCTGTGCCGGCCATTGGCCGAAGTCTTGCAGCGACTGGGCAGCAAACACGTGCTGGTCGTGCACTCGAAGGACGGCCTGGACGAATTCAGCCTCGCCGCGCCGACCTTTGTTGCCGAGCTGAAGAACAACGAAATCACTGAGTATTGGGTCGAACCGGAAGACCTCGGCATGAAGAGTCAGAGCCTGCACGGCCTGTCCGTCGAAGGCCCGGAAGCATCGCTGGCGCTGATCCGTGACGCTCTCGGTAAACGCAAAACCGAAAACGGCCAGAAAGCTGCCGAGATGATTGTGCTCAATGCCGGTGCGGCGCTGTACGCCGCCGACCTGGCAAGCAGTCTGAAACAAGGTGTGGAGCTGGCGCACGACGCGCTGCACACCGGCCTCGCTCGGGAAAAGCTCGAGGAGCTGGGTGCCTTTACCGCGGTATTCAAAGTGGAGAATGAAGGATGAGTGTACCGACGGTTCTGGAAAACATTCTGGCGCGCAAGGTTGAGGAAGTCGCCGAGCGCAGCGCTCGGGTCAGCCTGAGCGAGCTGGAAAGTCTGGCCAAGGCGGCCGATGCACCCCGTGGTTTTGCCCAGGCGTTGCTGGCGCAAGCGAAGAAGAAACAACCGGCGGTGATTGCCGAAATCAAGAAGGCTTCGCCAAGCAAAGGCGTGATCCGCGAAGACTTCGTCCCGGCAGACATCGCCAAGAGCTACGAAAAGGGCGGGGCGACCTGTCTGTCGGTGCTGACCGACATCGATTACTTCCAGGGCGCCGATGCCTACCTGCAACAGGCGCGCGCCGCCTGCAAGCTGCCGGTGATCCGCAAGGATTTCATGATCGATCCGTACCAGATCGTTGAAGCCCGCGCGCTGGGCGCCGATTGCGTGCTGCTCATCGTCTCCGCACTGGACGACGTGAAAATGGCCGAGCTGGCCGCCGTGGCCAAAGGCGTCGGTCTCGACGTCCTGGTGGAAGTGCACGACGGTGACGAACTGGAGCGCGCGTTGAAAACCCTCGACACGCCGCTGGTCGGGGTCAACAACCGCAACCTGCACACCTTTGATGTCAGCCTGGAAACTACTCTCGACCTGTTGCCGCGTATCCCGCGCGATCGCCTGGTGATCACCGAGAGCGGCATTCTCAATCGTGCCGACGTCGAACTGATGGAAATCAGCGACGTGTATTCGTTCCTGGTCGGCGAAGCGTTCATGCGCGCGGAAAATCCGGGCATTGAAATGCAGCGCCTGTTCTTTCCGGAGCGTGGTGTGCCGATCAGCGGTTCGACCCTCGACTGACCGAGTCGACCTCATTCGCAAGCAGGCTCGCTCCCACATTTGGAATGCATTTCCCCCTGTGGGAGCGAGCCTGCTCGCGAAGGGGCCATCGAAACCGCTAAAGATTTCCATGTTGCCGGAGCCTGTTATGTCGCTGCCAACCCCCCTGACCATCGAATCCGGCCTGCAAGCCGAACAGGACTTGCTGGCCTCGGTCTGCGCTGGCGACGCCGAATTCGGCCTGCTGTTCTGGCAACCCACCGATCGCGCGCTGGTCATGCCGCGCCGCCTCAACCGTCTCGCGCATTTCGACCACGCCTGCGAAGTTTCCGCTGCTGCTGGCTGGCCGGTGCTGTTGCGTGAAACCGGTGGTGAGCCCGTCCCGCAATCCGCTGCGACCATCAACATTGCCTTGGTGTATGCCCCGCCTCGCAGCGAAGGCGATCTGAACCGCATCGAAACCGGCTACCGCCGCCTGTGCGATCCGATCTGTCAGTTGCTGGATGAATTGGGTGGCACCTCGTCGGTCGGGGAAATCGACGGCGCATTCTGTGATGGACGTTTCAACGTCAATCTCGACGGTCGCAAGATGGTCGGCACCGCCCAGCGCTGGCGCCAGAGCCAGGGCGGCCAGCGTCCGGTGGGCTTGGTGCACGGTGCGATGCTGATGGATGACGAGCGCGAAGCGATGGTTGCTGCGGTCAATCGCTTCAATGAAGCCTGCGGCCTGGAGCAGCGGGTGAGGGCGCAAAGCCACATCGCCCTGCATGAGAAATTCAAAGCGCCACAGGCGTTGGCGCGTCTCGATGAATTGTTCCGTTTGATGCTGGCGCAGATTTACAGTGCCTGATTTACGAGCTTAGCGCGTACCGAAGACCACCATGGTCTTGCCCTTCACGTCGACCAGATTGCGTTCTTCCAGATCCTTGAGCACGCGGCCGACCATTTCTCGCGAACAACCGACAATCCGACCGATTTCCTGACGGGTGACTTTGATCTGCATGCCGTCCGGGTGGGTCATGGCGTCCGGCTGTTTGCACAGCTCCAGCAGGCAGCGGGCGACGCGGCCGGTGACGTCGAAAAACGCCAGGTCGCCGACTTTGCGCGTGGTGTTGCGCAGGCGTTGTGCGATTTGTCCGCTGAGCGCGTAAAGAATGTCTGGATCCTGCTGCGACAGTTCGCGGAACTTGGCGTAACTGATTTCCGCGGTTTCGCATTCGACCTTGGCCCGCACCCAGGCGCTGCGTTCCTGCTCCTGACCTGCCTGCTCGAACAGACCCAATTCGCCGAAGAAATCCCCGGCGTTGAGGTAGGCGATGATCATCTCGCGGCCATCGTCATCTTCGATGAGGATGGTGACCGAACCCTTGATGATGAAGTACAGCGTGTCCGAGCGATCGCCGGCGCAGATGATGTTGCTCTTGGCCGCATGACGCCGACGCTGGCAATGCATCAACAGCTTGTCGATGTTCTTGATTTTGGGTGTGGGGGTAATAGCAACCATGGTTGTATCCCGAAAAGACTGCACGGTGATGTTTGAGTTGTTATGAGGCGCTGAAGGCGGTCGCTACAGAGCTGACGAATTGGCGCCAGCGAATTGGCGCCAGCTTACCAGACACTTCGTCGTAAATTCGAGAAATTACCTACAGCCAGAAAGCATCCGTCCTAGGACGTCGTTCCTGTCGGGACAAAGCGCTGTGCTAAGCTGGCGACCCTTTTTTTACAGTGGAGTCTGGGCGATGAAGGCACGCATCCAATGGGCTGGCGAAGCCATGTTCCTCGGCGAATCCGGCAGCGGTCATGTCGTGGTGATGGACGGCCCGCCGGACGCCGGTGGCCGTAACCTCGGGGTTCGCCCGATGGAAATGCTCTTGCTGGGTGTCGGCGGTTGCAGCAATTTCGATGTGGTCAGCATCCTGAAGAAGTCACGTCAGGCCGTTGAAAGCTGTGAAGCCTTCCTCGACGCCGAGCGTGCGACTGAAGATCCCAAGGTGTTTACCAAGATCCACATGCACTTCGTGGTCAAGGGCCGGGGCTTGAAAGAAGCTCAGGTCAAGCGCGCCATCGAACTGTCGGCCGAGAAATATTGCTCGGCGTCGATCATGCTCGGCGCGGCTGGCGTGGCAATCACCCACGATTATGAAATCGTCGAACTCGGCTGAACCGACATTCAACTATCATAAAAGCAGTGCAGACTCTGGCGATCCCCCGCTGACGTCTGCATAATGCGCCACTTTTTTCAGGGCAGTGATCGGTCAGCCGACGGGTCATCCGCCTGAACAGATAACCAAAATCGCCATCGCGAAGAGGTGTTAACCGTCCTACGCAGGTGCGTTGTTCGCACTTGACGGGCATGCTTGATCACGCGGCCGCGCCGCATACATAGAGAGTTTTTAACGGTGAAAAGCAAACTCAAGCTCCACGGGTTCAATAACCTGACAAAGACCTTGAGCTTCAACATCTATGACATCTGCTACGCGGAAACCCCGCAAGACCAGCAGGCTTACGTCGAGTACATCAATCAAGAGTACAACGCGAAACGCCTGACGCAGATTCTCACAGAAGTTGTCGAGATCATTGGTGCCAACATCCTGAACATCGCCAGTCAGGACTATGAACCCCAGGGCGCCAGCGTCACGATTCTGATTTCGGAAGAGCCGGTGACCCCGACTGACAGCCAGATCGAAGAATCGCCGGGCCCGTTGCCCGAAATCATTCTGGCCCACCTCGACAAGAGCCACATCACGGTGCACACCTATCCGGAAATCCATCCGGACGACGGTATTGCGACCTTCCGTGTGGATATCGACGTGTCGACCTGTGGTGTCATTTCACCGCTCAAAGCACTCAACTTCCTCATTCACCAGTTCGATTCGGACATCGTGACCGTGGATTACCGTGTGCGCGGCTTCACCCGTGACGTTGAAGGCAACAAACACTTCATCGACCACGAGATCAACTCGATCCAGAACTACCTCTCCGAAGACACCCGCGACGCGTACCAGATGACCGACGTGAACGTGTACCAGGAAAACCTGTTCCACACCAAAATGCTGCTGAAGAACTTCGAACTGGATAACTACCTGTTCGGCGACGCCACCAGCAACCTCTCGCCCGAGCAGCGTGCCCAGGTGACCGACCGTGTGAAACACGAAATGCTGGAAATCTTCTACGCGCGCAACATGCCGACCTAAGATTACCGGACAAAAAAAGGCGACCTCGTGGTCGCCTTTTTCATGCCTCATACAAAACCTCTGTGGGAGCGAGCCTGCTCGCGAAGAGGTCATCAGCACCGACACAGATTTCAGATCCGATAAGTACTCTTGGTCATCACCTTGGCCAACAAGCTCATCCCGAACTTGACCGGCGCCGGAAAACGAAATCCGCCCGCATCCAAAGCACTTTCCGCATGGTGTTCTTCATCGATGCGCATCTGCTCAAGAATCGCCCGGGATTTTTCGTCCTCGGCCGGCAATTGCTCCAGATGTTCGTTCAAGTGTTTGCAGACCTGATGCTCGGTCGCCGCAACGAAACCAAGGCTGACCTTGTCGCTGATCAGGCCGGCCACCGCGCCGATACCGAACGACATGCCGTAAAACAGTGGATTCAGCACGCTGGTGTGGCTGCCCAGCTGATGGATGCGCTGTTCACACCAGACCAGATGATCGATCTCTTCTTCAGCCGCGTGCTCCATGGCTGCGCGTACCTGCGGCAACTTGGCGGTCAGCGCCTGTCCCTGATACAGCGCCTGGGCGCAGACTTCGCCGGTATGGTTGATGCGCATCAGACCGGCGACATGGCGGGTGTCTTCATCGCTCATTTGCGTATCCGGCTGCAGAATCGCTGGCGACGGGCGGTACGGCTGGCCACTGAAGGGCAACAGGGTGCGCATCGCGGCATCGGCTTGCAGTAGCAGACGGTCTATGGGCGAGTAGTGACGTTGGGTAGTCATGCTGACCTCCGGGAAGAATCTCGGCGGCCAGTTTAACCGAATCGGCCGGCGAGGGTTTGCGCTGGGTCACTTGCTGGGCGGTCAGGCTTTTTTGTGGGAGCGAGCCTGCTCGCGAAAGCGGATTATCGGCTACTGAAGTGTTGGATGTATCGGCGCCTTCGCGAGCAGGCTCGCTCCCACGGTTGGTTGTCGCCAATCAGCCCGGCGGCCAGTTCATCTGACGCTGCCCCAGCACGTGCATATGGATGTGATAGACAGTCTGCCCGCCAAGTTCATTGCAGTTCATCACCACGCGGAAGCCTTCTTCGCAACCCAGTTCCAGCGCCAGACGCTGCGCGGTGAACAGGATGTGCCCGGCCAGTGCCTTGTCGTCTTCGGTCAGGTCGTTGAGCGTGCGCACCGGTTTTTTCGGGATCACCAGAAAGTGCACCGGAGCCTGTGGGGCGATGTCGTGGAAGGCCAGAACCTGGTCGTCCTCGTAGATGATATTGGCCGGGATTTCCCGGTTGATGATCTTGGTGAACAGAGTATCCACTGCTGTTTCTCCGTTGAGTTGGGCTGAATCGAGTGTACCGCTTCGAAGTCGTGTTCCTAGCGGGGGCAGTAAGCTTTATTGACCATGCCGACAATCGTCCGGTTAAGCCAGCGCGAACCCAGTCGCGGCAGGAACGCCAGCCAGCGGTTGCGCCGTCCCGGAATGATGATGGCGCGGTTTTTATCCAGTGCGCGTACGGCATGCAGTGCCACTTCTTCCGGACTCATCAGCGAGTGGCTGCTTTCGATCTTTTCGCTACTCATCTGTGCGGTTCGGAAGAACGGTGTGCGCGTCGGGCCGGGGCAAAGCACGGAGACTTTCACGCCGCTTTGTTTGAGCTCCACGCGCAGGGCTTCGGAAAAATGCAGCACGTAGGCTTTGCTGGCGTAGTAGGTGCTCATCCATGGGCCGGGGCTGTACGCAGCCACCGAGGCGACATTGAGGATCTGCCCGCCACCCAGAAGCGCCATACTGTTACCCACCGCATGGCAGAGGCGGGTGAGGGCGAGAATGTTGACCTCGATGAGGTCCTGCTCAGTCATCCAATCCTGCGCGAGGAATGGCCCGCAGGTGCCGATGCCTGCGCAATTGACCAGCAGATCGATCTGCCGGTCGCCTTCTTCCAGCTCCAGCAAAAAGCCCGACAGGCGCAACGGTTCGCCGAGATCGCAGGCACGAAACAATACTTCGACATCGAAACGCTGGGTCAGCTCGATGGCGATACTTTCCAGCTGATCACGCTGTCGTGCCACCAGAATCAGGCTGCGGCCGCGCCGGGCCAGTGCTTCGGCCATGGCCAGGCCGATGCCGCTGGAAGCACCGGTGATCAGAGCGTAACGGGTCATGCAGTTCTCCATCGCAACAGCTCCGCGCCGGCGACGCGGTTGTCGCGGCAGGGAGCGCTGTTCATTCTTGCGCAGAGTCTACAGGGGCCTGCGCCGGTTCGGCTGCCTCGTCAGCGGAAATCGCTGGCGGCTCGACAACCTCAACTTCGTCGGTGGTCACCGCGCCGCTGTCATAGCTGCTCTCCAGATTGCTTTCATATTCTTCCTGCACAGCCGAGAAGCCGCCAAGCAGGCCGCCGGCAAAAATCAGTGCGAAGAATACGATCCACAACGAGCACAGCACTTTGACCGCTGTGCTGTTCGGTGGCGGCGGCGGGCCATAGCGGTTGGCGCCGGCATTGCCGGGTACGACCATCATTACCAGCGGGAAAAAACTGCCGACGAACGGCACCAGATTCAACAACCACAGCCAGCCCGACCAGCCGATATCGTGCAGGCGCTGAACGCTGAACAGAATGCTGACGATCATGAAGCCGAGGAACAGGAAGACCGCCAGAATGCCGCCGAGGATCAGCCCGGTAGTCGAGTCGCCGCTGACCAAGCCCAACGCAATCAAAGCAAACACGCCGACGATGGGCAGGGTCACCAGGCTCAAGACCATGGTCCAGGCCAGAAAGCGCAGGCGACCGATCCGGCCTTCGACGCTCAATGGCTTGAGCGTGGCGAATGGCGGCAGAGCTTCACCGACATTGGCGCGCGGTGGGGCGTAAGGCGAGTCCGGTTCCACCACCGCTGCAGGGTTATCGTGGACGTCCGCGAGATTCAGCTCGATGGCTGTTTCCGCTTCGATCCGCGCATCGATCCCGGTTTTGTTCAACGCCTGCAGATACGTCTGCGCATCGCTGTGAGACAAATCACGTTTGAGGGCGACGGTGCGGCCATTGAACAGGCGCTCGATGGCGGCCACATCGCTTTTGAACAGATCCGCCAGATTCAGTTTGGCGGTGGTGAAGTCGACGCCGGGCTGCAGCGCGCCGTCGAAGACGATCTTGTAACGGGTGTCGCTCATGGCCGAGGCATCCTTGTCGCGATTCATTTGGCAGCCAGTCTGATCAGGACTGGCCAGATATGTTTTTCAGCGCGGCCAGCGTTGTGGCAGCTGTGCAGCGCGCGTTTGGGCTTGACGATATTCAGCGTCGAGCCGCGCGATCAACTGATCCACGCTTGGCAGATCACCAATCTGGCCAACACCCTGACCCGCCGACCACACAGTCTTCCAGGCTTTGGCTTCATCGTTGATCGGCTTGAGCTTGTCGCCGAAATTCACCTCGCCTTTGCCTTGCAGTGCCGCCATGTCGAAACCGGCCGCCTCCAGGCTCTGGCGCATGAAACTGGCCGGCACTCCCGACACCGCTGGAGTATGAATGATGTCGGCAGCCTTGGCTGTCAGCAGCATCTCTTTATAAGCGTCAGGCGCGTGACTTTCGCTGGTGCCGATAAATCGCGTACCGAAGTAGGCCAAATCCGCGCCGAGCAGCTGCGCGGCTAGAATCTCATGGCCGTGGTTCAAACACCCTGCAAGCAACAGCGTCTTGTCGAAAAACTCACGGATCTCGGCAATCAGCGCAAACGGACTCCAAGTGCCGGCATGCCCGCCGGCGCCGGCCGCGACGGCAATCAACCCGTCGACACCGGCTTCAGCGGCTTTCTCGGCATGGCGCCGCGTGGTCACGTCGTGAAACACCAGACCGCCATAGCTGTGCACCGCGTCGACCAGTTCCTTCACCGCGCCGAGGCTGGTGATAACGATCGGCACCTTGTGCTCGACGCAGATGTCCAGATCCGCCTGAAGGCGCGGGTTGCTGTGATGAACAATCAGGTTCACCGCATAAGGGGCCGGATTATCCAGCGTCGCCAGGCCCGCTTCGATCTGTTCCAGCCAGGCCTTGAACCCACTGCTTTCGCGTTGGTTCAGCGCCGGAAAGCTGCCGACCACGCCGTTGCGGCAGCAGGCGAGCACCAGTTCCGGATTGGAGATCAGGAACATCGGCGCTGCTACTACGGGCAGACGCAGACGTTGTTCGAGCAGAGCGGGCAGCGACATTGAGAACACCCCGAGGATCTGTATTGGTTGAAGTTAGAACGGCTTGACCACGACCAGAATTACGATAGCCAGCAATATCAGAACCGGCACTTCATTGAACCAGCGATAAAAGACATGGCTGCGGGTGTTTTCGCCACGGGCGAAGCGTTTTACCTGCGCGCCGCACATATGGTGGTAACCGATCAGCAGAACGACCAGAGTCAGTTTTGCGTGAATCCAGCCGCCCTGGCTGAAAAGGCTCGGGTTGAGGTAGATCAGCCAGCCACCGAAGATCAGCGTGGCGATCATCGCCGGGCCCATGATGCCGCGATACAGCTTGCGCTCCATGACGCTGAAGCGTTCCTGGCTGATCGTGTCGGTGCTTTGCGCGTGGTAAACGAACAGGCGCGGCAAGTAGAACAGCCCGGCAAACCAGCAGACGACGCTGACAATGTGAAACGCTTTGAGCCATAGATAGAGCATTTTTGGTTATTCCCTCATTCACGGTAGCCAGATAGTAGAGGCTTGAGCGTCCGCGCGTCACCTTGGCGGTTGTCGCAGGCGCGCGCGGCCCCTATTATCGACGGCTTTCCAGTGGGTTCGTTGAGGGCAGGTTTATGGTCAAGGTCGGTATCGTCGGCGGCACGGGTTACACCGGTGTCGAACTGCTGCGTCTGTTGGCACAGCATCCGCAGGCAGAAGTGGTCGTCATCACTTCCCGATCCGAGGCCGGTCTGGCCGTGGCTGACATGTACCCGAACCTGCGCGGTCACTATGACGGGCTGGCGTTCAGCGTGCCGGACGTGATAACCCTTGGCGCCTGCGACGTGGTTTTCTTCGCCACGCCACACGGTGTGGCTCACGCCTTGGCAGGCGAGCTGCTGGCGGCGGGCACCAAGGTCATCGACCTGTCCGCCGACTTCCGTCTGCAAGATGCTGATGAATGGGCCAAGTGGTACGGCCAGCCACACGGCGCACCGCAATTGCTGGACGAAGCGGTCTATGGTCTGCCGGAAGTCAATCGCGAGCAGATCAAGAAAGCGCGCCTGATCGCGGTGCCGGGTTGCTATCCGACCGCAACGCAATTGGGTTTCCTGCCATTGCTGGAAGCAGGTCTGGCCGACGCATCGCGTTTGATCGCCGACTGCAAATCTGGTGTCAGTGGTGCCGGGCGTGGTGCCGCTGTAGGTTCTTTGTACTCCGAGACGTCGGAAAGCATGAAGGCCTATGCGGTAAAAGGTCATCGTCATCTGCCGGAAATTCGCCAGGGCCTGCGTCGCGCGGCGGGCAAGGACGTCGGCCTGACCTTCGTCCCGCACCTGACGCCGATGATTCGCGGTATTCACTCCACGCTCTACGCGACAGTAGCGGATCGCTCGGTTGATCTGCAGGCACTGTTCGAGAAGCGCTATGCCAACGAACCGTTCGTCGATGTCATGCCAGCCGGCAGCCACCCGGAAACCCGTAGCGTGCGTGGCGCCAACGTCTGTCGCATCGCCGTGCATCGTCCACAGGATGGCGATCTGGTGGTCGTGCTCTCGGTGATCGACAATCTGGTCAAGGGCGCCTCGGGCCAGGCGGTGCAGAACATGAACATTCTGTTCGGACTGGACGAGCGCTTCGGCCTGTCACACGCCGGCATGCTGCCTTAAAAGCAGCTACGAGCTTCAAGCCACAAGCTACAAGAGATCAGAGGCAGGCTTGAAGCTCACCGCTTGAAGCTTGCCGCTGCTCCTCTAATAGTTGACCAATTTTCTAGGACAAGCGGATAATGCGCGTCATCACGCATTATGGCGGCGTAACGCCGGGAGATAGTCAGCATGAGCGTCGAATCCTTCACCCCCACGGCTTTGCAATTCACTCAAGGTGCTGCGCACAAGGTGAAGAGCCTGGTCGATGAAGAGGGGAATGATCGCTTGAAGCTGCGCGTATTTGTTACGGGCGGCGGTTGTTCAGGGTTTCAATACGGTTTCACCTTCGATGAGGACGTGGCCGATGACGACACCATCGTCGAGCGCGAAGGCGTGAGCCTGGTGGTCGATCCGATGAGCTTCCAGTACTTGGCCGGTGCCGAGGTGGATTATCAGGAAGGTCTGGAAGGTTCGCGCTTCGTGATCAAGAACCCGAATGCCACAACGACTTGTGGTTGTGGTTCGTCGTTCTCGATCTGATCGCGCTTCAGCGCACACAACAAAACGCCGCAGAGCCTTTCGGTTCTGCGGCGTTTTTGTATCTGAAGTTTATGCCGGGTAGATGGCGCCGAGTACGCGCAGCCCGCGAGCGCCGGTGACGCTTGGCCGATTGGCGGCGATGCCTTCGAGGCAGCAATGAGCCAGCCAGGCGAAGGCCATGGCTTCTACCCAGTCAGGGTCAACGCCGTGAGTTGCGGTGCTGGCGACTTGGGTATTTGGCAGCAGATCCGCCAGACGTCTCATCAGCGTCGCGTTGTGCGCGCCGCCGCCACAAACCAGCAATTCCTGAGTGTCCGATTGAGCGCTTTGTAGCGACTCGACGATGGTCAGCGCCGTCAGTTCGAGCAGCGTGGCCTGAACGTCTTCGGCTGCGAAGGTTGGCAGGTTCGAAAGATGCTGTTCCAGCCATGGCAGATTGAAGACTTCCCGGCCGGTACTCTTCGGGCCTTTGGTGACGAAGAACGGGTCGCTGAGCAGTGCCGTGAGCAGGGCTGGTTCAACCTTGCCGATCGCAGCCCATTTGCCGTCCCGGTCATAGTTCTCGCCCCGTTGCCGGTGAATCCAGGCGTCCATCAGAACATTCCCCGGTCCGCAGTCGAAACCGGCTACAGGTTTGTTCGGCTCAATCAGGCTGAGATTGCTGAATCCGCCGACATTCAAGACTGCCTGGTTACCAGTACGCTCTTCAAACAACGCTTCGTGAAAGGCTGGCACCAGAGGCGCACCTTGGCCACCCGCTGCGACATCGCGACTGCGGAAATCGCTGACGACGGTAATACCGGTCAACTCAGTCAGCAGGGCTGGATTACCGATCTGCACGGTAAACCCGCGCGCCGGCTCATGGCGAATGGTCTGACCGTGGCTGCCGATGGCGCGGATGGCTTCGGGCTCAAGCTGTTGTTGCGCGAGGAGGGCGTGGATGCCTGACGCAGCAAGTTCGACCCAGTGTTGCTGGGCAATCGCCGAACGGGCGATCTCGTCGGGGCCGCTGGCGCACAAGCCAAGCAGCTCGGCGCGCAGGGAGTCAGGCATTGGCAGGTAGTGGGTGGCGATCAGTTTGATCGCCGAGGTCTGCTCGATCAGGGCGATGTCCAGCCCGTCGAGACTGGTTCCGGACATCACACCGATATACAGGGCCATGGCTTAGCGCTTGCTCGAAGCCAGCATGGTAGCCTTCTCTTGATCCATGCGCGCCATCAACGGCTGGCTCTGCGCGAGGAAGCGCGCGCGTTCGGACTTGGCGATCGGATCGGCCATCGGCAGCTTCTGGCCCAGCGGATCGACGTGAACGCCGTTGACCTGGAACTCATAGTGCAAATGCGGGCCGGTGGAAAGGCCAGTTGTACCGATGTAGCCAATGACTTGACCTTGCTTGACGCTGCCACCGGTTTTCACGCCTTTGGCAAAGCCCTGCATATGGCCATAGAGCGTACGGTAAGTGTTGCCGTGCTGAATGATCACGGTGTTGCCGTAACCACCACGACGACCGGCCAGCAACACTTTGCCGTCACCGGCAGCCTTGATCGGCGTGCCTCGCGGCGCTGCATAGTCGACACCTTTGTGCGCGCGGATCTTGTTGAGGATAGGGTGCTTACGGCCCATGGAGAACTTCGAGCTGATGCGGGCGAAGTCAACCGGCGTACGGATGAAGGCCTTGCGCATGCTGTTGCCATCGGCAGTGTAATAGCTGCTGTTGCCTTGTTTGTTGGTGTAGCGAACAGCGGTGTAAGTCTTCCCGCGGTTGGTGAAACGCGCCGACAGGATCGGGCCGGTGCCGACCGCCTTACCGTTGATGACTTTCTGCTCGTAGATCACATCGAATTCGTCGCCTTGACGAATGTCCTGCGCGAAGTCGATGTCGTAGCCAAAGACGCTGGCCATATCCATGGTCATGCTGTGAGAAAGGCCGGCGCGGGCTGCGGACTGCGACAGTGAGCTGTTGATGACACCGTGGACGTAGGCAGTGCGAACGGTTGGCTTGGCAGTCACTCGGTTGAACGAATAGCCCTTATCGTTCTTGGTCAAAGTAATGGTTTCAACGTCGCTGACTTTGCTGTGCAGGCTGGTCAACTGGCCTTCCGGGCTGAGTTCGAATTCGAGTTTCTGACCGCGCTTGAGTTGGCTGAACTGCTTGGCTTGCTTGTCGCTAGCCAGTATTTCGTGCACGGAGGCTGCCGGTAGGCCGACTTTTTCAAACAGGGTAGACAGCGTATCGCCTTTGGAAACCACGACCTCGCGGTGCCCAGGCTCTTTTGGTTTCTCAGCAGGCGCCACAGGTGTTGGCGCGGTTTCAGCGGTTTGTGCGGTGTTTCCGTCGCTGTTTTCGATTTGTGCGAACGGCGAAGCTGCGGGCTCGTTTGTGGCTTGAGCCGCATCAGCAGCGTCTTGATCTTGTGTCAGTTGTTCCGCAGGACTTTCCAGTTCAAGACTCAGAGTCGTCTTTTTGGCTTCAACATCGCTGGAGGGAAATACCAGCAGCGCCAGGCTGAGAAGGGCGGCGATTCCACTTGCGGCGAGCAGGTGGGTCTTCGGGTAAAGCGGGGGCGCTTTAGACGGTTCTGTGGTCATAGGTAATTTTTGACTTTGAAATAGATGAATTGGAAAAGATGAATGACATGATGAAGATGAAATAACTGTATAAAATATAACCAAATCATCGCTGAAGCAAGTCTACAGACCTCGGGTCTGTGGATTGGTGTCCGTGCGCCGGGCAAAACTTGTAATTGGTGCGCGTTCTTGTATGGTTGGTTCCCTTTGAATCTGAGCCTTGCGGGTCTGTTATGAAGTCGGTTGAAGAGCAGCTAGCGCTGATTAAACGTGGTGCGGAAGAACTATTGGTCGAGTCCGAGCTGGTCGAGAAGCTCAAGCGCGGCCAACCGCTGCGTATCAAGGCTGGTTTCGACCCTACCGCTCCGGATCTGCATCTTGGGCATACCGTGCTTATTAATAAGCTGCGTCAGTTTCAGGAACTGGGGCACCAGGTGATCTTCCTTATAGGTGACTTCACCGGGATGATCGGTGATCCGAGTGGCAAGAGCGCCACGCGTCCGCCACTGACGCGTGAGCAGGTTCTGGAAAATGCCGAGACTTACAAGACTCAGGTTTTCAAAATCCTTGATCCGGCGAAAACCGAAGTTGCCTTCAACTCCACCTGGATGGACAAGATGGGGCCGGCGGATTTCATTCGCCTGACTTCGCAATACACCGTTGCTCGCATGCTCGAGCGCGATGACTTCGACAAGCGCTATACCACCAACCAGCCGATCGCTATTCACGAGTTCCTCTATCCGCTGGTTCAGGGTTATGACTCGGTCGCGCTGCGCGCCGATGTCGAGCTGGGCGGTACCGATCAGAAATTCAATTTGCTGATGGGGCGTGAGTTGCAGCGTGGGTATGGGCAGGAGGCACAGTGCATTCTGACCATGCCATTGCTGGAAGGTCTGGATGGCGTGAAGAAGATGTCCAAGTCGCTGGGCAACTATGTCGGTATTCAGGAAGCACCAGGCGTTATGTACAGCAAGCTGGTTTCCATCCCGGATGCGCTGATGTGGCGTTACTTCGAGTTGCTCAGCTTTCGCTCGATGGATGAGATCAACGCCTTCCGGGCTGACGTCGAAGCTGGAGCGAATCCACGCGACATCAAAATCAAGCTGGCTGAAGAGATCGTTGCGCGCTTCCATGGTGAAGAAGCTGCGGCGAATGCTCACCGAGGCGCCGGCAACCGCATGAAGGATGGCGAGCTTCCAGATGACTTGCCTGAGATCGAACTGTCTTCGGTTGAGGATATGCCGATCGCTGCTGTCCTTAATAAGGCTGGCTTGGTGAAGAACTCAGCGGCGGCGCGAGATCTGTTGGCGGCTGGCGGCGTGCGTGTCGATGGTGAGGTGGTTGATCGCTCCTTTATATATGCACTGGGCGCGACTCACGTTTGCCAGGCCGGCAAGAAGGCTTTTGCACGTATTACGCTGAAATCTGAATAAAGTTGAAATTGGGGGTTGACGGCGAATTCCAGAGGTCTATAATTCGCCCCACTTCCGGCGCAGTCGAAACGGAAAACTCCTTGAGATTCAAAGAGTTACGCA
>NZ_JBAWKM010000019.1:90170-128260 GCF_037095675.1 Pseudomonas sp. CCNWLW23 | reverse complement strand
CAGCTGCACCTGAACCTGACGATAAGCCTCGCCACCAGGGTTATCGCTGCCCGGGGCCTTGCGCAGTTCGCCGGTACGCTCGGTGGTGCCTGGCAGACCTTTATCCACATCCGTATCGAGATAAGCGGCGACAGATCGCTGCACCTCGATCGTCACCGAATCGCCAACTTTAAGTTTGGCGAGGTTTTTCGCTTTGTCGCTGAGCTGAACGTGGACCTGACGTCCCTCGGGGCCTTCCAGCACGACCTGGTGATTGGCCGGGTCGACGGCGAGCACTTTGGTGGTAACGGAATCGGCCTCAACGACGGCGGATAACGGAATGTCGGCAGCCAGAGCGCCGAAACTCGTGACAGAAAGCAGCGTTGCGAGAGTGATGGCCTTGGCCAGAGCGTCGAGCTTCATATGCATTACTTTCCCTGTGATGAAATGGCGACGCCCGCCACTGAAACGACTTCAGCGGCGGGCGTGCCAGTGAGCATAGACGCTGTTCAGGGCTTGACTTGAGTTTGTGGCCCTCGGGTGTGCGGCTTGGCGGTGTCCTGCGCAGTGGATTCGCCACTCGGCGTGCCTTTGCCGCTGTCCTGCCGCTGCTTGGGATCGGTCGGGCGCAGCGCATCGTTATCGCGTTCGGTTTCGCCGGCCGGGCGCGGTTCGTCGGGATTGTCGTTCTGGTTGATGGTCTTATTCATGGCAGAAGTCCTCAGGCTTCGGGATCGTCGAGTTCGCGGGCGACGTTGACCTCGGGTGACTGCTTGTGCAGATCATCGGCTTTGGCGCGCAACAACTGCCATTGCTCAAGATCAATCGCGCCTTGGCCGAGCAGGTCATCGGCGATGCGCTGCAGATCGAAATAGTGAGCGTCGGGCGATTGCTGCCAAAGAGTCTGATCGTCGAACAGGCGTTGCCAGGTGTTGAGGTCTGGGAGTTGCACGTCGTCGCTCATGGGTGAGTCCGAAAATGGCGGGTTTCTGGGTAGAGCCTATTGGCGAAGGGAGAGTTCCGAGCGGTTTGATTAGTGGCGACCTTGCTGACGCCATCGCTGGCAAGCCAGCTCCCACAGGGATTGGGGTTAAGCTGTAATTCATCGGTGTTTTTGAGATAGCTATCGCGAGCAGGCTCACTCCTACAAGAGCAAGAGCAAGAGCAAAAGCAAAAGATCGCAGCCTTCGGCAGCTCCTACAGTCCCACGTTCACCTATAGGCCGAGTGTCAGCTCGCCTGCTCTTGATCTTGATCTTGATCCACCGGCGACGTCGGAAGGCTGAGTGGAGGGATTGATCCGGGCGTGGGAGCGCAGCGACCGTCTGGCGAAGCCAGACACAGCGGAAGGAGGTGCAGCGAAGCAAACCGTAGCCGCTGCGCCCGGATCGATCCCGCAGCGAAGGAACCCGAGCCTGCGAGGGCCGAACGTAGGAGCTAGCGTTTTTTGCTTACTTTTTTTGGCGCTTGTAAAAAAGTAAGTCGCCGTAAGGGCGAAACCCTAAGCAGCCGTTACCGCAGCAACGGATATGTACCCGGTCAAGCAGAACAAATCATCGCTCGACAAAAAGCCTTCGCGAGCAAGCTCGCTCCCACAGGGAAACTGCACCTACCGTTAATACCCGGTCATTTCCAGATAGCCCTGGCCAGGATGGCTGCCACCAATCTTCACCGGCCCCTCCCAATACGGAATACGCAAATCCATCCACGCATTGCGGTTGATCGCGTCAACGCTGATATCGAGTTGCTTGTCGGGAATGCGGATCGACCATTTCACCGGCATCGGTCGATCAGCCACCTTGGCCGTATCCTGCGGCACAAGGCTGATCTGCTCGCTGTGCAATGTCTGAATCTGCCCGTCAGCGGCGATCCAGGTGCCGGTCAGATAAGGCGCGCCGTCCTTCTGCCGCATGCGGTAAAGCATCACATGTTCGCCGCTGTCCAGATGCAGCGAGAACCAGTCCCAGCCAGTTTGATTGGCGGTGAGTGGCTGACTGCTCCACTCGCGATCGAGCCATGCCGGGCCGCTGACGGTGTAGGTCTGGCCGTCGATCTGCAGCGTACCGCTGGCCTGAAAAAACGGCTGGCTGTAGTAATACGAGGCCTGACCTTCTTCGGATTTCTGGCTGAAACCGTTGTCGCCTTGCAGCACCAGCGGGCGGCTTGAGGTGAGGCGCAGTTGATAAGCGAATTTCTTGTCACGAGCACTGAGTTGCATATCGCGCAACGGATCCTGCGCCTGACTGGCAAACATCCAGTCATCGATCCACGCTTCGAACGGCGCCAGGCGCACGCCGGCCTGGCCTACTCCGCCCCGGGCGTAGCGCTCGGCGGCGTGATGCACCGAGGGCGAAGTGACTGCCGCATGGCCCAGCCAGATCGTTTGGTTGCCCCAACCGGCCTGCTCGGCGACGGGTTTCAGGGCGCTGCGAAACAGCGTCCATTGCACACCGAAATCATTGCCCTGCTGATCCTTGAGATTGGCGGTGACGTACCACCACTCGATGCGAAAACCATCATGCGCGCCGTGATCGGCGGGGAAGCTGAACACCCGACCGGGCACCACCGGGGTGAAGGATTGCGCCTGATCGCCCATGCCGGCAAAACCCTTTTCCTCGGGTGCAGGCTGATCGCAGCCACCGAGCAGCAGTGCAATCATCAGCACGAGCCATTTAGTCCTCATGGGCAAACGTCCTCAGCAAGTCCGCCGGTTGCGTGCGGTACAGCGAATACAGCGGCCATGCCGAAGCCAACAGAGTCGCCAGCAACGCCAGGCCCATCAGTTGCAACAACTGCAACGGAAACACCCGCAACGGCAAGCGCCAGCCGAATGCCTGCACATTGATCACCGCATCCAGGCACCATGCCAAAGCAATGCCCAGCGGCAGCGCCAACAGCAACGTCAATACGGCGAGCAGCCAGGTCTGGCCGAGGTTGAGCAGCATCAATTGTTTGCGCGTCACGCCCAGCGCCCACAGCGGTGCGAGTTGACTGAGGCGACTCTGGCTCTGGGTCAGCAGACTGATGAACAGCGCCACGCCAGCCACGGCCAAGGTCAGGCTGTTCAACGCCGCCGTCGCGGCAAAGGTGCGTTCGAAGACCTGCACCGACCAGCCCTTGAGCCGCGCCTGATCGACGATGCGGTTGTCATCCAGCGCAAAACGCGCCTGCAAGGCGTTGAGCAGCGCCGGAATCTGCGCTGGGTCGATTCGCAAATTGAAGCGGTTGGGCGTGAGTTGCGGCCAGCCGCGCAACAGGTGCTCACTGCTGATCAGCACGTGCCCTTTCGGATTGCCGTAGTCGGCGTAGATGCCGACGATGCGCGGCGACCACGTGCCGTTTGGCGTGGGAATGTTCAGATGCTCGCCCGGCCGCAACTTCAGGCGTCGTGCCAGTTGTTCGCTGAGCATCACCGCATCATCCGTGGCCAGTTTGCCCCACGGATCGCTGCCACTGCTGTCGAGCAACGGCCAATGCTGGCGATAGTACGAGTGGTCGATGATGCCGTAGACATCGGCCGGCCAGCCTTGCAGTGTCACCGAAACCTGCCAGTTGGGCAGCACAGCGGTCACGTTGGGCTGCTGCTTGAGCCAACTGTGCATCTCGCGGGCCTGCGCCGGATTGGCCGGGTTGATGTACAGCTCGGCGCTCAGGCGTTGTTCGAGCCAGTCGTTGAAGGTCTGGCGAAAACCGGCGGTCATGCTGCCGGCGCCGATATTGGCGGCGAGCGCCAACAACAGCGCCATCAGCGCCAGACTCAGGGCTGGCAGTTGCTGGCGGCAGTCGGCGAGAAACCATTGGCCGAGCACCGACCGACTACGCCCAAGCAACGGGTTCAACAACGCGCTGAGCAACACCGGCAAGGCCAGCGCGGCACCGAGCAACAGCCCGGCCATCAGCACGAAGCCGCTGCTCAGGCTGTCGCCCCAGATCAGCGCCGTCAGCGCAATCGCCAGCAGTGCCGTCGCCAGCCAACCCTGCCGACGCAACCAGCGCGAATATTGCTGATGCCAGGCCTGCGGATCAGCCACCGCCAGCAACGGCAGGCGCGCCGCCCGCAGCAGACTATTGGCCCCGGCCAGCAAGGCGCCAAGCAGGCTCAGACCGATGCCGCTGAACCACCACCAGGGGCTCAAACGCAACTGCCCCGCCACTTCCGCGCCATACAGACCGCGCAGGCTGGCGGCGACGTCCGGCAGCAGCACGCTGGCCAGCCAATAGCCGCTGATCACACCGAACAATCCACCGATCAGCGCCAGCACACCCAGTTCAACCACCAGACACGCGATCAGCATTCGTGCACTGACGCCACAGGCACGCAACGTGCGCAGCAAGCCTCGGCGCTGTTCCAGAGCGAGGCCGATGGCAGCGTGGACGATGAACAGGCCGACCAGAAATGACAAAAATCCAAGGGCATCAAGATTGAGGTGAAAGCTCTCGGTCAGCCGCGCGAGATTGTTTTCTTCGCCGCTGCTTTTGAGCTGCAAGCGATCGGTGAAACTCGCTGGTAATTCTTGATGAAAGTCCTTGGGCAGCAGCAGTCGCGACAATTGCTCGGGTTGGTCGAGCAGTCTTTGCGCTGCGCCGATGTCGACCAGTAACAGGCCCGGCGCCATGTCCTTCTGCGCGAGCAGCGGCGGCAGGGTCTGGCCGTTCACGGTTTGCGGTGTATCGCCTTCGCGCAAGCCGAGCATTTGCATCGTGTCCGGGGAAATCCAGGTGCTGCCCGGCGGGCTGAAAAATTCGACGATGCGCTCGATCGGCATCGCCTGCCCGGCTACCGCGGAATCCGACGGCAGCGACACCGGCTCGATGCCCATCACTTGAATCCGCTGGTCTTCGTGGCCCTTGAGCGTCAGCCGGCCCTGCAACACCGGCGACACCGGCCAGCCCTGACGGCGCAATTCGATAAACCAGCGCTGGGGAAACAATGCCCCATTCGGCGTGCTCAGGCTGGCCTGTGGTTCACCGCCGATCATCTGGCTGGCCCGCGCGTAGCTGTCGCGCGCCTGACTGTTCAGCGCCTCGACGCCAGTGAGCAGACTGGTGGCCAGCCACAGCCCGGTCAGCACACTGAAAAACTGTACGGGATGACGCCGCCAGTGGCTGAGCAGCGCGCGCAGGGTTTGCCGCCAGATCATCAGGCGACCCGTCCGTTCGACAACACCACGCGCTGAGCCAGACGTGCCGCAACGCGCTGACTGTGAGTGACCATCAACAAAGTCGTCGGCGTGTCATCGAGCAATTCCAGCAACAGCCGCAGCACTTCATCGCTGGTCGCTTCATCGAGGCTGCCGGTGGGTTCATCGGCCAAGAGCAATTTCGGCTGCGAAGCCAATGCGCGGCCCAATGCGACTCGTTGCTGCTGGCCGCCAGAGAGTTGCTCGGGATACCGCGAGAGCAGATCGCCCAGACCCAGACGCTGCACCAGATGCGCTTGCCAGCGCGGCTCATGGCGCCCGGCGAGGCGCGCCTGAAAGGCAAGGTTGTCTTCCACGCGCAGGCTGCCGATCAGGTTGAACTGCTGAAACACCAGACCAATTTCCGTGCGCCGCCAGTTCGCCAGTTGCGCTTCGCTCATGGCTTCCAGGCGATGTTCGCCGCTGCGAATGCTGCCGCTGTCGACCTTGTCCAGCCCCGCCACCAAATGCAGCAGCGTGCTTTTGCCACTGCCCGATTCGCCCATCAGCGCGAGGCTGCCACCGGCCTTCAGCGTCAGGTCGACGCCTTGCAGCACCGGCAACAATCCCTGTGGCGTGGCATAGCTTTTGAAAACGTCGCGAACCTCAAGCATGGGCAAACCCGATCAGTGAACCTGGGCCTAGGATAGCGGCCCTGAATGGTTTTTGTCCGCTGATGATCATCGCCAACGCCGGGACGCGCCCTACGCTGCTGGCTGTTCGGCCATAACGATAAAAAACCGGAGACACCCATGCCCCGTTTCATCCTGAGCCCGCGCGGCCTGCTGACCTGCCTGATCACCGCTTGCCTGAGCCAACCGTTGCTCGCTGCTGACGGTGCGGTGGCGCCGAGCATGCAAACCGCCGCAAGCAACGCTGCCGTCCTGCAAACCCTGCCTTTCAGCGACCGCACCGATTTCGAATCCGTCAGCAAAGGCCTGATCGCACCCTTCAAGGGTCAGATCAAGGACGCTGCCGGCAAAGTCATCTGGAACGTCAATGCCTATGATTTCCTCGCCAAAGACAAGGCGCCGGAATCGGTCAATCCAAGCCTGTGGCGACTGGCCCAGCTCAATGCCCACGCCGGTCTGTTCGAGGTCAGCCCCAAGCTGTATCAGGTGCGCGGCCTCGACCTGGCCAACATGACCATCATCGAAGGTGACGACGGGCTGATCATCATCGATCCGCTGACCATGGCCGAAACCGCCAGGACGGCGCTGGACCTGTACTACGCCAATCGGCCGCGCAAACCGGTCGTCGCGGTGATCTACAGCCACACCCATGTCGATCATTTCGGCGGCGTGCGCGGGGTGATCGACGAGGCCGATGTCAAGTCCGGCAAGGTCAAGGTCTACGCGCCGGTCGGCTTCATGGAACACGTCATGAGCGAAAACGTCATGGCCGGCAACGCCATGAGCCGCCGCGCGCAGTACCAATTCGGCAGCCTGTTGCCGCGCAGTGAAAAAGGCCAGGTCGACGCTGGCCTCGGCAAGAGCGCGCCCAGCGGTGGCACGGTCACACTGATCGCGCCTACCGATCTGATTGCCGAGCCGTTGGAAACCCGCACCATCGCTGGCCTGCAAGTCGAATTCCAGCTGACCCCGGGCACCGAAGCGCCAGCGGAAATGAACCTTTATCTACCGCAGCTGAAAGCCTTGTGCATGGCCGAAAACGCCACGCAGATGATGCACAACATCCTCACCCCGCGCGGTGCGCAGGTGCGTGATGCCAAAGCCTGGTCGCAATACCTCGATGACAGTCTGGCCCGCTACGGCGACAAGGCGGACGTGCTGTTCGCTCAGCACAACTGGCCGACCTGGGGTGGCGAGCGGATTCGTACTCTGCTCGCCGATCAGCGTGACATGTACGCGTTCATCAACGACCGCACCCTGCACTTGCTCAACCAGGGCCTGACGCCGCTGGAAATTGCCGAAGCAATCAAGAAGCTGCCCGGCTCGCTCGATCAGAAGTGGTACACCCGTGGCTATTACGGCTCGCTGAGTTTCAATACGCGCGCGGTGTATCAGCGCTACATGGGTTTCTACGACGGCAACCCGGCCAACCTCAACCCGCTACCGCCGGTCGATGCGGCTAAACGCTCGGTCGAGGCCATGGGCGGTGCCGCGTCGGTGCTGGAGAAAATGCGCAGTGCGATGGCCAGCGCTGACTACCGATGGGCCGCGCAGTTGGGCAACCAGTTGCTGTTCGCCGATCCGGACAACGCGGATGCCCGCAACGCTCAAGCCGAGACGCTGGAGCAGTTGGGTTATCAAAGCGAGAACGCCACCTGGCGCAACATGTACCTGACCGGTGCGATGGAGCTGCGCAACGGCGTGCCGCCGCAGTCAGCCAATACCGTATCGGTGGATATGGTCAGGGCGATGAGTCCGGAAATGTTCTTCGATTACCTCGCGGTACGCCTGGACAGTGACAAAGCCGTGGCCCATGACCTGACGCTGAACTGGACGTTCGACGATGTGCAAAAGGATTTCACCCTGACCTTGCGCAACGGCGTGCTGACTCACCGCGCCGGTCTGAATCCGGCGGCGGATGCGAGGGTAAGCCTGAGCCGCGATACGCTGGAGAAGATCAGCCTGAAACAATTGGACTTCCCGACGGCGATGCAAAAAGGACTGGTGAAGTTGCAGGGCAATGGTCAGAAATTCGGATTATTGATGGGCAGCCTGGATACGTTCGGGCCGCAGTTCAATATCGTCACGCCTTAAGTCAAAAGCCCCTCACCCTAGCCCTCTCCCGGAGGGAGAGGGGACCGACCGAGTTGCATGTACGAGATACGCCGACGTGGGATAACGAGTTGAATGCAATTTTGAATAACACGCACATCAGCTCCCATGATTCATAAGCCCCCTTCCCGGAGGGAGAGGGGACTGACCGTGTTGGATGTACGAGATACGCCGACGTGGGATACCGAATTGAACTCAGATTCCGACCGCCATGAAGATCGGCTCCCTTTCCCCCTCGCCCCCTTGGGGGAGAGGGCTGGGGTGAGGGGGTAAATCTTGCTGGCACACCCTCAATAACGATCAATCACCTCAATTCTGCTTTCAACAAACCTGCCCCGGATTCAACCGAAACTGCTTCGGCGTAATCCCGAACTGTTTGCGAAACGCGCGGATAAAGTTGCTCGGCTGGCGATAACCCAGCCGCTCAGCTATCCGTTCGATCGGTTGATCACCCGCCGTCAGCCAGTGCCGCGCCATCGATAGATTGTCCTCACGCGCAGGTGCGCGACTTTCAGCGTGCCAGTGACGCAGCATGCTCTGGTGCAGAAACGTGTTGGCGCCCAGCAAGGCCTGATCGAGCCTGGAGCGCGGCAAGGTCAGGCACAGATGTTCGCCCTGCTCCACCGCGATACCCACTCTACGCAGCCAGCCACCGGCCAATTGCGCCGGGCGCAGGCTGACACTCACAAACAAATCTCCAGGCGCCCCGCCCAATCGACGGGCAATGTTGCGCACCAGCGTTATCACTGCCGCATCCAGAGCGAAATGATGCAACTGCCCCTGCTGCGAACGCAGGCGCAAATGAGCCACGTCGCCCGCCTCGACGAGTTCCACCGCAACGTAATTGATCACCCTTGGCAAGCAGTCGATGAAGCACTTCAGACTGGCCCGCAAGGTCGCGGACGAGTCGAGCAAAATATTCAGCCCTTGCAGGCAATCGGTCGCCATTCCGTCGGCCAGTTCACAGCCAAACGTCGGCGCTACCCCTGACCATTCACACTCACGCCACAACTGTTCAACCGCTTGTGCGGCGATCAATTGATGCTGCCCGGCGAGCACTGACGGGCAGATCCCCACGCGCGCCATCAAGCGTTGCGGGCACAGTCCGGACTGGCGAGCATGCGCGAGAATCGTGCGGGTGAACGCGCTGGAGGCGAACAGAGACTGAGACATGAAGGCGTGCCATCGAAGAACAGGCGTGTACTTATGCCAGCGGACGTGCTATCGATCCAATGCATTAAAAGTATCCGCAAAATGCAGGAGACGCATGATGGATCTTCGCCAGCTTCGCCACTTGGTCGCCCTCGCTGATTACCGCAACTTCGGTCGCGCCGCCGAGGCGATCAACCTCAGCCAACCGGCGTTCAGCCGCAGCATCCAGACTCTGGAGCGTGACCTTGACTGCGCGCTGGTCGAGCGCAGCAGCCGCGAATTTCGCCTGACCGGTCAAGGCGAGCTGGTGCTGCAACATGCGCGGCGCCTGCTCGCTGGCAGTCAGGCGCTGCACAACGAATTGACGCAATACAACGGCCTCACCGGCGGCGAACTGCAATTCGGTTGCGGTCCGTATCCGGCGCAGGTGCTGGTGCCGGAAGCGCTGGCCGACTTCATTGATGCGCATCCGGCGATTCGCACGCGGTTTCATCAGGGCGACTGGCAGCAATTGACGCTGTGGTTGCGCGAGCAGCAGATCGAGTTTTTCGTCGCGGACGCGCGGCACTTTGTCAGCGATCCGCAGTATCAGGTGCACCTGCTGCGCACGCGGCCGGGACGGTTTTTCTGTCGCGCCGGCCATCCGCTCCTCGCGCAACGAGACCTGCGATTGCGCGCCCTGCTCGATTACCCGATCGTCGGCACGCGCATTCCACCGATGATCCGCAAGGTGCTCGCCGATATCCTTGGTGAGCAGGACTTCAACCCGAGCGTCGAGTGCGCGCAATTCGACGCGATCCAGCGCGTAGTGCTGCGCTCCGACGCGGTGGGGCTGGCCACGCTGGAGGCCTTGCGTGAACAACTTGATCGCGGCCTGATCGAGCTGCTCGACTTTGTCGACGTCCCCCATGACGAGCCGGCGCTGCAACTGGGTTATGGCATCGTCAGCCGCGCCGGTTTTACCCTGACGCCAGCAGCGCGGGCGATGATCGAGGCGATCCTCAGCGTCGATCAGCGGTTGCTGGCGGCTAACGGAGCGACGGGAGACGCGCGCAGAACATGAGCAAAACCCATCCGCAATCCGTTAACGCTTTTTACGCGCCGACCCTGCTGCCGGCCATTGAAGAATTGCTCGCGCGCGGCATTAGCCAAGGCGCAATCGAAGCACAACTGCGCCGCAGCCTGTTCGATCTGCGCACGCCGTTCACGCGCATGCCGCTGCTGATGTCGCGGCGCTTCTGGGCGTTTGCCGTGGAACAGAGCGGCGATCCACTGATCGGTCTGGCGGCGGGTGAACGCTTCGTTTCGACGGCCACCAATGGACTGACCTATCTGTTCGATGTCGCCGTGTCGCTGGAACGTGCCTGTGAGTTTTTCGCCGAGTACTTTGCGTTTTTCAACGGACACTTCCGTGTGCAAATCCTGCGTGAAGATGGCGGCGTAACACTGCGCTTGGTCGAAGCCGGCAGTCTTGGTGCTCCGGCGGCGCTGACCGATTACATCCTCGTCAGCCTTTGCAGTCTGGTGCGGCGCAAGTTGCTCGCCAGCGGCGTGAATCGTGATCCGGTGCTGGGTGTGGCGCTGGTGTCGGCCAGCCGCGAGGAATATGTATCGGCGTTGCGAACCCCGGTGAGCGCAGAGCAGTCATGGGCGGCGATTTTTCTGGATCCTCAGCTGTTCGTGATGCCGTTGACACCGGGCAATCCGGCATTGGAAACAACGCTTGTCGATCTGCTGGAACAAACCCGATGTTTCAGTGAATCGACCTTGCTCGGACAGCTGAGCGATTATCTGATCGAAGATCTGGCTTCAGCGGATTGGCAGCAGTTCTGTGCTACACAGCATGTGCTTGAGCGCACGGCGGCAAGGCGTTTGAAGGCGTTGGGCTGGACTTTCAGCGAACTGCTTGATGAGCATCGCCGCTATCGGGCCGAGGACTTGTTGCAGTCCGTGGCGCTGGAGCTGGTCGAAGTGGCGGATCGCTTGGGTTACAGCGATGTGCAGGGATTCAACCGGGCTTTCGCGCGCTGGCTGGGGTGCGCGCCTGGGGAGTATCGGGCGCGGTTCAACAAGGGTTGAGACTGTCGCAGCCTGTCCCGACTTGTTCGCGAGCAGGCTCGTTCCCGCCCCTGGAATGCAATCCCCTGTGGGAGCGAGCCTGCTCGCGAAGAGGCCCGCCCGAGCAATCCAGAACTCACTGCCCCGAAGCCACACTCGCCGGCGCCCGCTCCGGCGTCACGATGCTGCCCAGATCGATATGTTTCCACTCGGGCTTGGCCCCCAACCGCGCATTGAAGCGGTAGTTGAAAGTGAACTCATCCGCCGTCGGCACGCTTAGCGGTTTGCCATACACCGCTTCGATTGCGCCCAAGTCGTAGCCCATCACCTGCAACAGCGTCGGGAAGATGTTGTAGTGGCTGGAGCGGTCCTTGTTTGCCGGCAGATTCGCCGCCCAGTCCGGCGTCTGCAATCCACGACCCTGGATCACCACCAGCGGCACCAGCCCCTCCTCTTCCACCGGGTCGCCGCCGCAATGAGTATTCAAGCCCGGGTTGCCGCGCTCATGCAGATCCTGGCCATGATCGGAGGTGTAAATCAGCAGCGCATTGTTCAGGTTGGCCTGGGCAAACACCCGGGCGAAGAACTCGCCGACGTTCCACAACAGCGTGTTCTTGTAGGCGTTGCGATACAGCACCCAGTCATCCGGCTGGCCGTTGAAACCGTTGCGTTCGCCAGTGTCGGCGACTTCGGTGAACTGTCCGCGGGGCAGCGTTGGCCGGTAGGCCATGAACGCGTCCGGGTACTTGTCATGCACCGGAAAATGCGCGCCGACCTTGTTGATCACGATCAGCTCGGGGCGATTGTCGTTGAGCAGTTCGATCAGCTTCGCCGCTGCCGCCATGTCGCGGTCGCGCACGCTGGTCTGGTCGAATTGCACGAAACTGTCGATGTCGTTTTTCTCGGCGGCGGTCATCAGGTTCTGCAGGTTGCCGGCGGTGCGCTGGGCGTCGATGTAGACCGTGCCGAGCCCGGCCTTTTTCGCGTACTGCCAGATCGACGGCAACGTGCTGTTGATGCGTCTGTAGTCGGCGCGGGTGCCGCCGTAGCGCAAGGTGACGTTGGTGTCGGCGCTGCAGTTGGCAATGGACGCGGCATAACCAAAGTTGAAGACATCGACCCCGGCCGGCGCTTGCTTGAGGTTGCTGTGCACGCCGAACGGCGCGTTGATGTCGAGGTAATTGCCGGAAATGCTTTCGTCGATGATCAGCACAATGTCATGGCCGACGGCGGGCGTGGCGCGCGCAAGCGTCACCGCTTCACGGGGGCCAACGGTATCGTGCAGCGCCTCGTAGGCAAACAGGTTCAGGTAGGCCAGCGGCGTGTACATGATCGGCAACCCACGTGCGCCCTCACCCGCTCGTAGAAACAACAATCCGCTGAGCATCAATACGCCGACGAGGGGCGCCGCTACCCGCAACGTGTTGGGTATGAACAGCGCATGACGCGGCTTGAGTCCGATGCCGAACAACAGCAGCAAGCCACTGAGCACCGCGCGCAGGATCGCATCGCGATACTGATAGGCCGCTTCCTGAATGAAGCCGCCGGAGTACACCAGCGAAACGAAATCGCTGTACCTCAGGTAATCCGCGGTAACCCGTGTGTAAACATCAAAAAAAACCGCTGCGGCAAACATTGTTAATGCGAATGCATGTCGAACGAGAGCCTGACGTATATAGGCAGTTAGATATAACGCGAAAGTAAGCGCCAAAAACATCGCGCCAAAAACAAGTACATTGAAACCCCACCCGATAGCATTTAACCGATCCACGTAATAGTCGGAAAAGAGCAACAGATGGGCAACTAAGAGCAGTTCCTTGGCGTATTTGAACATGGCGATACCGGTGATCGGAAAAGGGCAAATGTCAAAGGTTTGTCGGTCAGAACCTGACACTAGCACCCGGCCATCAAAGCGCAAGAAATGACTGATAGGCGGGGAAAGCGTCAAAAAAACGGTGACTCAAATCTGACACACCTGTAGCGGTGAAAGCCTTTAATATCGGGGACTTAGACCGTCTGTCGGTTAAATAAAATCTGAACAAATCTGCAAGAAATCAACAAATTCAATGGCAGCAATGACTTGATGGCCAATCGCCAAAAACGCCTCAAGTGTTATACCCGTGCAACATGTCATTTTGCTGACACGCTTTCCAAACCCTGCGCTATACCCCTTTAACAATCTCATCCGTAATTAACTTTTCTGGTTTTATTGAGGTGCGCAGATGGACGTGAGCGTATTTGGCACTGGCTATGTCGGACTTATACAAGCCGCTGCACTTGCCGATGTCGGCCATCGGGTTTTATGCATTGATATTGATCCGAACAAGATCAAACAACTGCAACAAGCGGTGCCGCCCATCAGTGAACCAGGCCTGTCCGCAACACTTGAAGAAAACATCAAGGCCGGGCGCTTGTTGTTCAGCACTCAGGCCAGCGATGCGGTGACTCACGCCGAGCTGATTTTCATCGCCGTCGGCACCCCGGCGGACGAAGACGGCTCTGCCGACCTCAGCCATGTGCTCAACGTCGCCCGGCAAATTGCCGGCCTGATGGAGGCCGATCGCACGCTGATCATCAAATCCACGGTGCCGGTCGGGACTGCCGACCAGGTTCTGGCCACGGCCACCAGCGAATTGCTGTTGCGCGGCAAAACCGAGCTGCAGGTGCGCGTGGTATCCAATCCAGAATTTCTCAAGGAAGGCAGCGCCCTCGCCGACTGCATGCGCCCGGACCGGATCATCATCGGCACCCGCGACGACGCTGCCCGCGAGCAGATGAGCGAGCTGTACGCGCCGTTCTGCCGCAATCACGAAAAACTGATGTTCATGGACAATCGCAGCGCCGAGCTGACCAAGTACGCGGCCAACGCGATGCTCGCCACCCGCATCAGTTTCATGAACGAACTGGCCAATCTCACCGAGCTGCTCGGCGCCGACATCGAAGCGGTGCGCAAAGGCATCGGCTCGGACCCGCGCATCGGCTACCACTTCATTTATCCGGGCTGCGGCTTCGGTGGCTCGTGCTTTCCCAAGGATCTGCGGGCCTTGCTGCACACCGCCGAACACAACGGCATGCCGCTGAAATTGCTGCGCAGCGTCACCGACGTCAATGACAGCCAACGGCACATCCTGTTCAGCAAATTGCGCGCGCAGTTTCCCCAGGGCCTGGCCGGCAAATCGATTGCGGTCTGGGGCCTGGCGTTCAAACCGAACACCGACGACATGCGCGAAGCCCCGAGCCGTTATCTGATGGACGCGTTGTGGGCCGAAGGCGCCAGCGTGCAGGCCTACGATCCGGAAGCCATGTCCGAGTGCCGGCGCATCTACGGCTACCGCAACGACCTGCACCTGTGCGCGACCCGCGACGACACCCTCGAAGACGCCGACGCGCTGGTGATCTGCACCGAGTGGAAAAACTTCCGGGTGGTCGATTTCGAACTGCTCGCCGAGAAGCTGCGGTCGAAGGTAATCATCGATGGGCGCAACCTGTACAACCCGGAACAGGTTGCCGCCGCCGGCCTGCATTACAGCGGCATCGGTCTGCGCCACATCGCCCCTGAAGGGCTGCGGCCATGAAGATTCTGGTGACCGGTGCCGCCGGCTTCATTGGTGCTCATTGCGTCCTGCGCTTGCTGCGCGACGGGCATTCGGTGGTCGGCCTGGACAATTTCAACCACTACTACGACCCGCAGCTCAAGCACGACCGCGTGCAGTGGGTGCGCGAGCAGGTCGGCGATTTTCCGCTGGCCACGGTGGATCTGGCCCACGCTTCGGCGATCGATGCGCTGTTTGCCCGCGAGCTGCCACAAGTGGTGATCCACCTCGCCGCGCAGGCCGGGGTGCGTTATTCGCTGGACAATCCACGGGCGTATCTGGACAGCAACCTCAACGGTTTCCTGAACATTCTCGAGAGCTGCCGGCATCACCCGGTCGAGCACTTGATCTACGCCTCGTCGAGTTCGGTGTACGGCGCCAATCAACACACGCCTTACTCGGTCAAGGATGGCGTCAACCATCCGCTGTCGCTGTACGCCGCGACCAAGAAAGCCAATGAACTGATGGCGCACAGCTACAGCCATCTGTTCGGCATTCCCTGCACCGGCCTGCGTTTTTTCACCGTGTACGGACCTTGGGGCCGGCCGGACATGTCGCCGATCCAGTTCGCCCGGGCGATCAGCGAAGGCGAGCCGCTGAAGCTGTTCAATTACGGCGACCACCAGCGCGATTTCACCTACATCGACGACATCATCGAAAGCATCGCTCGCCTCATCGATCAGCCACCACAAGCCAATCCGCAGTGGGATCGCGAGCAGCCCGACCCCGCCAGCAGCATGGCGCCGTGGCGCCTGTTCAACATCGGCGGGCAGCAGCCGGTCGCGCTGAAAACCTACCTCGCGCTGATGGAAAAACATCTCGATCAGCAAGCCATTGTCGAGCTGCTGCCGCTGCAACCGGGCGACGTGCTCAACACCTGCGCCGAGGCCAGCGATCTGGCCCAGGCCACCGGATTCCAGCCCCGGATAGAACTGGATGAAGGACTGGGCCGCTTCATCGCCTGGTTCCGCGACTACTACCCCACTGCCCGTGCGCCGCTTGCGGCTGATTGAATGCGGAGGACGCCATGACTGGACATGAAAGAAGTGTGTCGATTGCACAGATGCGCCCTGACAAGCGCGTCGACCCGGAACATCGCATGCGCCTCGACGCGGCGATCCACCGTCAGGGTCGCGGCTGGCTCAGCGGCCGCGATGGCGGCCGCCCATGGCAGCTGTCGCGGACCAATCGGGTGGTCGCCTGCCTCGGCGCGCTGACGATTCTCGTGCTGATCTCGCCAGTGCTGCTGGGTCTGGCCCTGGCCATCAAGCTCACCAGCCCGGGGCCGGTGCTGTTCGTGCAGAAACGCACCGGTTATCGCGGGCGCAAGTTCGGCATGTTCAAGTTCCGCACCATGGTCAGCAACGCCGAAGAACTCAAAGAGTCGCTGCGCCACCTGAACAAGCACGGGGCAGACGCCATCGACTTCAAGATCGACAAGGACCCGCGCGTCACCGGCATCGGCAGTTTCCTGCGGCGCACCAGCCTCGATGAGCTGCCCAACCTGATCAACGTGGTGACCGGCGACATGCGCCTGGTCGGCCCTCGCCCGACCTCGTTCAACGCTTACCGCTACAAGGACAATCACCTCGCGCGTCTGGCGATCTACCCCGGCATGACCGGTCTGTGGCAGATCTCCGGACGCAGCAACATCGACTTCGACCAGCGCGTTGAGTTGGACCTCAGCTACATCGCCGAGCAGAGCCTTCTGCTTGATCTGAAGATTCTGTTGAAAACCCCCTTCAAAGTATTCAGCGGCCACGGAGCAAGCTAATGGACGGTTCAACCAATAAAAGCCTGAGCATCGCCAGCCCCAGCGAATCGAATCTGACTTCGACCGTGCTGGATCTCGATCTGCGCATTCTGTTCCTGACCGCCGCCAACCCCGGCGCCGGCACCACCACCAGCGCTCTGGCACTGGCCAGTCAACTGGCGCAGATGAGCAGCGGCCAGGTGCTGCTGGTCGATGCCAGCCAGTCGGCGAACAACCTCACCCAGCAGATGAACCTCGGCAAGGAGCGCGGCCTGCGCGACCTGCTGTTCAACCCGGGCAACCCGCCGCTGTTGCAGGACTGCGTGGTGCAGGTCTCGAGCCTGCCCTTCCATGTGCTGCCCAACGGCCGGCCGATCCGCACGCTGGAACACCTGACCGCCGAGCGCCTGAGCCCGTTGCTCGACCAGTTGGGCAGCCAGTACCGCTTTGTGGTGATCGACGGCGACGCGGTGTATTCCGCCGCCGACACCCTGGTCATCAGCACTCAGGTCGACGGCGTGGTGTTTGTCGTGCGCGCCGAAGACACCCGCTGGGAAGTCGCCCAGGCCGCTGTGCAACGCCTGACTCAGGCCGGGGCGAAAGTGGTCGGCAGCGTGTTCAACCGGCGCAAGTACTACATGCCCAAATGGCTTTACAAAAACCTGTAAGCGAACGCAAAGGATGACGCCATGAACGCCAGAATGCTTGTCCTGCTGTTGCTGCCGCTTGCGGGCTGCTCCAGCACTTCCGACACCCAGAACATGCCGGTGAATATTCTCACCGCTTCCCCGGCCAACGCCCAGGCGACCGATATGCCGAAGATCGAGCAGACCCTGCGCCCGCAGGATGTGCTGGACGTGATCTTCCATATCAGCACCAGCGGTTCGGACGCCTACCGCGTGCAATCGGGCGACCAGATCGGCCTGAATTTCACCGCCGCCAGCCAGCTCAACGGCAATCAACTGGTGCTGCCCGACGGCACCATCGAACTGCCGGGCGCCAACACCTCGGTGAAAATCGCCGGGCTGACCAGCGAAGAAGCCCGTCAGGAAATCCAGCGCGTCTATCAGCGCAAACAGCTGTTCCAGCCCAACCGCAACCAGCTCACCGTGCAGATCATCAGCCCGCTGAGCAACGAGCAGAACCTGAAAAGCGCCCTCAATCACCCGGCCACCGGCATGAGCCGGGAGATCACCGTCGGCACTGACGGTTACGCGAGTTTTCCGGAAATCGGCGCCGTGCCGCTGCAAGGCATGACCGTCAATCAACTGGAAACCTTCCTCAACAAAAAGTACGCGCAACTGCCGGGCCGGATGACTGTGGACGTGCTGCTCAAGTCCACCGCCGGCAACGAGATCTACGTGCTGGGTGAAGTCGCACAACCGGGCTCGTATCCGATCCGCCGGCCGGTGTCGGTGCTCGAGGCGCTGACCCTGGCGCGCGGTACCAACGTAAAGGCGCGGCTGGATTCGGTAGTGATCATGCGGCGCAACGGCAATCAGGTGAAAGCGGTGCGCTACGACGTCGAAAAAGCCCTGTCCGGCGATGCCCCGCAAATCGCTTACCTGCAACCGGACGACATGCTCTACGTGCCAAAAACCAAACTGGCCAGCGCCGGCGAACTCGCCCGCCAACTGGCTGATGTGGTGCTGTTCCAGGGCGTCGGTTTCAGCTTCGGCTACCGCGTCGACAACAAAGACAGTGACAACTAACTCACAGGTGACCGACATGAACCCAAAGGAAAACTACCTGCATGAGTTCTTCAGGATTTTCTTCGCCAACAAGCAACTGGTGAAGCGCGTCTTCCTGACCTTTGCAGTCATCGCCCTGCTCCTGCCGCTGCTACTCAAACAGAGCTTCGATATCACCGCGCAGGTCATCGTGCAGTCGAAAAAACTCTCTCAGGGTGACGCCACCACGTCGCTCACGGTGGACAACGCCACGTTCATTCCGCCGTCGCTGGCGGACATGGAAACCGAGAGCAACATCCTCCGCTCGCCAGCACTTATCCGTCAGACCATCAGCGAACTGCGCGACAACGGTGAATACAGCCCGCCACCCGGGGTGTTCGCCAAGTTGCTTGGCGAACCGTTCAAGCGCTACGTCTCGACACCGCTGCGCGAGTACGTGATCAACCCGCTGCGCAACGGGCTCGGCATGGAAACCGATCCGGTGCGTGACACCACCCTCGACGCCCTGACCCAGCAAGCCGTCGACAGCCTGAAAATCGAGACCCTGCCCGGCTCCAACGTGATCTCGATCACCTACAGCTTCCCGGATCCGCAGCAAGGCACGACGTTTGTCAGCGCCCTGCTGCAGAACTATCTGGTCAGCCGTCAGGCGTTGCAATCGATCGACTTGCCGCAGTCGTTCTACGAGACCAAAAAACACCAGTATCAAGTGCGGCTCGATGGTCTGGAAGGTAACCGCCAAGCGCTGCTGGAAAATGTCGGCGCGGCGGATCCGAAGGAGGAAATCACCTTCCGCCTCAACGCCATCAACACTGAAGAACAGGCGCTGAACCTGTATCAGGATCGCCTGCTGCAAAGCCAGCGTTGGCTCGAGTATCTGAAAACCGCGCTCGCCGCCGCCAGCAGCAGCAAGCTCAACGACTACACCTTCCCCTACACCTTCACCACCACCGTCGACAACGTGGCGTTCGAGGACCGGGAAATCAAACAGATGGGCGAGCAACTGACCAGCCAGGTCAGCCGCTACATGAACGATCTGGCGGTGTTCCAGCCCGGCAGCGAACCGATGCTGCTGACCCGCGAGCAGATCGCCCGCACCCGTCAGCAGTTTCTCAAAGTGGTGAGCAACCGCATCCAGGAACGCACCGCCGACCTGGCCGTGGTCAAGCAGGTGATCGAGCAGAAAACCGCACGCATCGCCGAGTTCAAGAACCGCATCCGCGACTTGCAGCAGACCCAGAGCAAACTGCGCCAGATGGACACCGAGATCGATGCGCTGCACGCAGCGTTCTCGACCTATGCCCAGCGCTTTGCCGAAAGCAGCACCACGCGCTCGCTCAACGATGACCTGTCCAACGCCCGGGTACTCAGCCCACCGTTCGAACCGACCGAGCCGGCGTTCCCGAAACCGCTGCTGATCATCCCGTTCGGGCTGTTCACCGGGCTGCTGCTGGCGATCGCCTTCGTCTACGTTCGTGAGTTCTTCGATCACCGCTTCAAGCATCCGGCGCAAATCAGCCATGAGCTGGGCCTGCCAGTCTTGTTGGTACTCAACGAAGAAACGTCACAGCCAGGCAATCCGCACAAGAACTGGACCATGCCGAGCCTGGTTCACTGGGTGCGCAATTGAACGCGGTGTCCACCCCAATCGTCGCCCTGCCGATCATTCATTTGCTCAGCAGCGGCGGCTTCTACGGGGCCGAGCGGATGTTGCTGGATCATTGCCTGGCCACGCCGGGGCAGCACCAGGTGCTGTTCCTCGACGCGCCGCCTGAGCTGATCTCGCGCTTTCGTGAGGCTGGGGTGGACGCCCGTGGTTGTGCCGGGCTGGGCGAGCTGTTGCGGCACTTGCGTCAGCGCCGGGGCGACCAACCGTTGCTCAACACCCACAACTTCAAAGGGTTGTTGTTCGGCTGGGTCGGCGCCACGCTGTTGCGCCTGCCGCTGGTGATCACCCAGCACGGCTTCACCCCGCGCAGTCGCAAGCAGAAGTTCTACACCTGGCTGAGCCTGCAACTGTGCCGCACGGCGTCGGTGAAACGGGTGGTTTGCGTGGCACAAAGCATCGCCACGCTGCATCTGCAGGCCAGCGTGAGCGCGGAGAAGTTGCAGGTGATTCCCAACGGTTTGCCGGCAGCACCGGCAATGCAGCCGGTGGCGGAGCGGCAACGCTGGCTGGCCGGTTACGTCGGGCGGTTGAGCAGTGAAAAAGGCCCGGACCTGTTCCTCGATGCGCTGATTGCGTTGTGTCACCAGCATCCGCAACTGGACGCAGTGATGCTCGGCGACGGCCCGGAACGCGAGGCCTTGCAGGCGCGCATCGATGCTGCCGGGTTGCAGCAGCGGATTCGCCTACCGGGCTACCAGACGGCGATGCAAGGCTGGTGGCAGCAACTCGATGCGTTGGTGATCAGCTCGCGCACCGAGGGCACGCCAATGATTCTGCTCGAAGCGATGCAGGCCGGCGTACCGGTGGTGGCGTTCGCGGTCGGTGGTATTCCGGATGTCTTGCAGGATCGTCACAACGGCCTGCTCGCGGCGCCGACGGATACCGCCGCCCTCGCCCGCCAGCTCGACACACTGCTGGCCGAACCGAAGCTGGCCGCGCAGTTGCGCGACAACGCCAGACGCACCCAACAGGAGCGCTACGACCTCAAGGCTTTGGCCGAACGCTGGTCGCAGCTGTACATCCAAACGGCACGGGAGACACGCGCATGATTTTCCCGCTCTCGATCGTCAGTCTGTTCGCCCTGGTCAGCCTCGGTTTGCTGGCCAGTCCCTGGCCGTATCTGGCACCGGGGGCGGTTATTGGTCTGGTCGGTTTCACCGTTCTGTACCGCAAGCCGACCTGGGGCCTGCTCGGCATTGCCGCGCTGGTGCCGTTCGAAGGGTTCTTCAAGGACAGCTCGGTGTCGGGCAGCAAGTTGCTCGGCGCCTCGCTGGCAGTGATCGTGATGCTGCAATTGGCGCTGCACCAGATTCCGTCGCAGCGCCTGCGCAGCAATCTGTGGCACTGCCTGATCGGCTTCATGGTTCTGTATTTTCTCAGCTTGCTCAATACCGATGACATGAGCATGTCGCTGGGGCACCTGCGCGAACTCAGCGTTGGTCTGGTGCTGTTTGTCATTACGTTGTTGATCGGCCGCGAACTGAACCTCGACCTGTTCGCCCGGCTGGTGACCCTCGCCGTCACCGCGACCTGCGCCATGGCGATGTTCTCGGCGAAGTTTCAGGATCAGGGCCGCGCCGCCGGCCTGCTCGAAGACCCCAACGCCTTCGCCATGCTGATCGCCTTCGCCATTCCTCTTGGACTGCTGCTGGTGATCCGCAGTCCGAACCTGCTGCACCGCTTGTTCTGGGGCGCTTGCTGCCTGCTGTTGCTCGGTGGCATGACCAAGACCGAATCGCGCTCAGGCCTGGTGGTATTGGCGTTGAGTCTGCTCATCGGCATCTGGCACTACCGCGCGCAACTGACCCACATCCGCCCACGGCACCTGGGTTTCGTCATGCTCGGTGCGGCCATCGTGATTCCGCTGGCGATCTACGCCATGCCGGCCGGTTACATGGCACGGATCCAGTCATTGAGCATCCTCAGCGCCGGCTCCAAGGCGCAGGACGAATCCCTCGGCCGCCGTGCTTCCTACATCGTCGTCGGCAGCCAGATGATCCGCGAGCACCCGGTGCTCGGCTCCGGCCCCGGGACCTTCCCGCTGCATTACGCGACCACCGGTTACGCCAAGGCGTTTTCCGCCAACCGCAAGATCGGCGACCTGTACCGCCGCGCCCACAACACCTATCTGGAAATCTTCAGCGAACTGGGCGTGCCCGCCGGGCTGTTCTTCGTCGGCATGCTCGGGCTCGGTCTGTACAACCTGATCCGCGCGCGGGCGGCGTGGATGCTGCGCGGTGATGGACATCGGGCAGACATGATGACCCATTTGGGTGTGAGCTTTCTGTCGCTGACCCTGTTCCTGATGTTCCTCAGCGCGCCGAACCAGAAATACGTGTGGATCATGCTGGCGCTGACCAGCGTGCTGCGCATCAAGGCCGAGCAGGCGCCACTGACTACGGAGACGCAGGCATGAAGCGGATCAGCATCGTCATTCCGATGTACAACGAGGCGCGGCACATTGGCCGAACCCTGCTCGCTGCGCAGAAAGCCGCACACGCGGCCAATGTCGAGTGCGAGCTGATCGTGGTCGACAACGGCTCGAACGACCAGGGCCCGCAGATTGCCCGGCAGTTCGGCGCAACCGTGCTCAGTTTGCCGGGGCTGTTGATCGGCGCGCTGCGCAATCGCGGCACGGCGATCGCCAGCGGGGAATGGCTGGCCTTCATCGACGCCGACGTGGAAATGCCGGAAACCTGGTTGCAGCCCTTGTTCGACATCCAAGCCAGTGGCCAGGCCGATGTGTTCGGCTTGGACTTGCATACGCCGGCCGAGGCGCCATGGTTCGCCACGGCCTGGCAGCGCCGCACTTCGCAGCCGTCGCACCGCGTCAGCCACAGCGTCGATTGGCTGCCCAGTTCCAACCTGCTGATGCGTCGCGACTGGTTCGATAAGGTCGGCGGTTTCAACGAGACCCTGCGCACCGGCGAAGACAAGGAATTCACCCTGCGCCTGCACGAACAGGGCGCGCGTCTGCTGACGGTCAATGACAAGGTCGCGCTGCACTGGGGTTACGAAATGAACTGGCGCGAATGGATGGGCAAGGAAATGTGGCGCCAGGGCAGCCATCTGCAACTGCTGCGCACCCATGGCATGAGCCTGCGCCTGCTGCGCTTTCCAATGCTGTCGTTGTTCGTCTGGCTGCTGGACTTTCTGGCGATTTCGGCGCTGCTCGACGGTTTTCCGCACCACGCAGCGCTAATGGTGACGCTGACCCTGATGCCGGGGCTGGTACTGAGCGTTCGCCAGAGTCTCAAGCACCGTGATCCGCTTCTGACCCTGCAACTGTGGGGCCTGCACTGGCTGCGCCTGCACCTGGCCGGGGCCGCTTTCATCCTGAGTCTGTGTCAGTGGAACGCAAGGAGGCCTGCCCGTGGCTGAGTTCATTTTCTGGATGTGCCTGTTGCTGCCGGTCTACGCCTACGTCGGCTACCCGCTGTTGCTGACGATTCTCGCGCCGCTGTTTCCGGCGTGGCGACACACGCCGGCGCCGCCGCTGAACGTCAGCATCGTCATCGCCGCACACAACGAGGCGCGGCATATCGAGCACAAGTTGCGCACGCTGCTGGCGCAGGATTATCAACCGGCGACGCTGCAGATCATTCTCGCCAGCGACGGCTCTACCGATGACACCGTGGCCTGCGCGCACAAAGTGATTGATCCGCGCATCACCGTGCTCGACCTGCCGCGTCAGGGCAAAGCGGCCACGTTGAATGCCGGCGCGGCCCTGAGCACCGGCGACATCCTGGTGTTCACCGATGCCGACAACCAATGGTCACGCGACACCCTCGGCCACTTGCTCGCGCCGCTGAGCGATCCACAGGTAGGCGCTTGCGCCGGGCACATGGTGATCCCGGTTACTGGTGGCGGCCTGAGCATCGGCGACAGCCTGTACCGACATTACGAAGGCTGGCTGCGCCGGGTCGAGAACCGCACCGGCTGCATGGTCTCCGCTGACGGCGCCCTGCTAGCCCTGCGCCGCGAGTTGTTCCAGAACGTACCGGCCGAGGTCAACGACGATTTCTTCATCAGCACCTGCGCACCGGTGGCCGGCAAGCGCATCGTCTACGTGCCCGAAGCGCAGGTTATCGACCATGGCGTCGACGAGGCGGACAAACAGTTTCGCCGTCGTCAGCGCGTCACCGTCGGCGGCCTGCAAAGCCTGGCCCAGCGCCGCGAGCTGCTCAATCCGCTCAAGCATGGCCTGTATTCACTGGCGTTGATCAGCCACAAACTGATCCGCCGCCTGGCGCCGGTTCTTCTTCTGCCATTGCTGCTGAGCAATTGCTGGCTGTGGGACGAGCACGGCTTCTATCGCCTGAGCCTGATCGCGCAACTGTTCGGCTACAGCGTGGCAATTGCCGGCCTGCTGGATGCGCAACACCGCTTGCCGAAACCGTTCCGCCTCGCCGCGTTTCTGCTGGTCACCCTCGCCGGGATGAGTCTCGGCCTGTGGCAGTTCCTGCGCGGCCAGCGGTATGCCCAGTGGAATCCGGAACAGAACCGTTAAGAGGACCGAAGCCATGGCGATCAAACAACTGATAAAAAGCACCAGTGGCTGGCTCTACCTCAACTCGCCGGTGGGCCGTCAGCAGTTGCAGGGCGCGGGGGTGATTCTGATGCTGCATCGCGTGCTGTCCAACGACCGCGCCGCCGACCTGCCGCACCGCAATGAACTGTGCGTCGGACCGAAAGCGTTCGAGCATTTGCTGGTGTGGCTGCGCAAGCATTTCGACTGCGTGCCGCTGATGGAAATTCTCCAGCCCAACGCCCTGCGCAGCGAGCGCCCACGGGTGGCGCTGACCTTTGACGATGGCTGGCGTGACAACGCCGTCAACGCCTTCGCGCTGCTGCAAAAACATCAGGTGCCGGCGAGCATTTTTCTCTCCACCGATTTCATCGGCAGCCGCCAGCGCTTCTGGTGGGAAAGCCTTGGCGAAACCCTGTGGGGCAGCCATGGCGATAAAGCACGCATGCACCTGATCGAGTGCCTGCATGCGCGCAAACATCCGCTGCCGGTGCTGCTTGATGACATCGATGTCGAGCGCCGCAGTCTGGCGCTGCTGCATTACCTGCAAGGGTTGAAAAGCCTGGCTCCGCAGGAACTGGAAGAGCTCACCGACGAATGCCCGAAGGACTCGCTGCCACAGGCACTGGATTGGCATCAGGTGCGGGCGATGGAAGCCTCCGGTCTGGTGCGGTTCGGCCCGCACGGCGCCAGCCACGCAATCCTCACCGGTCTCGATGATGCGCGCCTGAGCGAAGAAATCCGCCGCAGCCGCGACGCATTGAACAACGGCTGCAACCGACCTCTACCGGTGTATTGCTACCCCAACGGCGACAACGATGATCGCGTTCGCCAGCAGGTCGCGGACCACGATTACCCGTTTGCGCTGGGCACCGGCACCGGGATCTATCGCGGCGACGGCGATCCGCTGAACCTGCCGCGTTTTGGCGTCAGCCAGCGCACCGCGCGCCATCCGCAATTGCTGTCGTGGCGGATCTATCGGGGAGCGCGGCCATGAGCCGAGGCAACTACCTCAAGCATCTGGCGCTGAGCATGGGCACCAAGCTGGCGATGATCGCCTTGCGTTTGCTGCGCAACGTCTTGCTCGCGCGGATTCTCGGCCCCAGCGAACGCGGCCTGTTCGCCCTGCTCAGCACCCTGCCGGATCTGATCAGTGCGGCCACCAGCGGCGGTCTGAATTCGGCGGTCGGTTATCAGGCGGCGAAGCAGCGGCCGATGGGTTTGTTGCTCAGCCAGGTGCTGGTGTTCGGTTGTCTGCTGGCCGGTTTGCTGACTTTGCTGGTGGTGGCGCTGGTGCGCGAATTCGGCACGCAACTGGACGTGACCATGCAACTGGGCCTGCTCGCCTGGCTGTTGCTGCTGGCGGTGCCGTTGACCGTGTTGAAAAGCGGCCTGCTGACCCTGCACAACGCCTCAGGTGGCGTGGTCGCGTTCAACGTCTTGCGCCTGATCGAATCGCTGGCGCCGCTGTTGCTGTTCGTCGCACTGTTCTGGATGTGGCAGAGCGCAGCGCTGGAAGCGGCGCTGATCAGTTGGCTGGCCGGGATCAGTCTGGTGGTGCTCGCCGGTTGGGTCTGGCTGAAGCGGGCGCAGCCATTGCAGCTGCAATGGGATCGCGCCAGCCAGAAGGAGCTGCTGCGCTACAGCGCGCGCAGCCATCCCGATCTGCTGTTCCAGCAAGTGATTCTGCGCTCCGATTACCTGTTCATCGGCGCCCTGCTCGGCAGCACCGCGCTGGGCCATTACGCCATGGCCAGCGCTGCTGCCGAATTGCTGTTGATCGTCCCCGAAGCGGTGACCACACCGCTGATGAAACGCCTGCTGCAACAGGATGAAGGCATGGACAAGGTCACTCCGCTGGCGCTGCGCCTGACCGCGACGGTGATGCTCGGCGCCTGCCTGAGTATGGCCGTGATCGGCGAGTGGTTGATCGTCACCCTGTTTGGCGCTGCCTACCAGCCGGCGTACCCGGCGCTGCTGGCGTTGCTGCCGGGGCTGTTGGGCCTGTGCTACGCGAGCATTCTGCGCCTGGACTTGCTGGGCAAGAATCGCCCCGGCTCGGTGTCCTTGTTGATGGGCCTGGGCGCGCTGCTCAATCTGGCGCTGAACCTGGTGCTGATTCCGGCCTACGGCATTGTCGGCGCCGCCGCCGCATCATCGATCGCCTATCTGGCAGTGACCGTGGCCATGCTGGTGCTGTATTGCCGCTTTAGCGGCGTGCCGTTCTGGCAAACCCTGATCATCCTGCCCCGCGACGTGCTGCCGATGTGGTCGATGCTGCAGAGGAAGCCCGCATGAAAGGCCTGTACCTGCTGTTCGGTCTCGGCCTGTCGCTGGACGCTTTGGCGGCGTCGATGCGCTGGGGTGAGATTCGTGACGGCAGTCTGTTTCTGCAAACCGATCAGCCTGACAGCGTGACCGTGCGCTGGACCCCGGCGTGGCAAGCGGACGCCAACGAAGAGCAGCTGTACCTGCTCGACGGTCGCGGTAAATTGCTCGGCGAACGCTTGATCAAGGCCAGCGAAACCCGTGGCAGTCAGACCTGGCCGCTGCTGCCCGGCGCGGCGAGTTATCGACTGGAAATTCCCGGCTACAGCTTCCGCCACTACCGCATCGAACACGATGCGCGCACCGTCGCCCTGTTTGCCCCGGCCAAAGTGCACTTCAGTGCCGAAAGCAAAAATGGCGACGTGCTGTATTTCAAAGTTGCAGCCGGTGAGCGCGCAGTGCTCGCCGGCAAATTCCATGGCGGCGTCACCGCGTTGCAGGCGCAGCGGATCGGCGACCACCAGGCGCTGACTCTCGCACTGAAGCCTTATCGCGCCTATTGGCAGTTCGATCAGATTGCATTGCCAGTCAGCCCCCGCGAGCAGGTCTGGCGTCTGCAACTGCAAGGCAGCGGCAAAGCGGCGTTCTGGCTCGACGGCACAGCCAATCTGTTTGCGCAGAATCCGCAGCAACTGCAACCGCTGCGTGAAGAGGTCGCAGAGGTGCGGCTGGTACTGCATGACAAAGTCCTCGGACGCACGCCGGATCTTGGCATCGCTCTGCCTTACGTGATGCCGCCAGCGGCCAGCCACGCGCTGCTCGATGCGCTGAAGCCGACGGCGGCGAGCTATTACAGTTTTGTCGACGTCACGGCGCAGAATCCGCAGTTCGAGGACGCATTCCGCCGGGTGTACCAGCAGCGTTTCGGCATCCGCAACGACATCACCTTGTTGGCCGGCAGTCAGCGCCAGGCCGATCTGCGCGCCGACGTGCAGAGCAACAGCGGCCTCGACGCCTGGCTGGCGAGCACCCGCGCCCTCGGCGGCAGCGGCACGCATTACATCGGCTTTGCCGACGAGCCCAATCTCAACTACTCCAGCTACGAGCAATATCTGGCGATTTTCACCAGCATGGCGCGTCAGGTGCGCAGCAACCCGGCGAATGCCCGCGCCGGTGTGCGCATCGCCATGCCGGCCAGCTCGCGACTGGTCAACGGCCCGTTCGCCGATAATGCGGCAGACAAGCGCGGAATCGATTGGGCACGGCGCCTGCTCAGCGAGTCAGCCGACCAGATCGATGCACTGGCCTGGCATGAATGGATGATTCGCGATCTGCTCGCCACCCGCGTCTACCGCGACAGTGTGCGGCGCGCCGCCGAACTGGTCGGCCTCGACGCCAATGGTCAGCCGCGCAAGGCCTTGCTGCTCGATCAGACCAACCTGTCCAGCGGCTCCAGCCTCAGCCCCTACGATCAGGAAACCCACTACACCTCGCTGTGGTGGGCCTCAGTGGTGATCAATGCCTCGCAGGACGGTTTGCTGAGCATGCTCAACTGGTTTCAGGCCGCCGATGAGCCGCATTACCCCAAAGGCATGTTGCGCATATTGGGCGAGGATCGCTTCGAGCTGAAACCGGTCGGTCTGGCCCAGCAATTCATCGCCCGCCACTGGCTGCGCCAAGTGCTGCAACTGGATAACGACGCCTTCGAGGTGGATGTGCTGGCGATGGCCGGCGACGAGCAGCGCACGTTGCTGGGAGTGAACAAAGGGACGCGCCTGCAACGCGTCGATCTGAGCGGCGCCAGGTGCCCGCTGAACCATGGCGCCCTGCGTTACTTCGGCGCCGACAATCGCAGCCGCGACGCACCGTTTGCCTGCGACAACGGGCGCGTGCGTTTCGAACTGCCGGGACAAACCCTGTTTGCCCTGAGCTGGAGCGCTTCATGAGCCGCCCTTCGATGCTCTGCCGCGCGGGCTTGATGCCGCGCATGGCACCCTCATCAGGAGAAGAGACCATGGATGTTTTGCAAAAACTCAGCGGACATATTCGTCGTAAAGGCCTGCGAGCGACCTTGGGCAAGATCCGCAAACTGTACATTTTTTCCCATCAGCAACTGCTGTGGATGGAGCGCGACCTGGTCAGCCCGGTGCCGCCGCACCGCCTCAAACCCTATCCGCCACTGCGCGTGGTCAGGATTACGGCGGACAACGCCAGCGCTTTCGCGCGCTACTTTGGCGACCGTGTCGGCACGATGGCCGAGCTGGCCAAAGAGGGCCACACCGGGCACATGCATGTCGACGAGCAAGGCGATGCCGTAGCGTTTATCTGGGGCACGCCGCGGGATTATTTCGACCGGCATTACTACGGCTGCCGGTTCCCGGTGAAACCCGGTGAGTTCTTCGAGTTCGGTGGCGAACTGGCCCGGGCCTACTGGGGTACAGAGCTGTCGGTGGACCTGCAATTGCGTCTGTGGGAAGCCATGGCCGCCCAGGGCTGCCGCAAAGTGGTCGATGTCTGTGAGTCGACCAACATCCCGGCGCTCAAGCTGCATCTGCGCATGAGCTATACCGAACAACGGCGGATCACAAATATCTACACGCTGTTCGGTCGCTGGCGCTTCTATCGCGAAACCCGCTACAGCGGTTCGCGCCTGGCGGCGCTGGGTAAAACTTCCCGTCCACCTGTCAACGCAACGGCGGCCTGAACCTATGGTGATGCGATTCGAATGGCGCACGTCCCTGTGCGCCGCCGACTTCCCGGCAACCGCGTATGAAACGCTGCGCCTGGGCGTGAGCGACCATACGCCGTTCAACAATCTCGGCTGGTTGTGCGCGGCCGAACAGGCTTTGGCCGAGGATCAGCGCCTGCACATTCTGCTCGGTTGGGAAGCCGCAGAACTGCGTCTGTGCCTGCCGCTGGTAGCCAGCCGCGAGCGCTTCGCCGGCGTGCCGTTTCGGGTCTTGCATCACTTGGGTTATCCGCTGGCTGATCGTCTGGCTTTGCTGTCGCTGCTCGGCGGCGAGGACATGCACGAGGCGCTGCTGCTGATTCGCCAGCGCCTGCCCCATGCGCTGTTGCAACTCAATGAATTGTCGGAGCCTGCGGGTGAAGAAAGTGCCGTCACCGCATGGATGGCGCGCAGTTCCACTGCCGAACGGCGCCTGAGCTGCCGGGTGCCGGTGCATCTGATCAGCGAAGCCGACCATCAGGAAGTCTCCGGCGACCCGCGCTACAAACTGCGCCGGGCTCGCAAACGGATCGCCGCGTGCGGTGCGCAGATCCGCCGGATCACTCCAGATGCGCTGAGCATGGCTGCCTTGTTGCAGACCATCAGCGAAGTCGAGGCGGTGAGCTGGAAAGGCGATGAAGGCGTCGGGATTTTCGCCACGCCGCGCAGCCGCCAATGGATCGAACGCGCGTTCACCGCCCTCGCCGGCCAAGGCCTGGTGCGCGTGGTGATGCTCGAGCTGAACGGCCGCTGCATCAGCTATCGCCTCGGCCTGCTCGAACAGGGCCGGCTCTACGATTACAACCTCGCCTTCCTGCCGCAATACGCCGACCTTGGCAGTGGCCGGGTGTTGCTGGAGGAATGGATTCGCTGGGGCCTGGATGAGCACTGGCACTGGATCGATGCCTCGCGGGTCAGCCTGGAAAACTCCAGCCATCAACTGCACGAACGCATGACCGGACAGCTGGAACACTGGCGCTGGAGTTTCTATTCGTGGCGCCCAAGTGGACTGGCATTGGGTCTGGCGCTGCGCATCTGGTATCGCTGCAAGCCCGCCGTGCAGCAGTGGCGGGCCCGCCGTGCAAACAAAAAACCTGCAGCGCTGGTGCAACCTGTCGCAATCACTCCGGAGGGCGGCCATGCCTCGCCAAGTCATAGTCAACGCTGATGACTTCGGTCTCAGCGCCAACGAAAACGCAGTGATCTTCGCTGCCTTCCAGGCCGGCCTGATCAGCTCAGCCACGGCCATGGCCAACATGCCGGCGTTTGAAGCCGCCTGCACCATGGCTCGCCATCCGACGCTGCAAGGGCGGATCGGCCTGCACTTCAACCTGACCTACGGACGCCCGCTGAGCCAGGCGATCCTGGGGCGGCGGACCTTCTGCGATGGCAACGGTGTGTTCGACCTCAACCTGCCCCGCCACAGCCTGTGGCTGGGTCGCGCAGACCGTGACGCGGTGCGCGCCGAGTTGCAGGCGCAATGGCAACGCTGCGTCGATCACGACATGCGCCCGAGCCATATCGACTCGCACCAGCACGTACACAACATCTGGCCGATCGGCGAAATCGTCGCGAAGTTTGCCGCCGAGCAAGGCGTACCGATCCGGCTGGCGCGCAACCTCGGGCACAACCTCACGCTGCCCAAGCGCCTATTCAAGGGTTTGCTCAATGGCCGTTTGCAGAGTCTGGCGCGGGTCACCGCCGACTACGTCTGCACCCCGGTGGACGTGCGCAATGCCAGCGTCCCCAGCGACGGCGTGCTGGAAATCGTCGCCCACCCGACCCGCCTCGGCGTCGATTTCGGTGATGCCTATCTCGACTCCGGCGAGTCGTTGAGCCAGGTACTCGAACAGGGTTTGAGGGGCGTCGCGCGAGTCTCGTATGCCGACCTCAATCGAGAAGAAACGCAGGGCGCTACGGCGCTCGAATGAATCACCGCTGTAACGACACTCACCACAACATCCGGGCCAAGACCCTGGAGGGGCATCATGAGCATCATCACCAAAGTGCAAGATCGCATCAGACACAAAGGCCTGAGCCGCACCGTCGGGACGTTGTGGAAACGCTACGTGTTCTTCCACTGGGAACTGCTGTGGATGGAGCGCGACCTGGTCAGCCCGGTGCCGCCGCACAAACTGCGCCCGTATGAAGGCCTGCGCAAAGTCGACATCACCCCGGAGAACGCCGTGGCGTTCAGCAAACACTTCGGCGACCGAGTCGGCACCATGGCCGAACTGGCTGCCGAGGGCCACACCGGGCACATGTACCTGGACGCCGATGGCCACGCCGTGGGCTTTATCTGGGGCAGCATTCGCGACTACCACGACCGCCACTATTACGGCTGCACTTTCCCGGTCAAACCCGGCGAGTTCTTCGAATTCGGCGGCGAAATGATCCGCGCCTACTTCGGCAGCAGCCTGTCGGTGGACGTGCAGGTTGCACTTTGGCAAGCGATGGCGGCGCAGGGTTGCACCAAGGTCGTCGACGTCTGTGAAACCCATAACATCCCGGCGCTGAAACTGCATATCCGTATGGGCTATCAGGAACAGGGCCGGGTGACCCACGTCTACTGCCTGTTCGGCCGCTGGAAATTCTTCCGCGAAACCCGCTATGAAGGCTCACGCCTGGATCCGCTGCGCAAACCGGGTCGGCCGGTGGTAAGTGCCGCAGCGCAGGCTTGATGCGGTCGTGTGAAATGTGGCGGTCGCAACGCCGCCATCGCGAGCAGGCTCGCTCCCACATTGGAATGCGTTTCCCTGTGGAGCGAGCCTGCTCGCGAAGAGGCCAGTAGCTGCACCCGCAGCTCTCACAAGCGATTGGCTGGTTGCCTACAAACTGTGACGACACTTCCAACATTCGGAAAAGACTTGGCCGACTGTTTATCTGTATCCACTTGGATAGAGTCAAGCACGACATCGGGCGCGACAAATCCTCACAAAGCGCAGACATCCGACGCGCACAAAAAATGACAAAGGAGGTTTAACCATGAGCCAGACTTTGACGAATTTCGACATGGTCGCGCTGCTCGACAGTGATGAAGCCATCAGTGAGTACCTGTCACAGGTGCTTGCAGACGGAGACAGCGAAGAATTCCTTCGCGCGATCGGCTACGTGTTAAAGGCGCGAGGAATGACGCAGATCGCCAAGAATTCAGGCATGGGTCGTGAAAGTTTGTACAAAGCTTTTGCTCCCGGAGCGAAGCCGCGCTTTGACACAGTGTTGAAGGTGATTCATGCGTTGGGCATTGATCTTTATGCGCAGCCGGGGCACGTAGTCAATCACGCCGTTCCCTGAATTTTCTGGCGGTCACAAGGCCGCCATCGCGAGCAGGCTCGCTCCCACACTGGAATGCGTTTCCCTGTGGGAGCGAGCCTGCTCGCGAAGAGGCCAGCCGTCGCAAAAAAGGTTCTCAGGCCTTGCTCACCACCAGGCTAAAGCACATCGGCAACTGCGCCTGCTGGTTCAGGTAGCAGTCATACACCTCTTCCCGGTTCGAATGCGCATATTCCTGAAAATCAACGATGCTCAGCCCCGCTCCAATGGCGCCGCTGAAGATCGCGCCCAGCGTATGCACGTACCAGTACGACTTCGCCGCCGGCTGCTCGACCTTGCCGACATACACAATCGGTTCTTCCTGCACAAACGGCTCGACACGGAAATACGAGCTGGCGAGGCGGTAGGGATCTTCAGCCTGCGGATCAACCATTTCCAGAAAAGGATGGGTTTCGTAGATCACCAGTTTGCCGCCCGGCTTCAGCACCTGCGCGACATGATGGAAGAATTCGCCGATGTCAGGCATCCAGTTGAGTACACCAATGGTAATCAGGGCTACGTCGAAGCGGTTATGCAGCGATGCGGGCAGATGGTGGATGTCGCTCTCGACGAATTCGGCAGTATGCGGCGAGCGGCTGTTGAGCTCGCGGGCCTGCTCAAGAAACGCTGCGGATTGATCGACGCCGACGACACTGCGGGCACCCAGCGCAAACAGTGACAGACTCTCCCGACCGTTATTGCAGCCCAGTTGAATCACGTCTTTGCCGTCGACGTCCAGCAAGCCGCGCGAGGTGTCATCAAGGCAGCAAAACTCCGCCTGCGCGACATCGTTGAGCAATGCCTGCCAGTCCGGCGAATCCTGATGATGACGGGCAGAATCGTTCCACGCCTGTCGATTGCTTTCGATGGCGGTTTTGGGGTTGGGCACTTCCATGGCGCTACTCCGGGTGAGACTCGTGATTGAGCGGCGTGAGTCTAGAACAGACCCGGGGTGGCGGTTGTTCCAATGTTGTAATCACACTGCGCAGTCCTCTTCAGCGAGTCCTACAGAAAAAGGAAGGAACTCGGGAAACCCCAACCGTTTTCCTACATCTTCCGTCGGTTGGCCGTCGGAAGCGCTCAGGCTAGGATTTGACGAACTACAAGTACTCATGGAGCTCGACCCAGATGCAGTTCATCCAGACAACGACGACAGCAATCCCTGTACCGAATAGACTGCCAGGCATTGATCCCGGAGGCACTATGGACGGCAAAATCTTTCCCGACGATTCAGGGTTTGAAAACGACGAGCAGGCTGCCAGTCATGATCGCTGGTTGCGAGCCAAGGTGCAGGCGTCCAGAGATGATCCCCATCCGAGTCTCCCCCATGAGGACGTGATGGCGGACATGCATGCCTTGATCGAATCCATGCGAAAAAAGGCCGATGCAGATTGAGTGGCGGCCCGAAGCCAAGGCCGATCTTTCGAACATCCTCAGATACATTGGCTAGAGAAACTTTGCAGCCGCAGTGAGTCTCTCGAAATCCATCGAAGAATCCACAACCTCACTCTCCGTTCATCCCCATCTCTACCGTAAAGGTCGATCTCCCGGCACCCGGGAAATCGTTATACATCCTAACTACGTAGTGATTTATGAGGTGACGGATCGAATCGAGATACTTAGCGTTTTGCATACCCGACAGGAATATCCATAAAGACATAGCAGGAAAAAACGGTGTGACGTTCGCCCGATCGATAACACGCCGTTTGTTTGCCCAGTAGGCACCACTATCAAAGATTCACATGACTCTGGTTAAGCCGCTCACGCAAAAACTCCACCAGCGCCTGCACCGGCCGCGAAGCCTGGCGATGCTGCGGATAAACCGCCGACAGGGTCAGCGGCTCCGGGCGCAGGTCATCCAGCACCGGCACCAGCCGCCCGTCCTTCAACGCCGCACCGACGATGAAGGTTGGCAGATAGGTAATGCCCATCCCCTGCACCGCTGCGTCTCGCAGCAGTTCGCCGTTGTTGACGCGCATGCGCCCGGTGACGTTGATCAGCAGCGGTTTGCCCGGTGCTTCGTTGAAGCGCCATTGCACCGAGCGACCGTGGCCGTAAGGCAGGCAATCGTGGCTGTGCAGGTCTTCGGGTTTGAGTGGTGTGCCGCGTTCGGCGAGGTAGGCCGGGCTGGCGCAGTAGACCCGTTCGATGCTGGCGATGCGCCGGGCGATCAGTGTCGAGTCTTCCAGCACGCCGATGCGCAGGGCCAGGTCGTAACCTTCGCCGAGCAGGTCGACCGGACGATCGCTTAAATCGACCTCGACGGTGACTTCGCGATAACGCTGCAGGAACAACGGCAGCAGACAACCCAGATGCGCCACCGCGAACGACAGCGGCGCGCTGAGGCGAATCGTGCCGCGCGGCTCGGCGGTTTCGCCGGCGATGCCCTGCTCGACCTGCTCGACTTCTCCGAGCAAACGCAACGCCGATTCGTAATAGCTCTGCCCCAGCGGGGTGACGTCGAGGCGGCGGGTCGAGCGGTTCAACAAGCGCACACCGAGGCGCTCTTCCAGTTGCATCAAACGGCGGCTGACGAACTGCTTGGACAGCCCCAACTGATCGGCCGCAGCGGTGAAGCTGCCGGAGTCCATGACCTGGCAAAAAATACGCATGTCTTCGAACGGGTTCATTGTCACTCTCTGGTGGACAGTTAAACGCTTTATAGCCGCTTTTTCGCTTTTCAGCAGCCCATTAATCTGTGCTCACGGTTTGAAAACAACCCTGAACACAAAGAGCTGCCGAAGGCAGCCATCTGATCGTTGGGACGCGGAGCGTCCCCGGCTGCATTCCCACGCAGAGCGTGGGAACGATCAGAAAATCAAAATCATTCAAAAGGATTTCCACCATGAACATCGTCAAGAAAACCCTCGCCGCGTCGCTCCTCGCCCTCTCCGTCAGCAGCGCTTTCGCCGCTGGCAGCCCTGGCGTCGAACACAACACCCAAGCGTTCCTCGATGCCCTCGCCGCTGGCGGTGGTCGTCCGCTGGAGCAACTGAGCCCGAAAGACGCCCGTGCAGTGCTGACCGGTGCGCAGGCCTCGGTGAAGGTTGATCTGTCCGGTGTGGAAGTCAGCGACAAGGCGATCAAGGTCGATGGCCAGACCCTCAACCTGAAAGTGGTGCGCCCGGCCAAGGTCAAAGGCGAGTTGCCGGTGTTCATGTTCTTCCACGGTGGCGGCTGGGTACTGGGTGACTTTCCTACGCACCAGCGCCTGATTCGTGATCTGGTGGTCGGCTCGGGCGCTGTTGCGGTGTATGTCGATTACACGCCATCGCCGGAAGCGCAGTACCCGACCGCGATCAATCAGGCTTACGCTGCGACGAAATGGGTGGCCGAGCACGGCAAGGACATCGGTGTCGACGGCAAGCGTCTGGCGGTGGCCGGCAACAGCGTCGGCGGCAACATGGCAGCGGTCGTAGCGTTGATGGCCAAAGAGCAGAAAACCCCTGCCCTGCGCTTCCAGCTGTTGATGTGGCCGGTGACCAATGCGCAGTTCGACGACGGGTCGTACCAGCAATTTGCCGAGGGCCACTTCCTCACCAAAGGCATGATGCAGTGGTTCTGGGACAACTACACCACCAACCCGGCCGAGCGTGCGCAGATCCATGCCTCGCCGCTCAAAGCCAGCGCCGAACAGCTCAAGGGCCTGCCCGCTGCCCTGGTGCAGACCGCCGAGTTCGACGTGCTGCGTGATGAAGGCGAAGGTTATGCGCGGCATCTGGATGCGGCCGGCGTGCCGGTGACCTCGGTGCGTTACAACGGGATGATTCATGACTTTGGTCTGCTCAATCCGCTGAGCCAGATTCCGGAAGTCAAAGCCGCGGTGCGTCAGGCGGCGGCTGAACTGAAGACTCATCTGAATCCATAAAAGCAAAAGATCGCAACCTGCGGCAGCGCCTACCCTGGAATACGATTCCCTGTAGGAACTGCCGCAGGCTGCGATCTTTTTTCTCACCAGCGTCGCGGAGTACCGGTCATGACTCTTTTCTACGCCCACCTGCTGTCCTGGAGCGCCGTCCTGCTCCTGCTCGACGCCGCACTCTGGCACTTCTCGCCCTTCAGCCACCGCGCGCCGCGAGTCGGCGTGCGTCTGGCGCTGTTTCTGGCGTTCAGCGCGCTGGTGATCAATGCCGGTGTCAGCCCGTTGCAGGCTCCGCTGTTCGCTGATGATCGCGTGGCACAACTGGGGGCGACGGCGCTGGGGATTCTCTGGTGGTTGTACGCAGCACGGGTGCTGACCGAAGTGATCGGCCTGGCGCTGATGCGCCGCATCGGTCACAGCGGACGCTTGTTGCAGGATGTCATCGGCGCGCTGGTGTTTCTGGTCGCCATTGTTGCGGCAGCCGGTTACGTGCTGGAGCTGCCAGTCAAAGGTCTGCTGGCCACTTCCGGGGTGGTCGCCATCGTGGTCGGTCTGGCGCTGCAAAGCACCCTCGCCGACGTGTTTTCCGGCATCGTCCTCAACACCACCAAGCCGTATCAGGTGGACGATCTGGTGATGATCGACGGCGTCGAAGGCAAGGTCTTCGATATCGACTGGCGCGCCACGCACCTGCTGACCAGCGCCGGCACCATGGCCGTCGTACCGAACTCGGTGGCGGCCAAGGCGAAAATCGTCAACCTCAGCCGGCCGAGCAACATGCACGGCGTCTCGATCAGTATCAAAGTGCCGAACCACATTCGCCCGCGGCGGGTATTGGATGCCCTTGATCGCACCTTGCAGGGCAGCAGTTCTCTGCTGCTCAGCCCGGCGCCGAAAGCCGTACTCAAAGAGGCCGGCGAAACCATGTCGGAATACGTTGCCAGCGGTTTCATCGCTGAGCTGGGCAAGAAGAGCGAAGTGCGCAATCAGCTGTTCGACCTCGCCCACCGCCATCTCGAAGCGGCGGGTATTTCCCGGCATCCCGACGGCGTGATCGAACCGTCGAGCCGCGCTCGTGCGTTGCTGGACGAGGTGAAGATTTTCCGCTCGCTGAGCAGTGAAGAACGCGATCGCCTCGCTGAGTCGATGGTCGCGCAGCAGTACACGGCCGGTCAGGTGGTGCTGGATCTGGACGAGGTGCCGGACAGTCTGTTCGTGATCGCCACGGGCGTGGTCAGCGCGACGGTGCCGGACGGCAATGACCAGACCGAGGCCGGGCGCATGGGGCCGAGCGAAGTCATGGGCGAACAGAGCATTCTTGCCGATACTCCGTCGCAGGCGACGTTCACAGCGCTGACGTCGAGCATCATCTATCGTCTCGACAAACAGTTGACCCGTGAGTGCATGGACAAGCGCAGCGAAGTCGGCCGGGCCTTGAACAAGTTGCAGGCGGTGCGTCAGCAGAACAGTCGCCTCGCGTTGATGGCCAAACCGGTGGCGGTGAAAAAAGGTGGTTTCTTGGGTTGGTTGCAAAAACGCTGATCTGAAACTTTGAAGATCAAAAGCTCACCCCC
>NZ_JBAWKM010000019.1:73206-90070 GCF_037095675.1 Pseudomonas sp. CCNWLW23 | reverse complement strand
AAGGGGGCGAGGGTGAAAGGGAGCCGATCTCCATGCGTTTCAAGAGCGGAGCTCGGCTCGGTATTGCAGGTCGATGCAACTCTAGCAAACAACGCTGTCAGTCCCCTCTCCCTCCGGGAGAGGGCTAGGGTGAGGGGCTTTTGACTTTCGACCAGATTACTTGGCAGTGAACTTGGTGTAGCTGTTGATCAGGTTGCGATAGTTGGGCAGACGCTCGGACAGCAGATGCGCCAGACCTTCCATGTCGTTGCGCCAGTCGCCCTGCAGCTCGCAGGCCACAGCGAACCAGTTCATCAGATGTGCACCGGCGGCGGACATCCGCGCCCACGCTGCTTGTTGCACGGTGGTGTTGAAGGTACCCGACGAGTCGGTGACGACGAACACTTCGAAGCCTTCAGCGATCGCCGACAGGGTCGGGAAAGCTACGCAAACGTCGGTCACGACACCGGCGATGATCAGTTGCTTGCGGCCGGTGGCCTTGATCGCTTTGACGAAGTCTTCGTTGTCCCAGGCGTTGATCTGGCCTGGACGCTGGATGAACGGCGCGTCAGGGAATTGCTCGAGCAGCTCGGGCACGATCGGGCCGTTTGGACCTGCGTCGAAGCTGGTGGTCAGAATGGTCGGCAGCTTGAAGAACTTGGCGATGTCGCCCAGTGCCAGCACGTTGTTCTTGAACTCGTTCGGCGAGAAATCCTGCACCAGCGAGATCAGACCGGTCTGGTGGTCGACCAGCAGGACGACGGCATCATCTTTGTTCAGACGCTTGTAAGGAACGCTCATGGCAAAACTCCTGGATGGATGGTTGTTGCGGGAAGCGCCGGCCCCGATGACCGGCGCTTTTTTCAAACTCAGAACGCGAAGCAGGAACAGCCGAATGCGCCCCAGAAACCGGCGAAATCGCTGACCGGCGCATTCGACATCCGCGCTTTTTCATGGCTGTGGGTGTGCACGGCGCACGGCCCGCTGCACTGGTGCACCTGCGCCTGCAGTGGCGAGTTCGGGCGCCAGTGGCCCGGTACTTTGACCACTGGCGACCAGTCCGGCAGCACCGGAATCGAACGCGGGCCGAGGTCTTCGAAGTCGCCGGCGGCGTAGACGATCTTGCCGCCGACCACGGTCATCACCGACTCGATCCACTTGATCGCTTCCTCTTCAACGTTGAAGAAGTCCGCGCTCAGTGCCGCCAGGTCTGCCAGTTGGCCGACGCGGATCTGGCCCTTCTTGCCCTGCTCCGAGGAGAACCAGGCGCTGCCATGGGTGAACAGCTCCAGTGCAGTGCTGCGTGGCAGACCTTCTTCGTAAAGCGCCAGACCGCCAACGGTACGGCCACTGACCATCCAGTACAGCGAGGTCCACGGGTTGTAGCTGGACACGCGCGTGGCGTCGGTGCCGGCGCCGACCGGCACGCCTTCGGCGAGCATGCGCTTGATCGGTGGCGTGGCTTCGGCAGCTTGTTTGCCGTAGCGATCGACGAAGTATTCACCCTGGAACGCCATGCGATCCTGAATCGCGATGCCGCCGCCCAGCGCTTTCACGCGCTCGATGTTTTGCGGAGTGATGGTTTCAGCGTGGTCGAAGAACCACGGCAGACCGTTGAACGGAATGTCGCGGTTGACCTTCTCGAACACATCGAGCATACGGCTGATCGATTCGTTGTACGTGGCGTGCAGACGGAACGGCCAGCGCTGCTCAACGAGGTGGCGCACCACCGGTTCCAGTTCCTGCTCCATGGTCTGCGGCAGGTCCGGGCGCGGTTCGAGGAAGTCTTCGAAGTCGGCGGCGGAGAACACCAGCATTTCGCCGGCGCCGTTGTGGCGCAGGTAGTCGTCGCCCTGATGCAACTTGACGCTGCCGGTCCAGTTCTGGAAATCGGTCAGCTCTTCTTTCGGCTTCTGAGTGAACAGGTTGTAGGCGATGCGTACGGTCAACTGGTCGTCTTTGGCCAGTTGTTCGATCACTTTGTAATCGTCCGGATAGTTCTGGAAACCACCGCCGGCGTCGATCGCACTGGTCAGGCCCAAGCGATTGAGTTCGCGCATGAACTGGCGGGTCGAGTTGACCTGATATTCCAGCGGCAGCTTCGGCCCTTTGGCCAGGGTCGAGTAGAGAATCATCGCGTTCGGCCGCGCGACCAGCATGCCGGTCGGGTTGCCGTTGCTGTCGCGCACGATCTCGCCGCCCGGCGGGTTCGGCGTGTCGCGGGTGTAACCGGCCACGCGCAGGGCGGCGCGGTTGAGCAGCGCACGGTCGTAGAGGTGCAGGATGAACACCGGAGTATCCGGCGCGGCCTGGTTGATTTCTTCCAGGGTCGGCATGCGTTTTTCGGCGAACTGGAATTCGTTCCAGCCACCGACCACGCGCACCCACTGCGGGGTCGGCGTGCGATCGGCCTGGTCCTTGAGCATACGCAGCGCGTCGGCGAGCGATGGCACACCTTCCCAGCGCAGTTCGAGGTTGTAGTTCAAACCGCCACGAATCAGATGCAGGTGCGAGTCGTTGAGGCCAGGGATGACGCAGCGGCCCTTCATGTCGACTACTTGTGTGGCGCTGCCCTTGAGGGCCATGGCCTCTGCATCGTTACCGACGGCAACGAAGCGGCCGTCCTTGATCGCCACCGCACTGGCCAGTGGTTTTTCCCGGTCTACGGTATGAAACTGGCCATTGAATAAAATCAGATCGGCGCTCATCGCAGTTCCTCAAGCGAAAGTGAAAAGAAGCAAACCCCGCTCAACGCGGCGAGGTTTCTTGGGAATCGAGGTGTTCATGGGCCTGGCTGGCTTCCAGCCACGGGGTGAACAAACGGGTAACCGGCGGCATCACCACGTAGACCACCGAGAGGACGATGGTCAGGGTGATCAGGAACGTGGCGACCACGTAGTTGGACAGAAGCGGATGCAGCGCCAGCAGCGGGCCCCAGATCAGCGGCACCAGCAGGGTGTGCGGCAGAATCACCAACAGCGTGACGACAGCCTGCTTCCAGCGCGGCGGTGGCGAGCCGGCTTCGGCCAGCGGTGTGAACCAGAATTCATTGACCGGCGCGACTTCGGTCTGATCGCCGTCGGCCAGCATCGGTGCGGCTTCAGCCACCAGCGCCTGACGCTCGGAGGATTCCAGCCAGCCCTGCATCGCTTCGGTGGAGCTGAAGCGCAATACGCACGTGTAGAAATCCAGACGCCCGCGCTTGCCGCGCACCACGTCCACACCCAAATGCCCTTCGCGCTGGCCGGCGACGCGCACGATGTTGCGCAGCCATGCTTCATACGCCGATTCGAAACCGGTTTTGACCGAGTGTTTGATGATCAACGTGACGGTCTCATCGGCCCCCGGTGCTTGTGAATTGAGGACTTCAGGCATAACGCAGCACTCCGGGCAAACGAACAGGAATCGCCAGCCGTCCGGGCCCGGCGATCAATACGGTGGTGAAAAGAATCAACAGCAACCAGCCAAACTGCCCTTCAGCCACACTCCATTGCGGATGCACGACCAGCAGCGCCACGAGCAGTACAAAGAGAATAGGCAAGCAGGCCAAACGCGCCAGCACACCGGCGACGATCAGCAACGGGCAGAGGACTTCGGCGAAAATCGCCAGGATCAGGGTCAGGTGGGCGCCGAGATGGAACGGGTCTTCGATCAGTTGCAACTGCGCGGTGAAGTCCAGCAACTTCGGTAAGCCGTGCACCCACAACAGAAACAACCCGCCGCTGACCCGCAGGAACAGCAACCCGATGTCGCGCGCCTGTTCATCCCTCGTAGCAATCATGACCCGACCCTTTGAATGTCATTGACGGGAATCATGCCAAGGCCGGCGCGGAAGAAATTGGATGGGTGTGCTTAGTTGCTTTTCAGGTCTTTGATGTTCTGCCGCCAGCCACAAAACAATGTGGGAGTGAGCCTGCTTGCGAAGGCGTCAGGTCAGTCATATATACGTTGATTGACACACCGCTTTCGCGAGCAGGCTCGCTCCCACAGGGATTGGTGGCGTGCATTCGATTTGCAGACCGCCACAAAAACAATGTGGGAGTGAGCCTGCTCGCGATTGCGTCAGGTCAGTCACATCCACACTAACTGACACACCGCTTTCGCGAGCAGGCTCGCTCCCACAGGGATTAGCAGCATGCGCTCAATTTGCAGACAGCCACAAAAACAAAGTGGGAGTGAGCCTGCTCGCGAAGGCGTCAGGTCAGTCACATATACGTTGCCTGGCACACCGCTTTCGCGAGCAAGCTCGCTCCCACACGGGGATTGGCAGCGTGCATTCAATTTGCAGACCGCCACAAAAACAAAGTGGGAGCGAGCCTGCTCGCGAAGGCGTCAGGCCAGTCACATCCACACTAACTGACACACCGCTTTCACGAGCAGGCTCGCTGCCACAGGAGAACTGCTTGTGTAATCGAGGGCGGTTAAAGCGCCGGAATATCCAGCGGCGCCGCCATGAACTGGCTAATGCGCGAGCGCAGCCATTTCTCTGCCGGGTCGTTGTCGTGCACCCCGCTCCACGCCATCGACAATTGCGCGGCATCGATCGGGAATGGCGGGTCTTCGGCACGCAGTGCGCAGCCTTCGACCAGGGCACAGGCGGCGTAATCCGGCACCGTGGCGATCATCTCGGTACCGGCGAGCAAGGCGCGCAAGCCGCTGAACTGCGGCACACCAAGAACCACCCGGCGGCAGCGGCCGATCTTGGCCAGATCCAGGTCGATATTGCCGCTCAGATCACCGGAGAACGACACCATCGCATGCGGACGCTCGCAATATTCGTCCAGCGTCAGCGGCCCCGGACGGTCGTCGCCGCGCAGCACTTTGCAGGGAATATCACGCAGCTTCTTGCGCTTGGCATTGGCCGGCAGATCCGTGGTGTAGCTGACACCCACGGAGATTTCTCCAGAGGCCAACAGCGCCGGCATCAACAGGTAGTTGGCGCGGCGTACCACCACGACAATCCCCGGCGCCTCCTGCTGAAGCTGGCGCAACAGCGGCGGAAACAGACCGAACTCGGCGTCGTCCGACAGTCCGATGCGAAACACATCGCAACTGCTCGCCGGTTCGAATTCCTTGGCGCGGCTGACTGCGCCGGAAATCACGTCCATCGCCGGTTGCAGCTCCTTGAGGATCGCCAGCGCCCGCGCCGTCGGTTCCATACCGCGACCGTTGCGCAGCAGCAACGGATCGTCGAACAGATCACGCAAGCGCCCCAGCGCAGCACTGACCGCCGGCTGGCCCATGAACAGTTTTTCCGCCACACGGGTCAGATTCTTTTCGAACATCAACGCTTCGAAAATCACCAGCAGGTTCATGTCGACGCGGCGCAGATCGTTACGGTTCATGGGCGTGGTTTCCTTATCGGTGTCAGACGCTTTATGCCACTGGCGCTGGGCACTTTACTCGATCAACGGCACTTTCGCCGCGCGTTTGTAAGGGCCGTACTCCACCGGCACCCACTGGAAATGCTTGCCCTCGGCGGCGATGTGGCCGATGCCCGGGAACGGCAGATGCGCTGCCGTCACCCAGGTCTTGCTCGCTGCCGCAGCACTGAACACTGCCTGCCGACTGGCGATCGCTTGCTGACTGTTGACGTCGAAACCGATCGAGACTTCCGGGTGCAAGAACTGCACCGCGAGGTTGTGCACCAGATCGCCCATGAACACGATGCTCTGCTGCTGCGAGGTGAAGCGGTACGTGGTGCTGCCCGGGGTGTGCCCGGCTTCGAGGGTTGCTTCGACCAGTCCCGGCAATGGCGACTGCCCGGCGGCAAACATCTTGAAGCGGCCAGCGGCAACGTAGGGCGCCGTCGAATCCTGGGCAATTTTGAAAAACTCTTTGGCTCCCGCCGGGGCCTTGGCCAGTGCTGCCGGATCAAGCCAGTAATCGGCCTCTGCCTTGGCCGCATAGACGGTGGCATTGGCGAACAGCGGCTTCTTCTCTGCATCGACCAGACCGCAGACGTGATCGAGGTGCAGGTGGGTCAGCAAAATTGTGTCGACCTGCTCAGGCTTGTAACCGGCGGCCTGCATGTTGGCCGAGAGTTGGCCTGCGGTGGCGCCGATGCACTGCCCTGCGCCGGTGTCGACCAGAATCAGTTGCGTGCCGGTGTTGACCAGAAAGGCATTGAACGCCGTCTGCACGCCCGGGGTTTCAATCGAACGGCGTGCGAGCAGCGCGCGAATCTGACTCTGGCTCATGCCCTGCAACAACTTCGGCGACAAATCGTTGTAACCGTCGAACAACGCGGTGACTTCGTAATCGCCCACCGCCAAGCGGAAATAACCCGGCGCCTGAGTGCCCACCTGCGGTGCCTGCGCCATCGCGCCGGACATTGCCAGCATGACCGCCAGGGCCGTTGCTGCTTTCACCAAGCCTTTCATTGCATTCCCCTTTGAACCTGGCCAACGGCGGCCGTGCTTTGTCGACATCGTCGCGCAAAGCACCGGGCGCTGACTTGCAAGGATGTGCTGAGTTCCAGCCTGAGCGAGGAAATTAACAACGATTAACTCGTCAGCCTCAAGCCCTCGCCCAACAATGAAGCCCTCTGCGCAGCGTTGCTTTTTTGACCTGAGGGAATGCGCCGACCGTGTATTCCCCACCGACACGGACCTTGGCCATGGCTTATCTACAGCAAACCGTCGCCCTCGCCCCTGCCTGCGAACCGCGGAAAAACACGACTGGCGGACTCAGTCCGCAGCGCGAACGCCAGATCAAACAGTTGATCCTCGATCGACTGGGCGAAAGCCTGGAAGTGGCTGAGCTGGCCCGGGCATGTGCACTGTCGCGCAGTCACTTCTCCCGTGCATTCAAATGCAGCACCGGCCTGTCGCCACAGGACTGGATCCGCGCCCAGCGCCTGGCCCGGGCCAAGTTGCTGATCCAGCACACCGACTTGAGCCTGACGCAAATCAGCCTCGAATGCGGCTTCTGCGATCAGGCGCACTTCTGCCACATGTTCACCCGCAGCGAGGGCATCAATCCCTTCGCCTGGCGCTGTCGAGTCATGGGCAAGCCGAAAAACAACGCAGCGCAGCCTGCGGTGTTTTGACTGCTGCCGTTACGCCACCCGTTGCACTGATGCTCAAACCTGAGGATTATGCCCGGACACCCCGGATCAGACGGCCTGCGCATGCGCCAGGGACTGATTCGCCCTGTCCGCCGCATCACCGCAGGAGCGCGCTGTTGAGTTTCTCCCCGAATCAGGCCATTGCGTTTGGCCCCTATCGGATTCATCCCGGGCAACGACTGCTAATTGAAGGCCAACAGCCTCTGCGCCTGGGACGGCGGGCGATGGATATCCTCCTGATTTTGCTGGCCCACGCCGGTGAAGTGGTGAGCAAACAGCAATTGATGGCCGGCGTCTGGCCAGACAGCGTCGTCGAAGACATCAATCTGCGCGTGCACATGGCGGCCCTGCGCAAAGCGCTGGGCGACGGACAGAACGGTCAGCGCTACATAGTCACCGTGGCGCAGCGCGGCTACAGTTTTGTCGCACCGATCGTGCTCGACAGCATCGAACAAAAACCGGCGATGCCCGTCGCCAGACACAACCTGCCGCTGCGCCGTACGCGAATGATTGGGCGCCAGCCCGTGATCGATCACCTGATCGCGCAACTGCCGCGCCGACGCTGCATCACTCTGGTCGGTCCCGGCGGCATCGGCAAGACCACCGTCGCCCTGCGCGTCGCCGAACAATTGCTCGACCAGTATCGCGACGGCATCCGCCTGGTGGACTTGGCGCCCATCGCCGATCCCGCGCTGATCGGCTCGCATCTGGCGACGCTACTTGATCTGTCCGCGCCAGAAGGCGATGCGCAGGCTAGTCTGGTCGACGGCCTGCGAGAACGGCAAATGTTGTTGGTGATCGACAACTGCGAGCACTTGATCGATGCGGTCGCGTCGCTCAGCGAGCAGATTCTGCGGGGAGCGCCAAAGGTGCATATCCTCGCCACCAGCCGCGAGAGCCTGCGCGCGGAGGGCGAATTCGTGCAGCGTCTGGAATCGCTCGAATGCCCGTCCATGTCGACGCCGATGGAGCCGGCTCAGGCGCTGGGCTTTGCTGCGCTACAACTGTTTGTCGAGCGCGCCACCGCGGCGCGGGAAAGCTTTCAACTGAGTCGCGCCGAGCTACCGCAGGCGATCGAAATCTGCCAGCGCCTGGACGGCATTCCGCTGGCGCTGGAACTGGCCGCCGCACAGGTCAGCGAATTGGGCATGGACGGATTGCTCAAGCAATTGCGCGAGGGTTTGCCGCCATTGTCGGCTGGACACCCCAGCAGCGCCGAGCGCCACCTGACCCTGCGCGCAACGATGGACTGGAGCTTCAACCTGCTCAACGCCTGCGAACAAACCTGTCTGCGGCGACTGGGGATTTTCCGCGGCAGCTTCACCCTCGCCTCGGCGGCAGCGGTGGTCATCGGCCAACAGATTGATCCCGGCGCGGTGTTCACCGCAGTCACGCAATTGGTGGCCAAATCCCTGCTGAGCGTCGAAGTGGGCGACGAAGATGTTTTCTACCGGTTGCTCGACACCACGCGCCACTACGCACTGGAAAAACTCGAACAGGCCACCGAGCTCAGCGCAACCCGCCAACGCCACGCCGAGCGCTGCCTGACACTGATGCAGCAGGCGCAGGCGGATTGGGACAATACTCCGACTGTATTGTGGATGGAGCGCTATGCCAGGGGGCTGGAGGATTTGCGCGCGGCGCTGGACTGGAGCCTCGACGGGCCGGGCCCGGATGAGCTGGGCGTGCAACTGGCAGCCGCGTCGGCACCGTTGTGGCAGGAGCTGTCGTTGCTGCGCGATTACAGCCGCTATGTGCGCCGGGCACTGAGTTTGCTGGAGGCTTCGCCAGCAGACTCGCTGCTACCGCCCTGCCCTCGCCTGCAAATCGCCTTGAAACTGGCGCTCGGTAGCGCCAGCTATCACACCTGGGGCGGCACGCCACAAACCATTCAGGCCTTCGTCGACGCCTGCCAATTGGCCGAGGAACACGGCGATCTGGCCGGGCAACTGCGTGCGATATCGGGGCATATGGCGGTCAATCTGAGTTGCGGGCATTACCGCATGGCGCTGGCGCAGAGTGAGCAATTTGATCGCATCGGTGTGCACGGCGAGCCATTGCTGTCGCTAAGCACGCATCGCTTGCGCGTGCTGGCCCTGCATTATGCCGGCGACCAACCGCAGGCCCGCGTACATGCCGAGCAGGTGCTGCAACGCATGGCCCACAGCGGCCATCTCAATCGTTTCACCCATGGCTTTGGCGTGCAGTACGACCAGAGCGTCGCTTCGCTGACGGTACTGGCCCGCGTGCTATGGCTGCAGGGTCTGCCAGAACAGGCATGGCGCGCGGCACGGCAGGCGCTGGATATTGCCGTGCAGATCGACCATGGCACATCGATCTGCTACACGCTGGCGCTGGCCAGTTGTCTGATCGCCCATTACAACGGCGACGCCGCCAACGCCCGCGCGCTCCTGCAATTGTTGCTGGAGCAGTCGCAGAAGCATTCGGTACTGCTGTTCAATAATTGGGCGCGGCACTACGCGCAGGTGATCGATCCGGATAATGCCGCGCCGGTATCGACGCAGAGCAGCGGTTTGATCCGGGAAGTGATGGTTACGCTGGATGAGCGTTTTGTCGATGATGCACTGGTGGAGCGCGCGCGCACCGGGGATGCGGGTTGGAGTGCAGCGGAGATACTGCGGGCACGGGCGGTGGCATTAGTGAAGGGTTCGGAGTGGCCCCTTCGCGAGCAGGCTCGCTCCCACAAGGGGTCGGTGTCGGGCGCAAATTCCGAGTTGTGCGCTGTTTCCTGTGGGAGCGAGCCTGCTCGCGAATCGGCCCGCTCAGACACCGCTGAAACTCGAGAAACCGAACAAATCCTGCAACAAGCGCTGACCATCGCCAGAAGCCAAGGCGCGTTGGCCTGGGAGCTGCGCAGCGCCACGGACCTTGCGCAGTTATGGCAACGCCAGTCCCGCCATCGCGAAGCTTTGGATTTGCTCAGCCCCCTCTACCAGCGCTTCACCGAAGGCTACGCCACACCGGACTTGCGCAAGGTCTGCCTGCTACTCGACAGCCTGCGCGAGCAGTGTCCGGCGTGACGCATTGCGCGTGTGGCTGAAATAGCGCGCATGACGCTGTTGCAGTTCGAGCCTGTCGTCGCTGCGCTCAAAGCGATCACGAGCATAGCGGCGCACGGTGTTGAGCATCCAATAGCGCGCCGTTGCCCGGTTGGGTTCTTGAATGAGCAATGACTTGCGCGCCAACCCTTCGATAATTGCGCTCAACCTGGATCCCGCCAGATCCACGCTGCTGATCACGCTAAGTGCAGCCTCCAGAGTAAAGCCCGTGCTGAACACCGACAGACGCAGCAGCACCCGCTGTTCCATTTCCGTCAGGTACTGAAAGCTCCAATCGATCGCAGCGGCCATTGACTGATGGCGCGGCTCCGCGGTGCGCCGTCCTTGGCCAAGCAACTGCAGACCGTTTTCAACCTGTGCCTGTAAGCCGATCAAGCCCAGCGCGTCGATCTGCGCAGCGGCGAGCTCGATCGCCAGCGGCAGACCGTCCAGTTGGCGGCAGATTTCGCGCACACCCGGCAAATCCTGTTGGCGCAAACTGAAGCCCTGCTGCCGCGCTCGCGCGCGATTGACGAATAACTGCACCGCCGGATAGCCCATGGCTTCCTCGACGGAGTTCAATGTCGAACGCTTGGGAATCGCCAGCAGCGGCACGTAATGAACGGCTTCCTGTGAAATGTGCAAGGCTTCGCGGCCGGTGACCAGAATCGACACGCGAGGCGCGGCATGCAACAGGGTCTCTACCAGAGTCGCGCAACTGTCGCGCCGGTGATCGCAGTTATCCAGCACCAACAAGGCGTGCCGACCGGACAGTGTGAAAAAGTCTGTATTCAGGGCGTGCAACAGGTGGTCGAGCAAGGGTTTGTCATCTTCGAGCATGGCAAGGTCGACCCACCAGGCGCCATCACGAAAGTATTGCAGCAGCAACTCCGCCACGCGCAGTGCCACAGTGGTTTTGCCAACACCCGGCGCACCGGTAATGGTCATCAAGCGGCACACCGGCATTTGTCGAACCAGACTACCGATCAGGGCGTCGCGCCCACTGACTGGCGTCAGTCGTGCCGGAAGATTGTGCAGTGGCGTGAGGGCGGCAGCGGGCATGTGCAGCGCATCACTTGTGCCCTGCTCCACCGGGGCGACAAAGCTGTAGCCGCACTGCGCCACGTGAATGATGTAACGCTGGCCGTTGGTGCCGTCGCCCAGTGCGCGGCGCAACGCCGCGATGTGCACCCGCAGGTTGATCTCTTCAACGATCGATGTCGGCCACACACGAGCAATCAACTGCTCTTTGCTGACTACCTCGCCCGCGTGTTCGAGCAGCACCTGAAGAATGTCCATGGCGCGCCCACCCATGCGCAGCGGCTGCTCGCCTTCAAGAACCAGACGCTGGCGCACATGAAAGGCGTAGGGGCCAAAACGCAGCACCGAACCTTGGCTTGTGTCGTTGTGATTATTCATGCCAAACATCTTGGCACTGTTGCGTGACGATACAACCGCCGGAGCCGACGCAGCACGGACATCCGGCTGCGTCTGACGGACAGAACCGCTCTAGCTGAACTGTTCGCGGTATTGTAACGGCGTAAGACCGAGCTTTTCGGCGAATAGCGAGCGCATGTGCCGGACACTGCCGAAACCACTTTTGTAGGCGATGGTTTTCAGCGGCAGATCGCTGGTTTCCAACAGGTTTCGCGCGCAGTCAATGCGGGCATTCTGCAGAAACTCCATGGGAGTCATGTTGACGTCACGGGCGAACAGGCGAGCAAAGTGCCGTGCGCTCATATTGGCCAATCCGGCCATGCGCTCGACTGTGAAGGGCTCATCCAAGTGTTCAAGTACGTAATTCTGCGCGCGGGTGATGGGCGTTTGTTGCGGTGAGACGGCCGCCATCAATGGGCTGAACTGGGCTTGCCCACCCTGACGCTTCATCACCACCAACAAAACCTTGGCGACGTCCTGGGCGATTTTCTTGCCGTGATCCCTGGCCACCACCGCCAGTGCCAGATCGATGCCAGCGGTCACGCCGCCCGAAGTGATGAGATTGCGATCCTCAACGTAGATCTGGTCGGTGGTCACCGTGGTTTTCGGGAAAGCCTTGATCAGGCGCTCGGTGTAGTTCCAGTGCGTGGTGACGCGATAACCGTCAAGCAGGCAGGCATGGCCGAGGATGAATGCGCCAGTGCAAATCGAACCGTAACGCTCCGCGCGCGGCACGGCTTTTTTCAACCAGCCAAACAGCTCGGGAAATCTCTGGTTATAGGCGCCGGGGCCGCCGGGCACCAATAACAGGTCATAGCGCTCGGCCGCCTCGTCGATGTGCAGATCAGCCTGAACCTGTACACCATTGGAAGCCTTGAGCAAGCCGCGCTCCGTCCCTAGTGTCGTCAGTTGATAGTGCAAATCAGGTTTCAGATAACGGTTGGCGACTGAAAACACTTCCAGCGGCCCGGCCATGTCGAGCATCAGAAAGTCGGGGAACAGCACCATTGCCACGGTTTTCATGGTAGGCATCACACATATTCAAGGGTCAATACGCACGCTACAGCCGGGGCATTATGGCCAACTGAGTCGTGATGAGCGTAATCGAATACGTGAACCATAACGCAAAACTGTCAACCTGAGCCGGACAGTCTTTCAATTTCGATCTACTTATTGCCTCCCAAGGTAACCAGTAACCTTCTCCTCACTCGGACGAATTCACGTCCAGCCAGGAGATTTCATCATGCTGACTCTTCGCAAAGCCTCCGATCGCGGCCTCGCCAATCACGGCTGGTTGAAGTCGTTTCACACCTTTTCTTTCGCCAGCTACCGCAACCCGCGTGAACAGGGTTTCTCCGATCTGCTGGTGATCAACGATGACCGGGTCGCAGCCGGCAAAGGTTTTGGCCAGCACCCGCACCGCGACATGGAGATCTTTTCCTATGTGCTCGAAGGCGCGCTGGAACACAAGGACACCCTCGGCACTGGCTCGGTGATCCGCCCCGGTGATGTGCAATTGATGAGTGCCGGCAGCGGCGTGGCGCACAGTGAGTTCAACCACTCGGCCACCAAGCCCGTGCACTTTCTGCAAATCTGGATCGTGCCGGATGTCAGTGGCGCCAAGCCGCGCTATCAACAGGAACACTTCAGCGCGCAGAAAAAACGCGGTCGTCTGCAACTGATCATCTCGCCGGACGGTAGCAACGGTTCTCTGAAAGTCCGTCAGGATGCGCGGGTCTACGCCGGGTTATTCGACGGCAAGGAAAGTGCCACGCTGAAATTGCCGGCCAGTCGTTACGCCTACGTGCACGTTGCGCGTGGCAGTGTCGAACTCAATGGCCAAGCCTTGCAGGAAGGCGACGGCGTGCGGGTTCGTGAAGAACAGCTGCTCACTTTGAGCAACGGTATCGATGCCGAAGTGCTGGTGTTCGACTTGCGCCCTCACGAGTTGCCGGAAATGCCATGATCTGGCGCGATGCAGAACGGCCTTCCAATGAAGGCCGTTTTTTATTGCGGCGGCACTGTTGAGGGCTGTACGACAGGTTTGGGTGACGATACCTCTTTGCCAATCTGAATCGCTGCCAGCGTGGTCTGTATGGTGGTCAACACCGCCGCCTGATTGGCGAAATGTGCGCCAACCAGCAAGGAAGCCACGCCGAGGAAATGCACAGTGGTGGCAGCCCAGTAATTGGCCTTGACCGTCGATGCCTGTCTGATCGCTTCCCGCGATTCGTCGGCAATTTTCTGCACGCCCATCCACATCAGGTCATAACGCTTGTCCCGTTCCTGCAGTGCCTTGTCCCGTTCAAGATAGACCTTGTCCCGCTCTGCCTGAGCAGCCAGGAACCCGCGAATGTCGGCGCGCATTTCTGCCACGCGGCCATCCATCCTCGTCTCGATGGTCTCTATCCTGGCATCGAATTCTTCGCGACTTATGCTGCTCATGGTTTGCCTGTCCCGCCCCGCGTCCGATCTGTCCGTGACTGCATATTGATTCACTTCCCTGTTTTTCAATTCGACACCTTTCTGCGGCTACGCGGCCTTCCCTGGCTCTCCGTTTTGATGCGTAACTGAGGTTCGCATCGAGCTGCGGTCACAATAGAACTCATCACTGCCTACAACAAGCCGGCCCATTCTGCCTCGGACGTAGGCTGTTTCGTCAGACGTTGTAGCCTCGACAAAGGCCTGAACTCACTATTGGTTTTCCGGCGCAAACGCCTCCACGATCTGCTCGATCACGGCCCGTACCCGCGCGGTGTGGCGCAAGTCGGCGTGGGTGACCAGCCAGACTTCATACGGCTGCGGCCGGGTCCGCTCCGGCCAGAGTCTGACCAGGCCGTCGCGTTCGCCCATGTAAACAGGTATCTCGCCTACCCCGAGGCCGGCGGCAATAGAGCGGCGCACCAGAAGGCTGGAGCTGAGCGTGGTGACGATGCGTCCGCGGGTCAACGGTTCAGAGACCAGCGTGAGGTCTTTTTTGCTCTGTAAGTACGGCTGATAGACCACCAGATCATGGCCCTCGAAAGCGCTGCCGGGCTGTGGTTCTCCATGGCGATCGACATAGGCCTTTGCTGCGAAAAGTCCTACAGGCCAACGGGCGATCCGTCGAGCGATGAGATCGGGGTTATCCGGCCGGGTATTGCGCACCGCGATATCGGCCTCGCGCTTGGCCAGACTGAGGATTTGCGTCGACGCATCCAGCTGGATCTGCACATCTGGATGTTGATCATGCAGGCGCGCCATCGCCGGGATGATGAAGTCAATGGCCATCGAGTCGGTGGTGCTGACCCGTACGTTACCGGTCAGACGATCATCCAGCCCATGGATGTGCCGCTCCAGTTCCAGCGCCGAATGCTCCATCTTTTCCACACTTTTACGTGCCGCTTCACCAACGGCGGTCAGCGCATAACCGTCGGAGGTACGCAGGAACAGCGTCGCGCTCAATGCCTTCTCCAGCGCAGTAATGCGCCGTCCGACCGTGGCCTGATCGACGCCGAGTACACGCGCAGCCCCTCTCAATGTCGACTCGCGACAGACCGCCAGAAACACCCGCGCATCATCCCAATTCATATGCATCCTCTTTGAAGCATTTTTGCATCATCGTGCCGCTTAATCGCTGCATATACGCAGCAACGATAGCCGATAAGCTGAGCGCCATACACCTCTCGTGAGATCGCGATCATGCGTACTGCAAACTCTACCGGCATCTGGCTGCCGATCTTCGCCGGACTTTGCGCCAGTCTGGTCAGCATTGGTCTGGCGCGTTTCGCTTACACGCCATTGATCCCTTCGCTGATTCAGGCGCAGTGGTTTTCGGCCAATGATGTCGTCTACCTCGGCGCGGCCAATCTGGTCGGCTACTTGATCGGCGCCCTGCTCGGTCGGCCCATGGCTCACCGAACAGGCAACCGCAACGCCTTGCGCCTGATGATGCTGGCGGTCACGGCGGCATTTTTTGCCTGTGCTTATCCGCTGTCGGTGAGCTGGTTCTTCGGCTGGCGTTTGCTGTCCGGGATTGCTGGTGGCGCGATCATGGTGCTGGTGGCGGCAACCGTGCTGCCTCACGTTCCGGCTGCTCGCAGAGGCTTGGCCAGTGGCGCAATCTTCCTTGGCATCGGCCTGGGGATTGCCGGCTCCGGCACCATCGTGCCGCCACTGCTGACTCTTGGCTTGCAGGCAACATGGCTGGGACTGGGCGCGCTGGCGTTGTTGCTGACCGCGGTGAGCTGGTTCGGCTGGCCTGCGGATACCACGCATGCCGTGGCTGCGCACGCAACGTCGGCTGATGAGCCAACACCGCCAGGCGTTTACCTGTTATTCGCTCAATACGCGTTCATGGCCGCCGGGCTGGTGCCTGCAATGGTGTTTCTGGTGGATTACGTAGCGCGTGGATTGGGTGCCGGGGCACATATCGGCGCAATGGTCTGGGTCATGTATGGCCTGGGGGCGATTGTCGGGCCGGTGACTTACGGGTTTCTGGCTGACCAGCTTGGCGCCCGTACTGGTATTCGACTGGTGTTGGTAGTGCAAGCCATCGCCCTCGGTTTGCTGGCCGTCTCCCATTCATTTCTGGCGCTGGCTTTACTGGCGGTGATTCTCGGCTCGTTCCCGCCGGGCATCGTGCCGCTGGCCCTGGCCCGGGTGCATGAACTGGTGCCGTCGCATCACCGTCAGCAGATCGCCTGGAGCCGTGCCACTGTGTCATTCGCAACCTTTCAGGCGCTGGCCGGGTTTGCCTATTCGGCATTGTTCAATGCCTCGGGCGGCCAGCACACGCTGCTGTTTGTGATCGCCGCTGGCGCAATCGTCGTCGCTCTACTGCTGGAGCAAGCCATGCGCTGGCTGCCCTCTACAACTGAACCCCGTTGCGCGGCGAACTGAAGGGAATCATTGCGCGCTGCCAGCGTTCCCATCTACACGACCTTTTTCACAGGAATCGACAATGTCACTGCCCAACGAAATGACCCGTATTGAAATCACCGAACCCGGCGGCCCTGAAGTATTGCAAGCCAGGCGCGTGCCTCTGCCGACCGTTGCCGAAGGCCAAGTGCTTATCCGCGTTCACGCTGCCGGCATCAATCGTCCGGATGCCTTGCAGCGCGCCGGCAAATATCCGATGAAACCCGGGATGGACCCGATTCCCGGCCTGGAAGTGGCTGGCGAAGTGGTTGCACTGGGTCCCGGAGTTACGCGGTTCGCTGTGGGCGATCGTGTGTGCGCACTGACCAATGGCGGCGGATACGCCGAGTATTGCGCGGTACCCGCCGGCCAGACTTTGCCTGTGCCGGATGGAGTCGATTGGGTCCAGGCCGCCGCGATT
>NZ_JBAWKM010000019.1:0-73106 GCF_037095675.1 Pseudomonas sp. CCNWLW23 | reverse complement strand
GCCTCGGCGGTGCCAAGGCCGGCCAGCGCGTGCTGATTCACGGCGGCACCAGCGGCATCGGTACCACCGCGCTGATGCTCTGCCGTGAATTCGGTATTGAGGCGTTCGCCACCGCCGGCAGTCCTGAAAAATGCGCCGCAATCAGCAAACTTGGCGGGCAGCCGATCAACTATCGGGAAGAAGATTTTGCCAAGATCATTGCCGAGAAGACCGCAGATCAAGGCGTGCACGTGATTCTCGACATCATGGGTGGCTCGTATCTGAACGGCAACATCAGCGCACTGGCGATGGACGGCCGACTGGTGATGCTCGGTTTCCTCGGCGGCGCCCGCGCCAACGACATCGATCTGCTGGCGATCCTCGGCAAACGCGCGGTGGTCACCGGTTCGCTGCTGCGCGCACGTACCGCTGCGGAGAAAGCCGCCATCGCCGGTCAACTGCAAGAACACGTTTGGCCTGCCCTCAGCGCCGGGCGCTGCCTGCCGATCATCGACAAGGTTTACCCGCTGGCTGACGCGGCTCAGGCCCATGCCCGCATGGAGGGCGGCGATCATATCGGCAAGATCGTCCTGCAAGTGGCGTGAGGGATTGCAGCATCTTGTAATCGTTGCACATGCACGGTGGTCGAAAATAATCACGCGCAGACCGAGGCATCTGGTAAAAAGCGTTCTTTGTCTGCGCCGTGGTGAAACGATTAATGTTCCTGTCCTTGCTGACTCGTCTGCGACGCCGCCGCTTGGCATTCGCCATGATGGCCGCGCTAATCATTGGCGTGCCGACGAGTTGTGCGGTGCTGGAACACACCGAGCGCAAACTGCTTTTTCGCATTGAGCCGGGCACTGCCGGCTGGTATCGCGGACTGCCCGGCAGCGTTCAGGAACTCGATCTGCAACCGAAGAGTTTCAAGGCCGGGCAGAACATCCATGCCTGGTGGTGGCCGGCTGAACGTGCCAATGCCCCGGCAATCCTTTACTTGCATGGCGTGCGCTGGAACCTCACCGGGCAACTGTTTCGCATCGAACAACTGCGAGCGGCGGGCTATTCGGTGCTGGCCATCGATTATCGAGGGTTCGGCCAAAGTAAGGGTGATTTACCATCCGAAAGCAGCGTTTATGAGGATGCCCGCGTGGCGTGGGAGCGCTTCCAACTGCTGCAACCGGACCCGAACAAGCGCCTGATCTATGGCCACTCTCTCGGTGGCGCGGTGGCGATTGATCTGGCGGCCGAACTGGGACAGAACGCGGCGCGCAACCACACACCTCTGCCGGTACGCGGTCTGGTCATTGAATCGACCTTCACTTCTCTCGCCGACGTAGCCGCCGCCGTGGCCAACACCTCGCTCCCGGTGCGCTGGTTGCTCTCGCAGAAATTCGACTCCATCGACAAGATCGCCGATATTCATATGCCGCTTTTGGTGGTGCATGGCCTGGCTGATGCCTTCGTGCCGCCGCGCTTCAGCGAGCAGCTGTTCAATGCCGCTGAGCAGCCCAAGCGCCTGTTGCTGGTGCCCGGAGCAACGCACAACAACAGCATGGCGCTTGGCGGTCAGGGGTATCGCAAGGCTCTGGATGCGTTGATGCAGAGCAAGCCGTTGCCGCGGGTGGCCGGGCCGGCAGTCGCCAAGGGTTCTGGCGATTCCTAAGCTGTGTTACCAGTGCTGGATAAAGGGGCATCAGCGCCGAGCCAACTCATGTCGTACGCATTGCTCATAATAGGTCTGCTTGACAGCTGCCGGTTTGAGCTTGGAACTGCTGTTGTAGGTCTGCTCGGTAATCCCCATCGCTGTCATGCGCATCCAAGGCTGCTGGAACCGGCGAACCTGCAATTGCTTGCGCGCGCCATACAGTGAAACTCCTGACAATTTCGATCGCTGCGCCCCGGCAGCGATATCCGAGCCCCAAGTGCAGGCAAAGCGATGGCCTTTGCTTATCTCTTTTGCCTGCACTCCCGAGGCGATCAAAGCCAGGGAAAGCATCGCAACGGTGATGACAATCGTCCGCATATAGCCAACCTAACCTTTTGAAAAAAGGCGATTTTGCCGGGGCAAAATGTCTCTGGGGGCCAGCAATTTGCCTGCTGTCAGGATTTTTTTCATCAGGGTGAAATTCGCCGCTCGTCCAGTACCGCGCACCTTTGCCAGACAGGCCTATCCAACGCTGTACATCCCACCGCGCAGAAGGCCCACGTGATGAACAAGAAAATTTTCGCCTTGTCGTTTTTCAGCCTGTGCCTGATCGGCCCGATTCACGCTTCGGCAGCCGAATCCACGGCGGGCGCAGCAACCCCTGCCACGGCCTTGCCCGGCGTCAATCATGCAGAAAGCTCTCGCGACCATGACGAGAAGGCGAACAAGAAAGGCGAAGAGTCCTCAGGCGCCAACGCGGGATCAGAGCCGCATGAGACAGAAAAGGATGCCGCGACGTCGAGCGATTCCGAAGACCTGGATAAAAAACCCGCTCAGTAAGAGTGGATTCGCTTTTAGTAACGAAAACCCGACACCGAAACTAGCGCAACACCGGGTGATATCAATATGATGCGCGCACTGGCCGCCATAGAGGGCGGCCAGAGGAAAATACATCCAAGGAATGCAAATGAAAGATTTCGTCATCGGCGTCAACAACATCGTTCTCTACATCGCATTGGCGGTCATCCTGATCGTTTCCCTCTTCATGATGAGCCAGAGCTTTCTCTCGGGTCTCGGTATGTTCGTAGGCGGCACCCTGGGCTGGTGCATCGTCTCCGGCTTTTGGTTCGTGCAGTCGGCGACCTATGAAGAACTGCGCAAGCTGAACTCGAAAACCAGCTGATCTGCGCCGAGTATTCGTTAAAGAAAAAGGCCAATGTCATCGACATTGGCCTTTCTTTTTTTAGCGGCGAAGAGACTGGTTCTTCATTGCTTGGTGCACTGAGCGCCTAGTCCCATGCCCATGGAACCCAGAGCTACCATCGGGCCGCTCGGCAGCTCGCACGTATATTCACCGCTTTCGGTTTGAGCGGTATAGAACGTTGTATTGAAGTCGCTGCGGATGTTTGAAACCTTGATCACGGGTTTGCCAATGGTGGTCTGTGCGCGATTCTTGAGATCACTCTCCCCCGGCTTTACGGTCTGGCATCCAGTGACCGCGAGGACCAGTGTTGCGATTAAAGCGAGAACCGGAATAGTCCTTGATGAGTTCATTGCAGATCGACCTTTTTGATTTTGTACCGGAAAAATTTGACAGTCAGCTGCCAAGCGACAGGACTTTAAGGTCGAGCCGGAACAGGGGCAATTAGGTCGAATGTGCTAATGGCTGAGGGCTAGTGGCGCTCTCAGTGAGGTTTTGCGACTGTCTTCGGGATCGCAGGTCGCTACTAATGAGTTTGTGAAACTGCTATCCGCAAGCGATCACTGCCCTCCTCCTGACAATCAATACGGACGGGCAAAAACAGCTGGATGACTTCAATGTTGCTGCGCAAATGATCAGTCATGCGCGGCGTGGTGAACGATCCACCGCCGGCCAGCGCCATCGGTAACAGCAACTGATCGGCCAGATGCTCAGCCACCGCAGCACCACTACGCAGCCAGTCAGCAGCCTGATTGATCGCGGCATCCGCTACTTTCTCAGCGCGTAACGACACTTGGCCAAATGCGCTGAACACTTCAGTGACGTGTTCGAAAACGTACTCCAGCAATAACACATTGCCCGGGCCGCGTGCCGGATCAAGCGTCACCGCTTGCAGCGCCTCCGCAAGCCAGTTCAACCGCTTGGCCACTTGGCTCAGTTCTCGCTGAGCGACGGTAGGCGCAAGTCCGGCAGTCAGCGCCAGAGCCTGCCGTGAAATCGCCTCGCCGCGCTCACACACATCCAGTCGCGTCAGGCGCGACGGCTGCACCGTCACGGCAATCTCGCCACCGCCAGCCGGTACGAAACCATGACGCAGCAACTCCAGCTCGACATCGCCGCCCATGCGCCGCAGCAGCGGTAGCCAACTGCGCGAGAGGAAATCCGTCGGCGGTGCCAGCGGATTGTGGGTGCCACCGGAGATCGTCACTCGGCTGGCCTGCGGCGCCTGCAACAAGGCTGGCAACAGCGTCTGTAGCACCAGCGTGCAACTGCCCGCCGTGCCAATAGCGAACTGAAAGTTGCCTCCGCGAATCTCGCCCGGTTCGAAGCTCAGTGCTTGCGACCCCAGATGCGCACCAGATATCTCTGCACCACACACCTCGGCCGCCGCCATCACGGCTGTCAGATGTTGACGCAGCAGTCCCGGACGGCTGCGTCTGGCGCGGATCTGTTTAATACGAAACGCCCGGCCTGTCACCATCGACAGGCTCAGCGCACTGCGCAATACCTGGCCACCACCAATGGCGCCGTCCAGTTCAATTACATCCTTTTTCATTGCAATTCCTTACGCGTACAGCCCGACGGTGTCCCTGAGGTAGCGATCCAGCCGCCGCGAGTCTTCCTGAGTTCTGGGTAATGTTGGCGTTTCGCGCTCAAGCTCAGCCGCGATGAACCGGTGCAGCGCCGGACGACGCGGCCCGTAAGCGCTCTCGTCGGCATTGCGCTTGAGCGCCAGCAGTTCGTCGACTTCGCTGAGCAGCGCGCGATCATCGACGGTGCTCAGCAGGTCGGCGAAGATCATCGGTGGTCGGCCTCGCCCCTGATCGATCCAGCGCACCGCGAGCAAGGGCCGTAGCACATAGAAATACTTTTTGAAGCGCACAGTTTCGCCTTGCAGGTAACCACGAAAGTTCTTCTTCGCCATCGACAGATAGTGGTTGCGTGCCGCTGGCGGGCTGTAGAACGCTTCGGCCAGTTCGCGCAACTGCGCCACCTGAGCGCTCTCGCTGCGATAGACCAGCGGCGAATCGAGCCACTCGAGCAACGTCGGATTGGATTTGCGCAACAGACCGAGGGTCTTGCGCAATTCCCATCCGCTGACGTCGAGCTCATCGTCCAGCGGTCGCTCGATTACATCACGAGGCGTATCGACCTGGACGAACCACTCAGGCTTTTCCACGTACACAAACCGCACGTCGTAATCGCTGTCGGTGGAGGCGAAGCCCCAGGCCCGACTACCTGATTCACACGCATATAAAACAGTGACATTGCGCTCGCGCTCCAAACGCGCCAGCTCGGCCAGCACCCGTGTGCGCATCGTGCCGCACAGCGGGTGACGCTCTTCGAATTCCATAACCTCTTTCCTTATCCTTTGACGCACACCACCTGACGCAGGGTGTGCAGCACTTCCACCAGCTCACGCTGGGCGTGCATGACTTTGTCGATGTCCTTGTAGGCCATCGGAATTTCGTCAATCACCGCTTCGTCCTTGCGGCATTCCACGTGGGCGGTGGCGCGAATCTGATCGGCGACGGTGAAGGTATTCTTCGCCTTCGTGCGGCTCATGGTGCGGCCGGCGCCATGGCTGCAGGAACTGAATGACTCTTCATTGCCCAGACCGCGAACGATGAAGCTCTTGGCGCCCATCGAGCCCGGAATAATCCCCAGCTCGCCCTTCTTCGCTGACACGGCGCCTTTGCGGGTAATCAGCACGTCTTCACCGTAATGCCGTTCCTTCTGCACGTAGTTGTGATGGCAGTTCACCGCTTCGAGCGCGACCTCGAAAGGCTTGTGGATGATCTGCCGCGTGGCCTGAATCACTGCGCGCATCATCAGTTCACGGTTCTGTCTGGCGAAGTCCTGCGCCCAGCCAACCGCCTCCACGTAATCATCAAAATGCTGACTGCCCTCTTCGAAATAGGCCAGGTCACGGTCCGGCAGGTTGGCAATGTGCTGGCGCATATCGGCTTGGGCCATCTGGATGAACAGGTTGCCGATAGCGTTGCCGACGCCACGCGAACCACTGTGCAACATGAACCACACCCGGTTGGCTTCATCCAGGCACACTTCGACGAAGTGATTGCCACTGCCGAGCGTCCCCAAGTGCGCCCGGTTGTTGGTATTGGCCAGTTTCGGATACTTGTCGGTGATCAATTTGAAGCGCGGCTGCAACCCCGCCCAGGCCTGATCGGCTTGCTGCGGAACCTCGTCCCAGGCGCCTTTGTCTCGCCGCGAACGATTCGAACTGCGGCCGTGCGGCACCGCTTTTTCGATTGCAGTACGCAATCCATGCAGGTTGTCTGGCAGATCTGCAGCCGTCAGCGACGTACGCGCAGCGATCATGCCGCAACCGATGTCGACGCCCACCGCTGCGGGAATGATCGCGCCGACCGTTGGAATCACGCTGCCAATTGTCGAGCCCTTGCCCAAGTGCACATCGGGCATCACCGCCAGATGCTTGAAGATGAACGGCATTTTTGCCGTGTTCATCAACTGTGCGCGGGCTTCGCTTTCAACCGGGACACCTTCGGTCCAGAGTTTGATGGGCTTGCCGTTGGCGACTTCGAGAAGCTGGTAGGTTTGGTCTTTCATATCTTGGTGTCCATGTTCGTTTCCATCAGCATTGCAGCCGCTGTGCCAGCTTTGGATGCGGCTATGGTTGTTTCTGCTATGTTTCTGATTTTGATAGCTTTTATCTCTGATTGGACGAGGCTCGATAATCTATGGAAGACAAATCTAACCAGCAAAATTATCATTGCATATCGTCATTTATCTTATGAGATAAGCATGCCCAACAAACGCACGGTCGCCATCGGATTTATCGGAGCCACCCTCGATCGTGTCGGCAAAGGTGCCAGCCGGTGGAATTATTGGCGACCAAGCGTAGGTCTGTGCCAACAAACAGGTCTCCCTATCCATCGGCTTGAATTGATTCACGGCCTCGACGCGCGCGACGTCAGCCTCGCCGAGCGCGTCCGAGCGGACATCCAGCAGATTTCTCCAAGCACCGAAGTGCGCCTGCATCCACTGTCGCTGCGCAACCCTTGGGATTTCGAGGAGGTGTACGGCGCCCTGCACGACTTCACCACTGCGTACAATTTTGACACCGAGCACGAGGATTACCTCGTCCACATCACCACCGGCACCCACGTCGCACAGATCTGCTGGTTCCTGCTCACCGAGGCGCGCTATCTGCCGGCCCGACTGATCCAGACCTCCCCCGCCAAGCGCAAGAGCGAGAACGAGCCCGCCTGCGGCACTCATGCGCTGATCGATCTCGATCTGTCGCGCTATGATCGGATTGCTTCACGCTTCGCCAGCAAACGTCTGGAAGGCCTGGAATTTCTCAAGTCCGGCATCGCCACGCGCAACCCGGCCTTCAACCGCTCCATTGAACAGATCGAGCGCGTTGCGCTGCGCTCCAAAGCCCCCATGCTGCTGATCGGCCCGACCGGCGCCGGCAAATCCTTCCTGGCGCGGCGCATCTACGAACTCAAACGCAATCGCTATCAGATGCAGGGCCGCTTTGTCGAAGTCAACTGCGCCACTTTGCGTGGCGACGGCGCGATGTCGGCCTTGTTCGGCCACGTCAAAGGCGCCTTCACCGGCGCGCAGAACTCTCGCGATGGCCTGCTGCGCGCCGCCGATGGTGGCATGTTGTTTCTCGATGAAATCGGTGAGCTCGGCGCAGACGAACAAGCGATGCTGTTGAAAGCAATCGAAGAGAAACGCTTCTTCCCGCTGGGCTCGGACAAGGAAGTCGAGAGTGATTTTTTGATCATCGCTGGCACCCACCGCGACCTGCGCAGCCGGGTCGCCGAAGGCCTTTTTCGCGAGGACCTGTACGCAAGGATCAACCTCTGGACATTCGACCTGCCCGGCCTCGCCGGTCGCCGCGAAGATATCGAGCCGAACATCGACTTCGAACTGGAACGCCATGCTCGAGAACAGGGTGAGCGGGTGCGCTTCAATCTGGAAGCACGCCGACGCTACCTGGCCTTCGCCAGCTCACCTGCAGCAGCCTGGCTGGGCAACTTTCGCGAGCTGTCCGCATCGATTACGCGGATGGCAACTTTGGCCGACAGCGGGCGCATCGATGAAGCGCAGGTCGATGATGAGATCGAACGATTGCGATATGCGTGGGGCTTGGCGCATCCCTCTGCGCTATCGACTGAGTTGCCAGGAGATGGCGAGAGCATGGACTTGTTCGATCGCTTGCAATTGAAGGCTGTCATTGAGGTGTGCCAGCAGGCGGACAGCCTGTCGGATGCCGGCCGACAGTTATTCGGGGTTTCCCGGCAGGCCAAGGCGCAACCCAATGATGCCGATCGCTTGAGGAAGTATCTGGGGCGGTTCGGGCTTGAATGGGGTGAGGTAGTTGGCGCGAAGTAACGCTGTGTTCCTGCTTATGCGGCGCGAATGACTACTGTAGAAAAAATGAATTAGCCGCCTGATCTCTCGGTCAAGAATTATGAACGCAGTAAATCTGACGAGGTGACAGCAATGACTATCCAGGCAGAGACACTCGTACAACTGACCGAAGCGCTTCAAGAGCGCGGCATGAAGATGGTTTCAGATGTTCATTTCACTCGCGCGCCGTACCGATACAACCACCGTTGGATCTGCATAGTCGAGTAAACACGCTTGTTGCCGGCGCCTGGATCGATCATTCAGGTGCCGGCGCCGCTCGGCTTCGCCCTTAAAACCCAGATAACCGTCCCCACATAAATCTCGGCTACGTTGGGAGAGGATTCGGTGGCAATAAAAAACCCGGCGCGATAAGACTGTGTGAAAACGCACTGATGGCGGTCCCAGCAAACGCCCCGACTTGTACGGGGCGTTTGCTTTTGTGCTCACAGCAGACGAAAAAAGGCGTTTCAGCCCATCAGCGCCATCATCTGGCGCACGCCCAACACGTTAATTGCTCTTTTCAGGTTGTAGGCGTTCACCGCCAAGGCCATTTCAGCTCTCGCGCCTTCAAGCTGTCGCAGCAAGAATCGAGCGTTACCAAATAACCACTGTTTAAGGTTGCCGAAGGGATGTTCGACGATGGATCGTCGGCTGACCATCATTTCGGGATGCGCCTGCATTCGCTGCTCCATTCGCTCGAAAGCCTGTTCGTGCAGATGGCGCGAGATGTATCGGCGTTTGGCGTCGGTGCACTTCGCTTTAATCGGGCAGCTTGCGCAGTCGCTGACCTTCGCTTGGTAGATCCGGCCTTTGTTGCTGATCTGCTTAAAGATCAGCCATTTTCCGGCAGGGCATTGATATCGATCTTGCGACGCATCGTAGGCAAATGCTGTTCGATCGAAAAATATCTGCTCCTTGCCGCAGGAGTTGAGTGATCGCGCCACAGGCACATAAGCCGTGATGTTCTCATCCTCACATGCCTGGAACTGCTTGCCATTGGAGTAGCCCGCATCCGCGGTGACCGTCAGTTCATCCTGCGAAAGTTGTTCCTTGGCGGCCTTGGCCATCGGTTCAAGTTGCTTGCGATCATCGCTGTCCTGAGTCACTTCATGATGCACGATCATGCAGTTTTCAGCGTCCACGGCTGTCTGCACGTTGTACCCGACCCGAGGCCCTTTGTGCGTTCGCAGCATTCGCGCATCGCTTTCGTGGGTATTGAATTGCTCAAGCTCCATGGATTCATCAGCGCCTGGCACGTCAAGTTATTGGAATGCCTGACTTCAAGTTGCGCCAAAGTCGCCTTGATTGCATTGCGGTCAATCTTCTCGCCGGCTTCGGTTTTATCTGCCTCGTCCAGCTCTGCCAAATAGTGGGCGATGCGCTTCTCCAGCTTCTGCTCTTGATGTTGGAGCCGCTTCAAATTCATATGACGCCGTGAAGAGGCGACCGCCTGAAATTTGCTGCCATCAATGGCCACCAACTCGCCGGTTATCAGCCCCGCTGTGCGGCAAAACTGCACGAAGGCCCGGCACGTCGCGATAAAAGCGGCTTGGTTGTCTTTACGGAAATCGGCGATGGTCTTGAAATCAGGCTTGAGTCGATTGATCAGCCACATCACTTCGACGTTGCGCTGGCACTCGGCTTCGAGCCGTCGTGATGAGCGAATCCGCTGGAAATAGCCGTAGAGGTAGAGTTTGAGCTGATCCGCTGGATCGTAAGAGGGACGGCCGGTGCTTTTGGGAAGTGCTTTATCAAAGCCCAGTCGAACCAGATCCAGCTTGGCGACGTAAAGATCGATAACGCGAACGAGGTGATCCTCGGGGATCAACTCTTCCAGCGAGACCGGAAACAGGCTGGTCTGGCTGCGGGACTGTCCCTGGATGTAGGCCATAACGAAAAATGCTCCGTATCTTTCGATACGGAGCATTTTCTTTGAGCGCTGCGCAGATTGCTAGGTTTTCACACAGTCTGACGATGGCCGGGTCTCGTACACGATATGAATTCCATGCGCCTATTTTGCGCCGCCGTTATCGCGACCGGTCTGGGCATCTTGATCTGAACCAGGATTGCCGGGTGGCGGATTCCAGTCCTCTGGTCGTTCGTCGGTACCTTGCTTTGGCTCAGAGTCAGCTTGCTCCAGGCCGGAGTCATGACCCTCGCCAGAATCAGGGGTTTGCTCGCTTGGACCCGGGTATGGGGCTTCAGGGCCATTGTTGTCGTCGATCATCATTCTCTCCCGTCAGTGGCGCAGGGGCTGCGCTTAATAAGTGAGAGGAGATCGGCGCACAGAGAGTGCTATTTGCTCGACGAGCGGACATTCTGACCAACCCAAACACTTGGTAGTGCGAGTCGCAGGCGTGATCGAGCAGCCCCGCGCATCTCAAACACATGAAAAAGGCCAATGCTGTGAACATTGGCCTAAGTCATTGAAAAATATGGTCGGGACGGAGTGATTCGAACACTCGACCCCTAGCACCCCATGCTAGTGCGCTACCGGACTGCGCTACGCCCCGACTGATGTTGCATCTCGCTCTTCACCTCGAAGAGCGCTCAAGAATATATCGCAAGCTTTTGAAAACTGGAAGTATTCAAACGCTGCTTTTTATTTCTTGAGCACCACCAGGACATCTTCCAATTCGGCAATCATCTGCCGAATCATCTGTTTGTACTGGGTGGTATCGTCTTTGGCTTCGTCGCCGGACAGACGCAGACGCGCGCCGCCGATGGTGAAACCCTGATCGTAAAGGAGCGCGCGGATCTGCCGGATCATCAGCACGTCCTGGCGCTGATAATACCGGCGGTTCCCGCGGCGTTTGACGGGGTTGAGCTGAGGAAACTCCTGCTCCCAGTAGCGCAGCACGTGTGGCTTTACGGCACACAGCTCGCTGACTTCACCAATGGTGAAGTAGCGTTTGCCCGGGATGACGGGTAGTTCGTCGTTATGACTTGGTTCCAGCATAAGCCTCAACTCGGGCCTTCAACTTCTGCCCTGGACGAAAGGTGACCACACGGCGAGCCGTGATCGGGATTTCTTCCCCCGTTTTCGGGTTGCGGCCAGGCCGCTGGCGTTTGTCCCGAAGGTCGAAATTGCCGAAACCGGACAATTTGACCTGCTCGTTGTCTTCAAGAGCGTGCCTGATTTCCTCGAAAAACAGTTCTACCAATTCCTTGGCTTCCCGCTTGTTCAGGCCCAGCTCTTCATACAGACGTTCCGCCATCTCAGCTTTCGTCAAAGCCCCCATACGTCACTTCCTTAACGTGGCGTTCAACCTTTGTTCGAGCGAGGTGAGGATATTTTGCGTCGTCGAATTCACCTCATCGTCATTAAGAGTGCGCGATGGATGCTGCCAGGTCAAGCCAACTGCAAGGCTTTTTCTATCAGGATCAATACCTTTACCCTGATACACGTCAAACAGCCTGAGCTCTGTGAGCCATTCGCCTGCATTTTCACGGATTACGTCCAGTACAGCCGAGGCCGCGACGTCTTTGTGCGCGATCAGTGCAAGGTCACGACGCACTTCAGGAAAGCGAGACAACTCGTGGAATTTCGGCATTTTACCGAGCGCCACTTCCGCCAGAACCAGCTCGAAGACGAACACCGGACGATCCAGCCCCAGCGCCTTCGACAGCTCAGGGTGAATTGCACCGATATAGCCTACCTCGCGACCTTCACGCTCGATGCGCGCGGTCTGACCCGGATGCAGCGCCGGGTGCTTGCCCGGAGCAAAGGTGAACGAATCGAGGGCACCGGCGAAACCCAGCACCGCTTCCACGTCAGCCTTCACGTCGAAGAAGTCGACGGTATCCCGACCCTGCGCCCAGCCTTCCGGCAAGCGACTCCCGCAAACTACCCCGGACAGCATCGGCTCTTGCTTCAAGCCTTCAAGCTGACCAACGAAGCGCAGGCCGCTCTCGAACAGACGCACGCGATCCTGCTGACGGTTGAGGTTGTGCTGCAACGCCTTGACCAGACCTGGCCACAACGACGAGCGCATGGCGGCCATATCGTTGGAGATCGGATTGGCCAGCAACAGCGGCTCGACACCTGGATTGAACAGTTCGAACTGACGCGGATCGATGAAGCTGTAAGTGATCGCTTCCTGATAACCACGAGCAACCAGCAGACGACGCAGCTCAGGCAGATCACTACGCGCTTCGGCCTTGGCCTGTGGCGCCAGACGCGCTTGCGGGTAGCGAACCGGCAGACGGTTGTAACCGTACAGGCGAGCCAGCTCTTCGATCAGGTCGACTTCCAGGCTGATATCGAAGCGATGGCTTGGCACTTCAACGCGCCATTGGCCTTCGCCATCAGCGGTAATGCTCAGGCCCAAGGCACTGAGCAGACGCTCGACCTGTGCCGAATCCATCTCCATGCCGAGCATCTGAGTGATGCGCTGCGCGCGCAGAGTGATCGGTGCAATCGATGGCAGATGTTGCTCGCTGACGGTCTCGATGATCGGACCAGCTTCGCCGCCAGTGATTTCCAGCAGCAGGCCAGTGGCGCGCTCCATGGCTTCACGGGCCAGCTGCCAGTCAACGCCACGCTCGTAGCGATGCGAAGCGTCGGTATGCAAGCCGTAAGAACGTGCCTTGCCGGCAACCGCAATCTGATCAAAGAACGCAGATTCGAGGAACACATCACGGGTGGTCGCGGAAACACCGCTGTGCTCGCCGCCCATGACACCGGCGATCGCCAGTGCACGAGTGTGGTCAGCGATGACCAGCGTATCGCTACGCAGGCTGACTTCCTGACCATCAAGCAGAACCAGCTTCTCGCCCTCTTCAGCCATGCGCACACGAATGCCGCCATTGATTTCGGCGAGATCGAAAGCGTGCAGCGGTTGGCCGAGCTCGAGCATCACGTAGTTGGTGATGTCGACGGCAGCGTCGATGCTGCGCACGTCGGCGCGACGCAGACGTTCAACCATCCACAGCGGAGTTGGCTTCGACAGGTCGACATTACGGATGACCCGGCCCAGATAACGCGGGCAGGCCGCTGGGGCCAGCACCTCGACCGAACGGACTTCGTCGTGTACCGCTGCAACCGCAGCCACCACAGGACGGGTTACCGGCACGGCGTACAGCGCGCCGACTTCACGGGCCAGACCGGCCAGGGACAGGCAGTCGCCACGGTTCGGGGTCAGGTCGACCTCGATGCTGGCGTCTTCCAGATCCAGATACACACGGAAATCTTCGCCCACCGGCGCATCGGCCGGCAGCTCCATCAGACCGTCGTTGCCCTCACCGACCTGCAGCTCTGCCTGCGAGCACAGCATGCCGTTGGACTCGACGCCACGCAGCTTGGCCTTCTTGATCTTGAAGTCGCCCGGCAGCTCTGCGCCAATCATGGCGAACGGAATCTTCAGGCCCGGGCGCACGTTTGGCGCTCCGCACACGACCTGGAAGGTTTCCGCGCCATTGCTGACCTGGCATACGCGCAACTTGTCGGCGTCCGGATGCTGCTCGGTGCTCAGCACCTCACCCACCACCACACCACTGAATACGCCGGCGGCCGGCGTAACGCTATCGACCTCAAGACCGGCCATCGACAGACGGGCAACCAGCTCGTCGCGATCTACCTGCGGGCTGACCCAGCCACGCAGCCATTGTTCACTGAATTTCATCCTGCTCTCCTAAGAATTCGTTACGACTAGCGAAATTGCGCGAGGAACCGCAAGTCGTTGTCGAAGAACAGACGCAAGTCGTTCACGCCGTAACGGAGCATGGCCAGACGCTCGACGCCCATGCCGAAGGCAAAGCCGGAGAACTCTTCCGGGTCGATGCCGGACATGCGCAGCACGTTCGGGTGAACCATGCCGCAGCCCATCACTTCCAGCCAGCCGGTCTGCTTGCAGACGCGGCAGCCTTTGCCACTGCACATCACGCATTCCATATCGACTTCAGCGGATGGCTCGGTGAACGGGAAGTACGAAGGACGGAAACGCACGGCCAGTTCTTTCTCGAAGAACACCCGCAGGAATTCTTCGATGGTGCCTTTGAGATCGGCAAAATTGATATCGCGATCAACCAGCAGGCCTTCGACCTGGTGGAACATCGGCGAATGGGTGATATCGGAGTCGCTGCGATAGACGCGGCCCGGGCAGACGATGCGGATCGGCGGCTGCTTCGATTCCATGGTGCGGACCTGTACCGGCGAGGTATGGGTGCGCAGCAACATGTTGGCATTGAAATAGAAGGTGTCATGCATCGACCGGGCCGGGTGATGGCCTGGGATGTTGAGCGCTTCAAAGTTATGGTAGTCGTCTTCGACCTCTGGGCCTTCGGCAATGCCGTAGCCAATGCGGGTGAAGAACTGCTCAACGCGCTCCAGAGTCCGGGTGACCGGGTGCAGACCGCCAGAGGTCTGGCCACGGCCCGGCAATGTCACGTCGATGGATTCGGCAGACAGTTTGGCAGCCAGCTCGGCTTCTTCAAACAATGCCATGCGCGCATTGAGAACGCCTGTAACACGTTCCTTGGCAACGTTGATCAGCGCACCGACTTGCGGACGCTCTTCGGCCGGCAGATTCCCCAGGGTCTTCATCACCTGAGTCAATTCGCCCTTCTTGCCAAGGTATTGAACCCGGATTTGCTCCAGGGCATTGATATCTTCAGCGCTTTGCACAGCCTCTAGTGCTTGAGAGACCAGCGCATCCAGGTTTTCCATGTACAGACTCCAGATACAAAATAGGGGAAGAGCTTGAAGGCTCTTCCCCTATTTATGACGTTTAACACCTGGCCCCACAGAGGTGAGGCCGGGTGACTGTCGGGGGTACTTAAGCCAAGGTGGCTTTAGCTTTCTCGACAATCGCAGCAAACGCCGCTTTTTCGTTCACTGCCAGATCAGCCAGAACCTTACGGTCGATCTCGATGGACGCTTTTTTCAGGCCAGCGATGAAACGGCTGTAGGACAGACCGTTAACACGAGCACCAGCGTTGATACGAGCGATCCACAGAGCGCGGAACTGACGTTTTTTCTGACGACGGTCACGGTAGGCGTACTGGCCTGCCTTGATTACCGCTTGCTTGGCAACACGGAATACGCGGGAGCGTGCGCCGTAGTAGCCTTTAGCAAGTTTCAGAATTTTTTTGTGACGCTTACGGGCAATGACGCCACGCTTTACACGAGCCATGAGTTACTTCCTCTATTCTTGACTAAATTAACGAAGGCGCAGCATGCGCTCGACTTTTGCCACGTCAGACGGATGCAGCAAGCTGCTACCGCGCAGTTGACGCTTACGCTTGGTCGACATTTTAGTCAGGATGTGGCTCTTGAAAGCGTGCTTGTGCTTGATGCCGTTAGCAGTTTTCAGAAACCGCTTGGCAGCACCACTTTTGGTTTTCATTTTTGGCATGTTCGGATACTCCGCATTCAGTTGATAAACATAATCAGAAGGCCTGCCGTGCCCTGTTGATTACTTCTTCTTTTTCGGGGCGATGACCATGATCAGCTGGCGTCCTTCCATCTTAGGATGCTGTTCGACCGAACCGTACTCGAGCAGGTCTTGTTCAACCCGCTTGAGGAGTTCCATCCCCAGCTCCTGGTGGGCCATCTCACGGCCGCGGAATCGCAAGGATACCTTGGCCCTGTCCCCGTCACTCAGGAAACGTACCAGGTTGCGCAGTTTTACCTGGTAATCCCCTTCCTCCGTCCCTGGACGAAACTTGATTTCTTTAACCTGAATCTGCTTCTGGTTTTTCTTCGCCGCGGCAATCTGCTTCTTCTTCTCGAAGATCGATTTGCCGTAGTCCATCACCCGGCAAACAGGCGGGACTGCATCTGCGGAGATTTCCACCAGATCAAGCTTTGCTTCTTCAGCGATACGAAGCGCTTCATCAATCGAGACGATGCCAATCTGCTCGCCATCAGCGCCAATTAACCGAACCTCGCGTGCCGAGATATTCTCGTTGATCGGGGCTTTCGGTGCAGCTCGTTTATCTTGTCTCATTTCACGCTTAATAATAATTACTCCGAATCTGGGCGACCACGCCGGGAAACCGCTTGCGCGAGAAACTCAGCGAACTGGGCGACGGGCATCGAGCCCAGGTCAGCACCTTCACGAGTACGCACAGCGACAGTCTGCATCTCGACTTCCTTATCTCCGATAACCAAAAGATAGGGAACCTTGAGCAAAGTATGCTCGCGGATTTTAAAGCCGATCTTTTCATTTCTCAAGTCGGACTTGGCACGAAATCCGCTTTCGTTGAGAGTTTTTTCAACCTCTGCAACAAAATCTGCCTGTTTATCAGTGATATTCATGATCACCGCCTGGGTTGGCGCGAGCCACGCAGGGAAGGCACCTTCGTAGTGCTCGATCAGAATCCCGACGAAACGCTCGAACGAACCGAGGATCGCGCGGTGCAACATCACTGGGTGTTTGCGGCTGTTGTCTTCGGAGACGTATTCAGCGCCCAAACGGACAGGCAGGTTAAAATCGAGCTGCAAGGTACCACACTGCCAGACGCGACCGAGACAATCTTTCAGCGAAAACTCGATCTTCGGCCCGTAGAAAGCACCCTCGCCCGGCTGCAGATCGTACGGCAGGCCAGCAGAATCAAGGGCCGCAGCCAATGCTGCTTCAGCGCGATCCCACAGCTCATCGGAGCCGACACGTTTTTCCGGACGAGTGGACAGCTTCATCTCGACTTCGGTAAAGCCGAAATCGCGATAGACGTCCATGGTCAGCTTGATGAACGCAGCGGACTCGGCCTGCATCTGCTCTTCGGTGCAGAAAATGTGCGCGTCGTCCTGGGTGAACGCTCTCACACGCATGATGCCGTGCAACGCACCCGATGGCTCGTTACGGTGACAGGCACCGAACTCGGCCAGACGCATCGGCAACTCGCGGTAGCTTTTCAGGCCCTGATTGAACACCTGCACGTGGCACGGGCAGTTCATCGGCTTGATGGCGTAGTCGCGGTTTTCCGACTGAGTGGTGAACATGTTGTCGGCGTAGTTGGCCCAGTGCCCGGATTTCTCCCACAGGCTGCGGTCGACGACTTGAGGAGTCTTGATCTCAAGGTAGCCGTTGTCGCGCTGGATCTTGCGCATGTACTGCTCGAGCACCTGGTACAGAGTCCAGCCGTTCGGGTGCCAGAACACCATGCCCGGCGACTCTTCCTGAGTGTGGAACAGGCCCAGGCGCTTGCCGATCTTGCGGTGATCGCGCTTCTCGGCTTCTTCGATGCGCTGGATGTATGCCGCCAGTTGCTTCTTGTCGGCCCAGGCAGTGCCGTAAACGCGCTGCAACTGCTCGTTCTTGGCGTCGCCACGCCAGTAGGCGCCCGACAGTTTGGTCAGCTTGAAGGATTTCAGGAAACGCGTGTTAGGCACGTGCGGACCGCGGCACATGTCGACGTATTCTTCGTGATAGTACAGACCCATGGCCTGCTCGTTCGGCATGTCTTCGACCAGGCGCAGCTTGTAGTCTTCGCCACGGGCCTTGAACACTTCGATCACTTCGGCGCGCGGAGTGACTTTCTTGATGACGTCGTAATCCTTCTCGATCAGCTGCTGCATGCGCTGTTCGATGGCCGCCATGTCTTCCGGCGTGAAAGGACGCTCGTAGGCGATGTCGTAATAGAAGCCTTCGTCGATGACCGGGCCGATTACCATCTTCGCGGTCGGGTACAGCTGTTTGACCGCGTGGCCAACCAGGTGCGCGCAAGAGTGGCGAATGATCTCCAGCCCCTCTTCATCCTTTGGCGTAATGATTTGCAGGGTCGCGTCGCTGCTGATGATGTCGCTGGCGTCGACCAGTTGGCCATTGACCTTGCCGGCGAGCGTGGCCTTGGCCAGACCTGCACCAATGGATGCGGCGACCTCGGCTACGGAAACCGGGTGATCGAATGAACGTTGACTGCCGTCGGGAAGAGTAATAGTTGGCATGGCGCCTCCTCTCCTAGTGGTGACCCCTACCAAAGGTCACGTGGGTTGGGATGAGCCAGTACAAGATCCGATCCAGGCCATTCAATGACGAACGCCTGCCTTACAGCGGCAGGAGCCTTGCGGCCAACCGGAAAACCGAACCAGAGTGACTGGGATTCAAATCGGAAAAAATCGCACGCCGACCGCTTCGGGACTGAAGGTCATCCGAAGCCTGAGAACGCTTGAGCCCGGCATGCTAGCACAGATGAGCGGTCGCTCACGCCCTGATTTGGCAGAAGGCGAAATGTCCGATTTTATGCCAGAGTGCTGAACTTGATCGGCCCTTGCGCCCTCAGATAACAAGACATTGAACCACAAGGAGCATCCTCGCATGCGTCTGAAAAGCTTATTCGCCGTCGTCGCCCCCGTCGTCCTGCTGCTGCCACTGAGCGCCCATGCCGACTGGCCGAAAGGCGAGCGCGAAAAGTACATGGCCCAGTGCACTCAGGCTGCGACCCAGCAAATCGGTGCTGCTGCGGCGAAATCCCACTGCGCTTGCGGAGCTGACGCCATCAAGTCCTATCCGGCCAGCGACATTCAGGCGCTGATGGACAACAAGGCGACTCCTGAATTGCAACAGAAAGCCCTTGGCCAGATCGCCAAATGCAAGGCAAATACCGCCCCGAAAAAATAAGAAAACCGGGTATTAATATCGGCTGAAAGGCGGAAAAAAGTGCTGGAAATGAGCCTTTTCAGACGATTTATGCAGGTTTTACAGGTTTTTTTATCGTCTTTACGTTTCGCTGAAAGCCTTTCAAACCGGGGCTTTCAGCAGAAACGGGTGGTAAAGAAAACACGACTGATTGGCAAACAGCACGTCCGGGGGGCTCCCAAAGCGAACATTTCGACTATGATACCCGGGTGTGCCCAGTTGGCCTGAGCAGCACAGTACTACTGAAAATATATGTTTCTTGGAGATACACCATGTCTAATCGCCAAACCGGCACCGTTAAATGGTTCAACGATGAAAAAGGCTTCGGCTTCATCACTCCTCAAGGTGGCGGTGACGACCTGTTCGTACACTTCAAAGCTATCGAATCCGACGGTTTCAAAAGCCTGAAAGAAGGCCAGACCGTCTCTTTCGTGGCTGAGAAAGGCCAAAAGGGTATGCAAGCTGCACAGGTTCGCCCAGAGTAATTTCTCGGCGCACTAAAAAAACCCCGTCCTGGTGACGGGGTTTTTTATGCCTGACACAAAAGGACTCAGCCGCAGTTGACGCGAGTAACTACCAGGTTGTTGTCGGTGTTCAGGTTCAGGCGATCGGAGCGGTATTCCAGGGTGATCATGTCGTTTGGCTTGAGGAAGCGCGCATTTTGCGCCCCAGCCTTGGCACGTGCCTGATCCAGCAATTCAGGGGATGCCTTCTTGCCGATGGCGAATTGCGCTGCCGATGCTTCGCAGCGGCTGTTCCCCGATTCAGCAGCCACGGGTTCCTTTGCCGACTCGCTGGAGGTTGTGCTGCAACCAGCCAACAGCGCAGCGGCCATCAGTGCACCCAGTGTCGCGAACTTCAAAGGCATGAAGCCTCCTTGTTTTCAAATGTTTAAGCAGAGATCGTGCGACCGCCAATGCGGCGTTTGGTTTCAAGGCTCAAGCCATGCCCTGCCCCACGAGCGGAAAAATGCCGAGTTTGCCTGAGCTGCGCGCGGCGACTCAGCAAACAATCGTGACTGAATATTAACGACCTCAATAAACGTCGATGTAGTCATACGGCGGATTCGGCCAGTTGTCCTTGAGCGCGTTGAAAATCTGCATCACCCAGACTTCATCGCTGGCTGCGACGTTGCCCACATAGCCGGAGCCCTTTGCCCAGGTTTCCAGGCGAAACAGCAGACCGTCGATATCCTGCCCACCGGTCACGGTGGACAGATAGGCGATGCCGTCTTTGGTCACGCGCAATTGGTTGTGTACGTCGTCACTGGCTGAGGCGAGCAATTGGCGCACGGCATCGAGTGTGAGGCCGTCAGGGCTATTCAGATCGATCTGCACAACAGGGTCCTTGGTAAGCCGGAAAAGACCAAGTGTCGCATAGCGCTCCGCTCATGCCTAAGTCGCAGTGCCAAACGCCGCGCAAAATGGTTAACTCGAAAAACAGACACCCCGACCTTTCGAGCCTCCTCATGACCAGTGTAAGCATCGACGCCGCCATCAACGCCAAATGGGCCGAAGGACACAGCTCTTACAGCCCCGGCACGACGGAAGAACTGGCGCTGATCGGCATCGATTTACTGGTCAAGGAGTTGGGGATAGAAGCGGCGCAGCATTTTATCAATCAGGTATTTGAACGCTATCCGATCGGCCAGGCCGAACAGCCGCAGTGAAAACCCGCAGGCAAACTGCCTGCGGGTCGACGACTTATTTCAGGCGTTTCAGGCGCTCGGTCAGCAGATCAAAGAATCCCTGGGCGTCGCCATTTTCGACCCAGAATGCATTCTTCGGCGCTTTCAGGCCGTCATACCAGTCAACGATGGTCTGGCCGAATGTCGGTCCTTCACGGCTATCCACGACGACGTTGACCGCCCGACCGGTAAACAACTCGGGCTTGAGCAGATACGCCACAACGGTGGCGTCATGCACCGGGCCGCCGGGAATGCCGTAGTGCTCCATATCGCCCTTGATGTATTCGTTGAGAATGTCGCCGACGATCTTGCTCGCATTGTTGTTCAGCGCGGCGATCTGCTTCAGGCGCGCGTCACTGGTCAAGATCTTGTGGGTCACGTCCAGCGGCAGATAGGTGAGTTTCACCCCGCTCTTGAGCACCACCTCGGCAGCCTGCGGATCGGCGAACAGGTTGAATTCAGCCACAGGGGTGATGTTGCCACCGTTGAAATGCGCCCCGCCCATGATCACCACTTCCTTGATGCCCTGAACGATCTCCGGTTCCTGGATCAACGCCAGAGCCAGGTTGGTCTGCGGGCCGAGCATGGCGATGGTGATGCTGTGCGGTTTGGCCGATTTAAGAGTGTCGATCAGATAATTGACCGCATTACCTTTCGCCAGGCCTTTCTTCGGTTCGTGAACCGTGACGCCCGACAAGCCTTCCTTGCCATGAATGTTCTCGGCGTAGATCGGCGTGCGCATCAGTGGCTTCGGTGCGCCAGCGTAAACCGGCACGTCTTCGCGCCCTGCCCATTCGCGAGCCAGCCGCGCGTTACGCGAAGTCTTGTCCAGGCGCACGTTGCCAGCGACGGTGGTCAAGGCTCGGATATTCAACTCATCCGGCGAAGCGAGGGCAAAGAGCAAGGCGACCACGTCGTCAGCGCCCGGATCGGTGTCGATGATCAGGTCGATCTTTTCCGCCGCCTGAGCGCCGGTCGCAGTTATCACGGACAAAAGCAGCAGACCCCGAAGCAGTTGATGGAGTTTTTCAGCATAGCGTTGCATAGCGCATTCCTTGTGCAGGTGAAATCGGAAATCAGAATGTAACCCCGGCGACCAGAACGATGTTGCAGTACGGCTGACATTCTCCTGTACGAATGATCGCCCTGGCTTGTCGGCTCATTACCTTGAACTGCTCGTGAGTGAGCAGATCCCTACGGCCCAGCGCGCCCTCTTCGTTCATCGCGTCCAGATCGGCCAGCGCCGAGGGCTGCTTATCGAAGATCTCTTTGGCCAACACATGGCTTTCCACCTGCATCTCGCTGAATACAACTTTCAGCGTGCTGACGAAATCAGGGATGCCATGGGTCAGTGCCAAATCAATCAGCTCGACACCAGGCGGCACGGGCAAACCGGCGTCGCCAATCACGACCATGTCACCGTGGCCAAGCGAAGCGATCAGTCGCGACAGCGCGACGTTGAGTAATGGAGTCTTTTTCATGCGGGTCTAAACGCCTGTACTTCGGACATGGTTGGAATCGACGGTTGTGCACCGGCACGGGTAACCGACAGTGCAGCGGCGATCTGACCGTAGCGGATCGCCTCGTCCTCGGATTTGCCATCGGCCAGCGCTGCGGCGAAACCGCCGACAAAGGTGTCGCCTGCGGCCGTGGTATCGACCGCCTTCACGGTCGGCGCGGGGAAGTGTTCGAAGCCCTTGCCATTGGCGAACAGCGAACCCTGCGCGCCCAACGTGACAATGACTTTACCGGCGCCCATGGCAATCAATTGAGTGGCAGCCGTTTCTGCCGACTGCAACGAGTCGACAGCGAGCCCGCTCAACGCGGCGGCTTCGCTCTCGTTAGGAATCAGATAGTCGATCGCCGCGAACCAGTCTGCCGGCAAAGGACGGCTCGCCGGCGCCGGATTGAGGATGACGGTCTTGCCCAGTTCACGTGCACGCTTGAGCGCATGCCCGACCGTCGCATCGGGAATCTCGAGCTGACAGATCACCACATCGGCGGCTTGCAAAACCGCATCAAAACGGTCAATTACTGCTTCCGTCATTGCGCCGTTGGCACCGGCGACAATCACAATGGCGTTCTGGCTGTTGTCATCCACCACAATCAGCGCCACGCCACTGGAATCTTCTACGACGCTGACAGCCTGGCAGTCGATGTGCTCGGCGAGCAAGGCATCGCGCAATCGCACACCGTAGTCGTCATTTCCCACACAACCGATCATCGCCACCTGCGCGCCCAGACGAGCAGCGGCAACTGCCTGATTGGCGCCCTTGCCGCCCGACACAGTGGCAAAGGAATGACCGATCAGCGTTTCACCGCCGCGCGGCAGCCGTGGCGCCCGGGTGACCAGGTCCATGTTCAGGCTGCCTATTACCACTACATTTGCTGGCATACATCACTACTCATCAATTCGGTTTCAGCGATATTCGGTGAACACGCCGGACAGCGGCGCGGTCGATTCGCGCAGGACAATACTCGGGGTCACGATGCGTTGATCAGTGCCCGATTCCGGCGCAGCAATTCTGCGCAACAGCACTTCGGCGGCCATCTCGCCCAGTTGCAGGATCGACTGGCCGACCGTGGTCAGCGCCGGATAGACATAACGACTCATCTGAATGTCATCGAAGCCGATCACCGACAGCTCGGCCGGCACCCGAACATTCCGTTCAGCCGCCGCACGCAGCACACCGATGCCAATCATGTCGTTGCCGGCAAAAATCGCACTGGGCGGATGGCTTTCAAGCAGCCGGGCAGCGGCGTTGTAACCGCCGGTGCTGGTGAAGTCGCTTTCGAGCATGCGCTCCTCACGCACCTCGATTCCCGCTTCTCGCAGCGCTCGGCAATAACCGGCCTGACGCATTTGCGCCACGCTGGTACTGGCCGGACCGCCGATCATGGCGATGTCGCGATGCCCCAACTCGAGCAGGTGACGGGTTGCCAGATAAGCACCGTATTCGTGGTCGATGCGCACCAGATCGGCATTTACACCTTCCAGGCCCCGGTCGACGATGACCATCGGCGTCTTCACGCCTGCCAGCCCTTGCGCCAGACCAGTGTCACCGCCGGCGGAGGCGACGATCAAACCGTCGATGCGCTTTTCCAGCAACACACGCAAATAACTGCGCTGCTTGTCCGGGTTGTCGTCGGAGTTACAGAGGATCACGCAATAGCCGTTGCGCTCGCAGTAATCCTCGATTCCGCGCGCCAATTCAGCGAAGTACGGGTTGAGACTATTAGGTACCAGCAAACCGATGGTCGCGGTGGTCTTGGCTTTCAGCGAGCGCGCCACGGCACTGGGAACGTAGTCGAGGCTCTTGATCGCCGCCTCGACTTTGCGCCGCACTTCCTGACTGACCGGGCGGGTGTTGTTCACCACGTGCGACACGGTCGTGTAGGAAATGCCCGCGAGCGCCGCTACATCCTTGATCGTTGCCATGGTTCAGCCCCGGCGACTGGCGCGTTGACTGCGATAGGTGTCGAGCACCACAGCGATAACGATTACCGCGCCGGTGATGATGCGCTTGGTCGGCTCCGTCGCACCAATCTGCGCGAGACCGGCTGCCAGAACGGAAATGATCAACACACCAAAGAAAGTACTGATCACCGAACCGCGCCCGCCCATCAGGCTGGTGCCGCCGATTACCACCGCTGCGATCACTTGCAGTTCCAGGCCCGAACCTGCGTTCGGGTCAGCCGCTTCCAGACGCGAAATCTGAAACAGTGCGGCAATGCCTGCCAGCAGCCCCATCAGGCTGAACACCAGAATCTTGTAGGGCTTGGGATTGATCCCGGCCAGCCGCACGGCTTCTTCGTTGGTGCCGATGCCGATCAGGTAGCGGCCGAAAACCGTGCGGGTCAAAACTGCCTGCGCGATGAAGATCACCAGCAAAGCGATGATGAACGACGGGGAAATGCCGAACGCGATCGGATTCGACAGCCAGGCGAACGCATCGCCAATGTAGGCAGTGCGCGACCCGGTCATCTGATACGCCACACCGCGGGCCATTTCCAGCACGCCGAGGGAGACGATGAACGACGGAATCCGCCAGGCCACGGTGATCGAGCCAGTGATGGTGCCGGCCAGAGCCGCCACCGCCATGCCGAGCAGCGCCGCTGGCAAAACGCTCCAGCCCCAGCCGAGAATCGCAACGCTGACCGTCGATGCGGCCAGCGCGAGGACCGAGCCGACGGACAAATCGATGCCGCCGATGATCAGCACAAAGGTCATGCCCACCGCCAGCACCATCAGGTCGGGAATCTGGTTGGCCAGGGTGCTGAAGGTGTTGTACGAGAGGAAATGGCTGCTCAGGACCGAGAACAGAGCAATCATCGCCAGCAAGGCACCGGCCAGGCCCAGATAAGTACCCAGGCCGAAGAAATTGCCACTACGTTTAATGGCAGAAGATGCAGGTTTCATGGGAGATCCCTAGGCGCTGCTTCATTGAGCAACGCATCACGTTTCTGGTAGCCGGCGAAAGCGGCGGCAAGCAAATCATCCTGGGTCCAGCTGTCGCGCTCGAAGGTGTCGATCAGACGTCCCGCCGAGAGCACGCCGATCCGGTCGCAGATCAGCATCAACTCACGCAAGTCACTGGACACCACGACCAATGCCTTGCCCTGGCGGGTCAACTCGCCGAGCAAACCGTAAATGTCGAACTTGGCACCGACATCGATTCCGCGAGTGGGCTCGTCGAACAGCAGCACCGAACAGTCGCGCTCCAGCCAGCGGCCGATCACGACCTTCTGCTGATTGCCGCCGGACAGTTCCGAGACCAACTGCGTCGGGCTAGAACTGCGGATACGCATGGCTTCGATCTGACGCTGCGCCAGGGAAATTTCGTCGCCGTTGTTGACGAAACCACCACTGGAGATTTCCGGCATGTTGCCCAAGGCGATGTTGGCGCTGATCGACTGACTGAGCAGCAGCCCTTCGCCCTTGCGATCCTCGGTGATCAACGCGATGCCATTGCGTACGGCATCGACTGGCGAGCGGACACTCACGACCTTGGCCGGGGAGCCGAGCGCGATGGTGCCGCTGTCGGCAGCATCGGCACCGAATATCAGCCGCAGCAATTCCGTGCGCCCTGCCCCGATCAATCCGGAAATACCGAAGATCTCCCCGGCACGCACTTCGAAGGAGACGTCGCGGACTTTGTCCGAACGCGTCAGCCCTTTGACCGTCAACGCCGGAGCGCCGATCTTGCGCGGCCCCATGTCGATGTGTTCGCCCAGTTCGCGACCGACCATCAAGGTGACCAGTTGCTCGCTGTTGTAGTTGGCCATCGGCTCGACGCAGACCAGATTGCCGTCACGCAGCACAGCAATACGCTGCGCCACCCGCGCCAGTTCTTCGAGACGATGAGAGATATAGATGATGGAAACGCCGCGAGCCTGCAATCGGGTGATCTGCTCGAAGAGCATTTCGACTTCGCGCGCCGTGAGCATCGCGGTCGGCTCATCGAGGATCAGCACGTGGCAATCGCCAATCAGGTTGCGCGCGATTTCGACCATCTGTTGATGCCCGATACCCAACTCGCCAACCAGCGTGTCCGGGTCGATCGCGTCGAGGCCGACCTGCGCCATGGCTTCGATCGCCGCCTTGCGCAACTGCTTGCGGCTGATCCAGCCCGCGCTGCTCGGCAGATTATCCAGAAACAGGTTTTCCGCCACCGACAGCGTCGGCAACAGATTGAGTTCTTGCATGACCATGCGCACGCCAAGCTCTTCAGCCTGGGTACGGCTGCCCGGACGATAGTCCTTGCCGTGGAATTGCATCTGGCCGGTGGTTGGCGTGACCAGACCACCAATGATCTTCGACAGGGTACTTTTGCCGGCACCGTTTTCGCCGGTCAGCGCCAGTACTTCACCGCGCATCAGCGTCAGATCGATGCCGGTGAGCACCGGTTGCGCATAGGTCTTGCCGATACCGCTGACCGAGAGGACAGCGTTCGGGGCGGAAACTGACATAGAAATCTCCATGCGCTCGCCCGGACGGACGAGCGCCGTTGTGTCGCCAGATGACTTACTGGGTGACCAGTTCGACCGGTGTTTCGATCACGCCGTTGGCACCGCTGTCGACTTTCTCGCCTTTGATGATCTTCAGTGCGGTTTCGATGCCGAACACGGCCTGCTTGGCTGCAAACTGGTCAGCAGTGGCCAGCACGCGGCCGTCCTTGAGCATTGGCTTGATCGCATTGATGTTGTCGTAACCGACGACTTTCACCTGCCCAGCCTTACCAGCGGCACGGACTGCGGAAACGGCGCCGACCGCCATGCTGTCGTTACCGGCCAGCAGTGCTTTGACATCCGGGTATTCACTGAGGATCGAAGCGGCAACCTTGTTGCCCTTGTCGATTTCCCAATCACCGGATTGCAGCGAGACCACTTTGATCTGCGCGGCTTCCATCGCGTCCTTGAAACCGGCCGTGCGCGCCTGTGCGTTGGTGGTAGTGGACACGCCTTCGATGATGCCGACCTCGTCGCCCGCCTTCAGTTGCTTGGCCAGGTATTCGCCAACCAGACGTGCACCTTTGCGGTTGTCCGGGCCTACGAAAGGCACGTTGATGTTTTTACTTTTGACTACGGCGGGATCGAGCTGGTTGTCGATGTTGATCACCGTGATACCGGCGTCTACGGCCTTCTTGATAACCGGCACCATGGCTTTGGAGTCAGAAGGCGCGATCACCAGTGCATTCACCTTGGCCAGGATCATCTGTTCGACGATGCGAGTCTGGCCGGCGGTGTCGGTTTCGTCTTTGATACCGTTGGAAATCAGATCGAAATCGGCGGAGTGTTCTTTCTGGTAGGCTTTGGCGCCGTCTTCCATGGTCAGGAAGAATTCGTTGGCCAAGGATTTCATGACCAGCGCGACTTTGGGTTTTTCTGCGGATTCGGCGAAAGCCGAGGAGACAGGTAGTGCGGCGGCTGTGGCAGCCAGCATAGCGACAGCAAGAAGACGTGCGGCGAATGGCAGCTTCATGGGTTCACTCCGATCTTATGATTATTGTGAGCAACGTTTGCGCTGACGTAAGCTACGTCACGGCTCCGGGAGAAAATCCCTTCCAAGCCGCGCAAACGTTTGCGTAGACCGAACTATGAGAATCCCGCCGGCATTTGTCAACAATCCGAAATCGTCTTTTGTTGTAGGCCGAATCGCCGAATTGGCAATTTGGCGCTTCAGGCAGTCGTATTGACCAAGCCGCCGCTGGGAGCGCTTTTCGACATCTCCTTGACCAACGCACCCGCCACTTCCGCCAGTGCGGCGCTGGTTTGCGCGATCTGGCCCTGAATCGACATCACTGCCTGGGATTTCGCTTCGGGAGTCGGATAGCTTGCGGCCTGAGCCGCAGCCAGTTGCTGCTGCTGCTCCTGAAGTTGCTTTTGCAATTCCTTCATCCGCTTGAGCAGTGTCTTGACGGTGATGCTGAGATTGCTGTCAGCCTCGGTTTCACTGTTTTCCTGCACAGGACCACCACCGGTTCTGACCTGATTCTTCTCAGTCTTCTCGGTACCCAGCGCCTGCGCCGAAGCCTCATTGGTCGCGTCGTTCAGGGTGTTGATCGTGGCTGCAGTTTTACCGCCGATGGTGACTGCAGCGGGATTGGCAAAACCGACCGTCAATGACATGTGAACTCCTAAGATTTGGTTTCCTTGAGGACGCATCGGCCTGGGAGCACATTTCTTTAGCAGGGATTTGTCACCCGCCTGGCTTTTCAGAGATTGCCTATCGGCGAGCCGAACAAGAATCCCGCTGTCGTTCGGAATCCCGGATGGGTGGGTCCTCAACGATGCTCCAGCCACCGACAAATATTGATTTAAATCATTGGGTTAAACATTTTCCGCCAGCACATTACGCATGGTATGAATCCTGCTCCCGTCCTTGCACCTCAAGCATTCAGATCGGCTTGGGGCGCATCTAGATGAACCTGCATCAGCACCGTCTCACGACTAGAGAGAAAAATAATGAAATCTGCTTTCAATACCTTGATTCCGGGCGCATTGGCCCTCCTCCTGCTCTTACCTACTGCCCTTCAGGCAAAAGAAGCCGAAACCCAGACGAAACTGGCCAACGTCGTCGTCCTTGCCACAGGCGGCACCATCGCTGGCGCCGGCGCCAGTGCTGCCAACAGCGCCACTTATCAGGCAGCAAAAGTCGGTATCGAACAACTGATTGCTGGCATTCCCGAGTTGAGCAAACTGGCTAACGTGCGTGGCGAACAAGTCATGCAGATCGCTTCGGAAAGCATCACCAACGACAACCTGCTGCAATTGGGTCGTCGCGTTTCCGAACTGGCTGACAGCAAGGACGTGGACGGCATCGTTATCACCCACGGCACCGACACCCTCGAAGAAACCGCTTACTTCCTGAACCTGGTCGAGAAAACCGACAAGCCGATCATCGTCGTCGGTTCGATGCGTCCGGGCACTGCCATGTCGGCAGACGGCATGCTCAACCTGTACAACGCCGTCGCCGTGGCGAGCAGCAAAGAAGCGCGCGGCAAAGGTGTGCTGGTGACCATGAACGACGAGATCCAGTCCGGTCGCGACGTCAGCAAAATGATCAACATCAAGACCGAAGCATTCAAGAGCGCCTGGGGTCCACTGGGCATGGTGGTCGAAGGCAAATCCTACTGGTTCCGCCTGCCGGCCAAGCGGCACACCATGGATTCGGAATTCGACATCAAAAACATCAAGAGCCTGCCTGACGTAGAAATTGCCTATTCCTACGGCAACGTCAGCGATACCGCCTACAAGGCATTGGCGCAAGCCGGCGCCAAAGCCATCATCCACGCCGGCACTGGCAACGGTTCGGTATCCTCTCGCGTGGTTCCATCCCTGCAAGCCCTGCGCAAGGATGGCGTGCAGATCATTCGCTCGTCCCACGTCAACGCTGGCGGCTTTGTCCTGCGTAACGCCGAACAGCCTGACGACAAATACGACTGGGTTGTCGCTCACGATCTGAACCCGCAAAAAGCCCGCATCCTGGCGATGGTCGCGCTGACCAAGACCAACGACAGTAAAGAGCTGCAACGGATGTTCTGGGAATACTAATTGAACATCGCCTGATCACGTCTCGATCGGGCAATTGCGCATCACCTGCCAGCTTGGCAGGTGGTGCCCCGCTTACACCCTTCCAATACTTTTCCCACAAAAATCTCGACAAGCCCTACACCAAAACCGGAAACCCGCTGTCAGAGGATTTTCTTGAATTTTAAGCAGTTGCGAAATCGCTTACAGTTAAATACTGTATGCACGTACAGCTTAATAAGGATAACCTCGTGGCCACCTCTCCTGCTGCTCCTGACGCTTACGAACGCATGGGTATGCGCGTTCAGAAAATCATCAATTCCCCCACCGCACAAAAAGCCAAAGCCGCACTGATTTTCCGTCTGCCGGATGAGCCGATGGATGACTGGGAGCGCTTGCTCGAGGAAATCGACGAGAACGACAACGTTACCCTCGCTTATCGCGATGACGGTGGCGTGCAGATTTTTTGGGTTGTGCCGAAGGAAGATTGACTCAATGAGTGTCCGCTGTGTTGCTTTGCTGTTGTTGTTTTTCGCCATGGGCGCCCAGGCTGGCGCCCCACGTACATTTTCCGAAGCCAAGAAAGCCGCGTGGAAACTTTATGCACCGCAATCCACGGAGTTTTACTGCGGCTGCAAGTACACCGGCAACAAGGTCGACCTGAAGGCTTGCGGCTATGTGCCTCGCAAGAACGCCAAGCGTGCATCGAGAATCGAATGGGAGCACATCGTGCCGGCCTGGCAGATCGGCCATCAGCGGCAGTGCTGGCAGCAAGGCGGACGCAAGAATTGCACGCGTTACGATCCTGTTTATCAAAAGGCCGAAGCTGACTTGCACAATCTGGTGCCGAGCATTGGCGAGGTCAACGGTGACCGCAGCAACTTCAGCTACGGCTGGTTGCCGGTGCAGTCCGGCCAATATGGCTCCTGCCTGACGCAGGTCGACTTCAAGGCCAAGAAGGTCATGCCCCGCCCTTCGATTCGCGGCATGATCGCCCGCACGTATTTTTATATGAGCAAACAATACGGACTGCGCCTATCGAAGCAGGATCGGCAGTTGTACGAAGCGTGGGACAAGACCTATCCAGTGCAGGATTGGGAACGTCAGCGCAACCAGAGCGTGGCGTGCGTGATGGGGCGCGGCAACGAGTTTGTCGGCTCGGTAAATCTGAAAGCCTGCGGCTGATTGCAGCGGAAATAAAAAGGCCTCGAGCGTTATGCTCGAGGCCTTTTTAATGTCTGTTCAGCGTGTTTTGAAGGCGCTTCGCTTATGGCGTTAGCGGATGCTCGATCACCACCGATTCGATATTTTGTTTCTTGGCTTTTACCAGCGCTGCATCGACCTGCACCTTGCGCGCCTCGGCGTCAGCCTGGGAATTGAACGGACCGATCAGAATTCGTGTTTTACCGCTGCCGTCCTTGACGACCGTCGGAACGAAAGCATGCTCGATCAACCAGCCGCTCAGGTCACTGACGGCCTGAGGGGTCTCGCCCCGAACTTCCAGATCCCACTGTGGCGCGGCGGCCGCCGGCGCTGCCGCTACCTTTGCCTCAGGCTTTGGCGCATCTACATTCTTGCCTTCACCGCAGCCTGCCAATGCCAGTGCCGCTACCAGCCAAACCAATTTGCGCACAACGCTTCCCTCGGAATTCGTAAAGCGGCGATCTTATCATTCAAAAATACTTCGCGAGCCCCGCAAAATGGGCACAAAACAACGAGAATGATGATTGCAGCCTCTGTATAGTTACGCCCTGGGAATTAATGCCGCTTCTGCGCGTCAGAAAGAGGCACCCAAACCGTGAGACTTCGCACTAATCTATAGATACCACCGACCTCTGCACTGTCTGAATCAGGTGCCCTACAAAGCAATCAAGGAGAAGACCATGCTGATACTCACCCGCAAAGTCGGTGAAAGCATAAACATTGGTGATGACATCACGATCACCATCCTCGGAGTCAGCGGCCAACAAGTCCGCATCGGTATCAACGCTCCGAAAAACGTGGCAGTGCACCGTGAAGAAATTTACCAACGCATCCAGGCCGGCCTGACCGCTCCGGACAAGCCGCAAACGCCCTGAGCCACTTTGCATTACGTAGCCAGTCCTATTGCCGTCGCGCAAGACTGGCTAAAGATTCACGCGCCGTTTAGCCATCCGCATTTCACCCCGCTGGGCACGGCGCCTGAAGCATGCTGACTCCTTTCACTTGCCCCTCCCTCCTTTCTTGCGCCGATATTACCTTTCACTCCTGGAGCTGGCTGTCGGACGTTTCCGATAGAGCACGGCGAATTTCGCCTTCTAAGCGAATATCACGCCACGCGCCATGCCTGTCGCCGCGACCATCATCAGGATCAGCAGCAGCGCTTCAACATGACTGATTCGCGCGTACAACTTCGCACGTCCGCTATCAAGCGCCGCACCGCGCGAGGATGCGATGCGCCATTTGATCAGCGTAATCATCGGTGCCAGCTCCATCAGCAGGATCAGCAAGAACAGCGTCATCTTCAGATGAAACAGCGGCTGATGCAGGTAATAGTCAGAGCCTTTCTCGTAACCACCAAACGCACGCATTGCTCCGGTGATAAGCAGCGTCAAAGCTGAAAGCCCCCAAAGGTTATCCGCGAGCAGAACGCGCTTGACCTCTCCCGTGCCCGCCGAGAGCTTTCGGAAAGCTGTGCCGCGCGTCAGCGCCGCCCAGAAAGCCAAGGCAAACGCGAATAGATGAATAGCGGCCAGGACCCACTGACTCAGCATCGACGCACTCCCTTATAAAGAGTTGAAAATCGGCCAGTCAGTAGTAGACGAAAAAACCGCGCCTCGCTTGGAGGTGATGGAGGAATAGGCGCCCAAACGCCAAATCGCAGGCAAAAAAAATCCCAAGCAGCTGATGGAAGCTTGGGATTTAAAAATGCATAAACCGTGGTGGTGAACGCGGAACGCATGTTACTTAAATTCCCAACATGCAACAAGGCTTTTTCGATAACCGGTTGGAGAAAAAGAGCTGTAAGCCTTTGGATATTCAGGTGTTTTCAACAACGAAATGGAAGAAGAATGCACCAAAATGGCGCTTGATCATTTTGCGCAAACAGTAATGAATGGAGAGCTGATCAGAGCGAAGCGGAAAAGACCGGGACCAAGCGTTGCGCAAATCGCAGACAACAAAAAAGGGCTCACCTTTCGGTGAGCCCTTCCAGACCGCCCAGCAGAGCGGATTTTGTTTGGTAGGCGCGATTGGACTCGAACCAACGACCCCCACCATGTCAAGGTGGTGCTCTAACCAACTGAGCTACGTGCCTGCTGTGAGGCGGCATTCTACGGAATTCCGGAGGGGTGTCAACACCTTTTTTTCACCTAACCCTATGAATATGCAAAATATTTAATTTCGCCTCAGCGACGAAGAGTTTCCGGTGGCTGGCGGAGGTTTTTCAACTCGGGTAGGATCGACGCACTCGTAAAATATATTAAACAGAGGCGGCAGGATGGCGAACACCCAATACCCAGAGTCTTATTACGCTGCGTCGGCCAATGCCGTACCACCACGCCCTGTGCTGCAGGATGATGTGGAGACGGACGTCTGTGTGATCGGCGCCGGGTATACCGGGCTGTCGTCCGCCCTGTTCCTGTTGGAGAACGGTTTTCGCGTAACCGTGCTGGAAGCGGCGAAAGTCGGTTTTGGCGCCTCGGGCCGAAACGGCGGGCAGATCGTCAACAGCTATAGCCGCGACATCGACGTCATTGAACGCACGGTCGGCCCCAAGCAGGCGCAACTGCTCGGCGAAATGGCCTTTGAAGGTGGCCAGATCATTCGCGAGCGCGTGGCCAGATACAATATTCAGTGCGACCTGAAGGACGGCGGTGTATTCGCCGCCCTTTCCGCCAAACAAATGGGGCACCTGGAATCGCAAAAGCGCCTGTGGGAGCGCTTCGGCCACACCCAGCTGGAATTGATGGATCAACGCCGCATTCGTGAAGTGGTGGGTTGCGATCAGTACGTCGGTGGCATGCTCGATATGAGCGGCGGCCACGTCCATCCGCTGAATCTGGCGCTCGGAGAAGCGGCGGCAGTCGAGTCTCTCGGCGGCACCATCTATGAGCAATCACCTGCCGTGCGCATCGAGCGCGGCGCCAATCCGGTTGTGCATACGCCGCAGGGCAAGGTCAGGGCCAGGTTCATCATCGTCGCCGGCAACGCCTACCTCGGTAATCTGGTACCGGAACTGGCGGCCAAATCGATGCCGTGCGGCACTCAAGTGATCACTACCGAGCCACTGGGCGATGAGCTGGCGAAGGCGCTATTGCCGCAGGATTACTGCGTAGAGGACTGCAACTATCTGCTCGACTACTATCGCCTGACCGCCGACAAGCGCTTGATCTTCGGTGGCGGCGTGGTTTACGGCGCTCGCGATCCGGCGAACATCGAAGCGATCATCCGCCCGAAGATGCTCAAGGCTTTCCCGCAACTCAAGGATGTGAAGATCGATTACGCCTGGACCGGCAACTTCCTGTTGACCCTTTCGCGCTTGCCGCAGGTCGGGCGCCTGGGCGACAACATCTATTACTCGCAGGGCTGCAGCGGTCACGGTGTCACCTACACGCACCTGGCGGGCAAGGTCCTCGCCGAAGCGTTGCGCGGTCAGGCCGAGCGCTTCGATGCCTTTGCCGACCTGCCGCACTATCCCTTCCCCGGCGGGCAATTGCTGCGCACACCGTTTGCCGCGCTGGGTGCTTGGTATTACGGGCTGCGCGATAAGTACGGCCTATAAACACCATTGTGGCGAAGGGATTTATCCCCGTTGGGGGTGCGCAGCGCCCCCTCTTGAGCAGGAGGGAACTGCTGCGCAGTCCAACGGGGATAAATCCCCTCGCCACAGTAGATTCAGCAAGGCTTAGGATCAGAGCTGATCCCGAGCGATCCCGCTACGAATCCGCAGGATATCCGCCAGCACCGCCAGCGCAATTTCCGCCGGTGTCTTGCTGCCGAGGTTGAGGCCGATCGGCGCATGAACCCGCGCCAGCTCTGCCTCACTCAAGCCACCAATGCGGCGTAAGCGCTCGAAGCGTTTCTGCGACGTCTGCTGCGATCCCATCACACCGATGTAAAACGCTTCGGTGCGCACCGCTTCCATCATCGCCAGATCGTCGATGCGCGGATCATGGGTCAACGCCACTACCGCCGTATCGCGATGACAACCACCGTCGGCAATGAACACCGAAGGCAACTGTCGACGGATTTCCACGCTATTGAGCACCACGCCTTCAAGCACTTCATCACGCGGATCGCACAGAATCACTTCGAAGCCAAGCCCTACCGCGAACTCGGCACAGGCCTGCGCCACACTGGAGTACCCGGCGAGCAACAAGCGCTGTGCTGCACCGACACGAATGCGCACCCGATCGATCTCACGCTCGATCCGCGCGCCCTGCTCGCGATCAGCAAACAGAGTGCGCGCACCGCTGGCCAGATCAACTTCGCGAAGCAGACGACGCTGACCCAGCAGCGCCGATTCCAGTTCACGCAGGTGCGCCTGCACCGCGCAGTCGGCGTCAAGTTTCTCAACCAGCACATCAAGAATGCCGCCGCAAGGCAGACTGACCCGCGAGCGCGGATCATCGCCTTCGCCGTAACGCACGACGCTTACCGCTTCGAGAAACGCACCTTCGGCGACGCGCTCAAGGAAATCCTCCTCGACGCAACCGCCCGATAGCGAACCGATCCACTGCCCGCCTTCGTTCACCGCGAGCAGCGAACCCGGCGCGCGCGGTGCCGAGCCGTAAGTGGTCAGCACCGTGCACAGCCAGATTCGCTGCCCGGCCACCGACCATTCCAGCGCCCGACGCACCACTTGCAGATCGAGATGCTGCATATCAGTGGGCCTTGTGCTCGACGCTCGGCGCGTCGGCTTGCAGCTTCTGCACTTCGCTCACCGCCAGTTCAGCGCCCTGCCCGCCCCAACCCTGACGCAGGTAGTTGAGCAGATCGGTCAATTGCTCAGGACTGAGCTTTTCAGCAAACCCCGGCATCGGCTGCATGTGCTCGAACCCGGAGAACTTCTGTTCGCCGATACCATCCTCGATCACTCGCAACAAGTTGCGCGGATCTTCCAGGCGCAACGTCGTGTTGCCACGCATGGCCACGGCGATGTGCGGTTTGCCTTCACCGCCAGCCGCGTGACAACCGGCGCAGACGTTCAGGTATTCCTGACGCCCGCGCTGAGCACTCGGGCTGAGCTTGTCGAGCGGCACCTCGACGAGCTCTTTGGCTGGCGGCGGTTGCTCGCCGAGCAGGAATGTCGCCATTGCCGCCAGGTCAGCATCGCTCAGACCTTGAGTGCTGTTGTGAAACACCGGGAACATTTCGTTGAACATCGTTCCTTGCGCGCTCATGCCATGCTTCAGAAACGTGCTCAGATCCTGCTGATTCCAGCCGCGCGCGGCCAGGTCGGTGGCCAGCAGGCTCGGTGCCAGATAACCATTGAGGATGCCGCCGGTCATGCGCTTGTCCATTTGCATCGCGCCGGGCAGGCCGCGTGGCGTATGGCATTCGCCGCAGTGACCGAGAACGTCGACCATGTACTGGCCGCGCTTCCACGCCTCACTTTTGCCTTCGGCCGGCTCCAGCTTGACGTCTTTGCCGTAGAGCATGTTCCAGCCGGTCAGACCCAGACGCACATTGAACGGAAAGCTCAGGCTGGTCACCGGCGCGGCGCGTTCGATCGGCTCGATGGTTTTCAGATACGCGTGAATCGCATCGGAATCGGCGCGCGGCATCAGGTGATACGAGGTGTACGGCATCGCTGGATACAAATTCGCACCGTCGCGCCGCTTGCCTTCGGTCAGCGCAGCGAAGAACTCGTCATCGTTGTACAGACCGATGCCGTGCTCTTTGCTCGGAGTGATGTTGGTGCCGTAGATCGTGCCGAATGGCGAGACGATCGGCAGGCCGCCGGCATAGGGCGCGCCACCGGGTGCGGTGTGACAAGCCATGCAGTCAGCGGCGCGGGCGAGGTATTCGCCGCGCTTGATCTGATCCTCGGCGTGGGCCGCCAAAAGCGGCGCAGCCAGTCCGAGCGCGAAAGCCAGGCGGGTCAGTAAACGCTTCATGCTCAACCCTCCTTGACCAGACCAAGATCGGTCAGCACGTTGCGCGTGGCGTTGTAATAACGCACGTACCCGGTGCAGCGGCAGACGTGATGGCCGAGGCTGTCCTCGATCACCTGTTCCAGCTGACTTTTGACGATCGGCTGGCGCTGCAGCTTCTCGACCAACACGGTCGCGGCGTTGACGAAGCCTGGCGCGCAGTAGCTGCACTGGAAGGCGAACTCGTCGACAAAGCGCTGCTGGATCGGATTGAGCTCGGTGACCTGGCCCTGCTCGTCGCGAGTGGCGTGGCCTTCGATGGTGCGGACTTTCTTGCCCTCGAAGTAATGCGCACCGGTGATGCAGGTGCGCACTTCTTCGCTGGTGCCGTCGGGGTTATCGACGATCACCACACAGGCGTGGCAGATCCCCTGACCGCAACCCAGCCGCGAGCCGGTGAGGTTTTTGTATTCGTGCAGGTAGTCGATCATCGGCAGGTCATCAGGGATGTCCACCGGGCCGACGGATTGACCATTGAGGGTCAGTTGAAGCGGACGGTTAGCCATTGAGGGCCTCCTTGATGCGCGCAGCGGTGATAGGCAAGTCACGAACACGTTTCCCGATGGCGTGCGCCACGGCGTTACCGATGGCACCGACAATCGGGATCATCACCACTTCGGCGATGCCCTTGGACGGATCGCTCGGCGACAGCGGCGGCAGGATCTCCGCGGTCTGCTTCCACACCGCAACGTGACGCGCCATCGGCAGGCGGTAACGGTTGAAGTTCCAGTCACCCTCCCCCGGCCCGCCTTCGTACAACGGCATCTCTTCCATCAGCGCATGACCAATACCCATGGCGATACCGCCTTCGAGCTGGCCCTTGACCAACTCTTCAACCAGCACCCGACCACACTCGATCCACGAATGGTGGTTGAGCACCTGAACTTCCGCCGAGCCTTTATTGACCTTCAACTCGACCAGCGTCGCGACCGGGCTGTAATAGGTCACGGCAGCGTTGTTCAACTGCACTACCGGGTAGTTGACGTTCTGCCGATCAAGCAAGTGAAAGCCGGCGCTGTTCATCTGCGCTTTCTTCGCTTGCGGCGCACCATCGCCGTATTTCACCGCCAGACCGTCGAGCGGCAGGCGCTCGCGCACGCCGTCGATGCTGTACTCGGCCTCGGCCCAGCTCCAGCGGTTGAAACCATGCACCGTAGCGCCCGTCACCAGCCCGCGTTCGTGGGCGCGCTTGGCCAGCTCCTCGAAACTCAGCGGCTGCATACCGTTGGCGGTCAGCTTGCCATCGACCCAATGCGCATCTTCGCGGCGCACCACGTAAGGGTTAGCCTGGCCGCCGTACGGACCCTGACGCCAGATCTCCAGCGCCGCCGGCCACAAGCCGTGGTTGAACAACACGCGTGCCGCTTCACGGGTGGCATGGCTGAAGTAATACGCGGAGTTGGTCGCCGAAGACGCCGACGCCAGCTTGCCGACCCAGCGCGGGTTGCGCAGCAGATTGTCCTGCTCGGCCTGACTCATGATGTAAGGGTTGCCGCTGGTGATCAGCTGCATTTCCTGCCATTCGGTTTCGCCGGTCTTCACCTCGTGCGCCGGGCTGCCGAGGAAATCGGCGACGACCAAGGCTTGCGAAGTGGACATGCCGGTACCGATTTCGATACCGATGTGGCGCAGGGTAATGCGCCCGTCTGCGGTGAATTGGATGCTGGCCATCGGCGCTTCGGAGCCGGTGCCGAAGTCTTTCTGGCAGATGGCGAAACCGACGCCGTACCAGTTATCCGGGTCTGCCGCTTCACGTTGCTGCTTGATCGCGTCGCGGTTTTTCCAGACTTCGTGCACCGAGGCCTTGTCGAGAATTTCATGCAGGCGCAGTGCACCGGCCGGGATTGCGCCCTGGGTGTTTTTCATGCCGGAACGCAGGGCATTCCTGCGGCGCAAATCGATGGCGTCGACACCCAGGCGATTGGCGATTTCGTCGACCATCATTTCGGTCGCCGCCATGCTTTGAAGAGTGCCGTAACCGCGCATCGAACCCGCCTCGACCGCGCGCGAGTGATACGCGGTGACCTGCAGATCGTTCTGCGGCATGTAGTAGATCGACTGCGCAGCCGTGGCGCCAACCGCCGCCACCGATGGGCTGTAGTTGACCCGACCGCCGCCGTCGACGCTCATTTCCGCGCGGAAAATCTTGAAGGTGTAGTCATTCTTGTCCACGGCCAACTGGTAGCGGATGTCGAACGGGTGACGCTTGATGCCGCTCTGGAACTGCTCGTAGCGGTCGTTGGCCAGACGCACCGGCACACCGGCGCCGTACAGCGCAGCCAGGGCTGCGTAGTAGACAAAAATGTTGTGGTCTTTGGAGCCATAGCCGACGGTATAGCCCGGGTGCATGTTCAGATTGGACAAGCCGAAACGCGACGGCCCGATCATCTTCGCGGTCTCGGTCGCGACTTCCAGCGGGCACTGCGTCGCCACGACGAAATGCAGGGTTTTGGTTTTCGGGTCGTACCAGCCGTTGCCGTTGTCCGGCTCGAGGGCGGCCGGTTCGATCGACGGCGTCTTGTAGCGCTCATCGAACACCAGCCAGTTGTCTGGCGGCGTGTCGATTTCCTGCTTCATGCGGTCGGCGTAGAACAGGCCGCGCTCGGTGAGGTTGCCATGCAGGTTCGGCGATGCATTCCAGACTGGACGGCGGTTCTTCAGCATCGGGAACAGGATCGAATCCTTGAGGCTGGCGAACTCGTCTTCGTCCGCCGAGGTCGCGCCGCCGACGCGCACGTAGCGGAAGCTGCCGTAGGGATCGCCTTCGTAGAACGGCACCTTGGCGCCGTAACGAATCGCTTTGTCATTGAATTTGAGTTGATTCTTGGCCTGACGGAAACGCTCGAAGTCGTTCCAGATCAGAATCGCTACCGGGTGACCGATGAACATCGGCACTTTGCCTTCCGGCAGCAATGGATCAGGCGCGTGCTCTTCGGGGAAGACGATACCGTCCTTGTCCAGATCGGCAGCGGTAACGATGCGGTCCGGCTGCAGATCAGCGCCGAGCCACGACAGGTCGTAGCCTGCGTAGATGCGGTCGGCCTTGATGGTTTTCAGCAGCATGGCGTGGCCTTGTTGCTCAGGCCAGCCAGGCATGTCCTTGGCGCGGATGTCGCGGGCAAACACCTTGCTGCCGCAGACCTTGGACAAGGCATCGTTACGTTGCCGCGCCTTGCCGTTATTGCCGAGCCATTTCTCGGACGGCACGGTGACGCTGTTTTCCATCAAGGCAGCCAGCGCATGACTGCTGAGCGGCGTAAGCGTAACGCTCACACCCGCCACCAGCCCGCCCTGGAGGAACGAGCGCCGGGATATTTCACGGTTGGACATGGATCATCCTCTGGGCGGTTATAGGTCCGCCCTTGTGGTTATCTACTGGGGATCTCGAGTCGTGCAGAAGCTCTTTCTGGCGAAGCAAAGAGCTGTGTTGACAGTGCAAAGCTGACCGAAAGGTTAACTTTAAAGGTTTCTGCGCCCACAGCAAACAACCAGTTACAAAAACCTGACTAAATAATCAAAAAAATCAATGCGACGTGGCACCGCAGTAGGCTTGCAGAGATTCTTGTAGGAGCTGTCGAGTGAAACGAGGCTGCGATCTTTTGATCTGGATTTTTTAAGAGCAAGATCAAAAGATCGCAGCGTGCCGCAGCTCCTACGGGACGATTTGCGCAGGAGTTCGAGAGGGGAATAACCAAATTTCAGACACAAAAAACCCCGGTCTTTCGACCAGGGTCTTTGCTATCGATCCGATTCAGCCTATGACTGGTTTCGGCGCTTCAAGGCGTTCAGTGGTCCTTGAAACTGATATGGCGCAGCGGACGGGACTCGAACCCGCGACCCCCGGCGTGACAGGCCGGTATTCTAACCGACTGAACTACCGCTGCGTATCGCTTTGAGCTTGCGCTCAAGTAACTCGTTTTGATTACCGGCTTCGGTGCCTGGCAATCGCGAACCAGATCAATCTGACTCGTAAAATATGGCGCAGCGGACGGGACTCGAACCCGCGACCCCCGGCGTGACAGGCCGGTATTCTAACCGACTGAACTACCGCTGCGCGTCGGTGCAGGCACTTTCAGCCTACTCTCTTGCTTGCGCAAGCTTCTCGGGAGTGGTGGGTGATGACGGGATCGAACCGCCGACATTCTGCTTGTAAGGCAGACGCTCTCCCAGCTGAGCTAATCACCCGTTTGCATCTCCGAGGCCGCGAAATTTACGCAGGTGGCGAAGCTAAGTCAATAGCAGGATTGGAGTTTTTTTCAAAAACGGGTTTTAGCTGCAAGCTGCAAGCTCCAAGAAAAAGCAGGATCACCTAAAGCAGGCACACCAGCGTCTTGCTTTAGCTTGCACCTTGAAGCTGCCTTTCACTGCTCGTAGATCATTTTCTTGGTCATGCCGCCATCGACGACAAATTCCTGGCCGGTGACAAACCCGGCATTCCTCGACAGCAACCACGCCACCATCGCCGCCACGTCCTCGACAGCCCCTACCCTGCCCGCCGGATGCTGAGCATGATCGGCATCGGCCAAAGGTTCGGCGCGACGCACCGAGGGATCACGGGCATCGATCCAGCCCGGACTGACTGCGTTCACGCGGATTTCCGGTCCAAGGCTGATTGCCAGCGCATGGGTCAGCGCCAACAGCCCGCCCTTGCTCGCAGCGTAGGCCTCGGAGTCCGCCTCCGACTGTCGCGCGCGGGTCGAGGCCAGATTGACGATCGAACCGTTGTGCGCACGCAGATACGGCGCACAGTGCTTGGCCAGCAACATCGGCCCGCTCAAATTCACCGCCAGCACCCGATTCCAATACGCCAGATCGAGGCTCTCCAGGGTGATGTTGTGCGGATCGGCCACCGCCGCGTTGCAGACCAATGCATCTAGGCGACCGAACTGCCCCAATACCTCGGCCACGCCCAGCGCGACCTGATTTTCGTCGGCGACGTCCATGGCGATGAACCAGGCGTTCTCGCCCAGCACCTTCGCCACTTTCGAACCACGCACCCGATCAAGATCGGTCAGCACCACCTGCCAGCCTTCGCTGACCAGCCAAGCGGCGATTCCGAGGCCAATACCGCGCGCAGCCCCGGTGACCAGCGCCACGCGGCCATGGGTGTTGGCCGCGGGTGTGGACAACTCGATCACAATGCCGCCAGACCGCGCGCCAGATCAGCTTGCAGGTCAGCCACGTCTTCCAGACCGACCGCAACGCGGATCAGACTGTCACGAATGCCTGCCGCTTCACGCTCCTGTGGCGCCAGACGGCCGTGGGAGGTGGTGCTTGGATGGGTGATCGTGGTTTTGCTGTCGCCGAGGTTGGCGGTGATCGAAATCAACCGCGTGGCATCGATAAAGCGCCAGGCGCCTTCTTTGCCGCCCTTGACCTCAAAGCTGACAACCGCACCGAAGCCCTTCTGCTGGCGCTGGGCCAGCTCGTGCTGCGGATGGCTCTTCAGACCGGCGTAATGGACCTTCTCGATGCCGTCCTGCTGCTCCAGCCATTCGGCCAGCGCCTGAGCGTTGGCGCAATGCGCTTTCATGCGCAGGTTGAGGGTCTCGAGGCCTTTGAGGAAGATCCACGCGTTGAACGGGCTGAGGGTCGGCCCGGCGGTCCGCAGGAAACCCACCACTTCTTTCATCTGCTCACCGCGCCCGGCGACAACGCCGCCCATGCAGCGGCCCTGACCGTCGATGAACTTGGTCGCCGAGTGCACGACAATATCCGCGCCGAGCTTCAGCGGCTGCTGCAACGCCGGGGTGCAGAAGCAGTTGTCGACCACCAGCTGCGCGCCCTTGGCATGCGCGATTTCTGCCAGGGCGGCGATATCCACCAGCTCGGCCAACGGATTGGACGGCGACTCGACAAAAAGCAGCTTGGTATTGGACTTGATCGCCGCGTCCCAGGCCGACAGATCGGCCAGCGGGACGTAATCGACTTCGACACCGAAGCGTTTGAAGTACTTCTCGAAGAGGCTGATGGTCGAGCCGAACACGCTGCGCGACACCAGCACATGATCGCCAGCACTGCACAGGCTCATCACCACCGCCATGATCGCGGCCATGCCGGTTGCCGTGGCGACGGCTTGCTCGGCGCCCTCCAGCGCGGCAATGCGTTCTTCGAACGCGCGCACGGTCGGGTTGGTGTAGCGCGAATAGACGTTGCCCGGCACTTCGCCGGCAAAGCGCGCCGCTGCATCGGCAGCGGTGCGGAACACGTAACTGGAGGTGAAGAACATCGGGTCACCGTGTTCGCCTTCCGGCGTGCGGTGCTGACCGGCACGGACGGCCAGGGTATCGAACGCTACGCCTTCGAGGTCGCTGTCCAGCCGACCGGCATCCCATTCCTGACTCATGCTGCTCTCCTTTGTTCACGAACAATAAATATCAGATACAAAACCGGCCCCTCAGGGCCGGTGGAAACTCAGTTGTTGTACAGATCGATGATCGCACTGACTGCCTGGGTCTTGACCTTCGAGGCATCGTTGCGCGCCTGTTCGATCTTGTTCAGGTAAGCCTCGTCGACGTCACCGGTCACGTACTTGCCGTCGAACACTGCGCAATCGAAGTGCTCGATCTTGATCTTGCCGCCACCGACCGCTTCGATCAAGTCAGGCAAGTCCTGATAGATCAGCCAGTCAGCGCCGATCAGATCGGCCACGTCCTGAGTCGAACGGTTGTGCGCGATCAGTTCGTGAGCGCTCGGCATGTCGATACCGTAGACGTTCGGGAAGCGCACCGCAGGCGCCGCCGAGCAGAAGTAGACGTTTTTCGCGCCGGCTTCGCGGGCCATCTGGATGATCTGCTTGCAAGTGGTGCCGCGCACGATCGAGTCATCGACCAGCATGACGTTCTTGCCGCGGAATTCCAGCTCGATGGCGTTGAGCTTCTGGCGTACCGACTTCTTGCGCGCAGCCTGGCCCGGCATGATGAAGGTGCGACCGATGTAACGGTTCTTGACGAAGCCTTCGCGGAATTTCACGCCCAGGTGATTGGCCAGTTCCAGCGCTGCGGTACGGCTGGTGTCCGGAATCGGGATGACCACGTCGATGTCGTGCTCAGGGCGCTCGCGCAGGATCTTCTCGGCAAGCTTCTCGCCCATGCGCAGACGTGCTTTGTACACCGACACGCCGTCGATGATCGAGTCCGGACGCGCCAGGTAGACGTGTTCGAAGATGCACGGGGTAAGCGACGGGTTGGTTGCGCACTGACGGGTGTGCAGCTTGCCATCTTCGGTGATGTACACCGCTTCGCCTGGCGCGAGATCGCGGATCAGGGTGAAACCGAGCACGTCCAGGGAAACGCTTTCCGAGGCGATCATGTACTCGACGCCTTCGTCAGTGTGACGCTGGCCGAACACGATCGGGCGAATGCCGTGCGGATCGCGGAAACCGACGATGCCGTAACCGGTGACCATCGCCACCACGGCGTAACCACCCACGCAGCGGTTGTGCACATCGGTCACAGCGGCGAACACGTCTTCTTCGGTCGGCTGCAGCTTGCCGCGCTGGGCCAGCTCGTGGGCGAACACGTTGAGCAGCACTTCCGAGTCGGAACTGGTGTTGACGTGACGCAGATCGGATTCGTAGATCTCTTTGGCCAACTGTTCAACGTTGGTCAGGTTACCGTTGTGCGCCAGGGTGATGCCATACGGCGAGTTGACGTAGAACGGCTGGGCTTCGGCCGACGTCGAGCTGCCGGCAGTCGGGTAACGGACGTGGCCGATACCCATGTGGCCGACCAGACGCTGCATGTGACGCTGCTGGAACACGTCACGCACCAGGCCATTATCCTTGCGCAGGAACAACCGGCCATCATGGCTGGTCACGATACCGGCAGCGTCCTGGCCGCGGTGCTGGAGCACGGTTAGCGCGTCATACAGCGCCTGATTGACGTTCGACTTACCGACGATACCGACGATGCCACACATGCGACGCAACCCCTACTTAATGGATCTGAACTGAACAGCACTCACTGAGGCGTTTTCGCCGTCGGCAAGAGCTGCTCCTTGAACGGAATCTCAGCGGGTACGCTGATTCCGCTGGCAAGCCACTGACTGCTCCACCCGAGTATCAGGTTTTTGGACCAGTCGGCGACCAATAGAAACTTGGGCACGAGCTGTGATTCTTTCCACCACCCGTCCTGCTGTACCGGCCCCAGGCTCAACAGCCCGACCGCCACGACCACCAGCAACACGCCACGCGCTGCGCCGAAGGCCATGCCGAGGAATCGATCGGTCCCGGATAACCCGGTGACGCGAACCAACTCGCCGATAAGATAATTGATCATTGCGCCCACGATCAGTGTGGCGACAAACATGATGGCACAGCCCGCAATCACGCGAGCCGATGGGGTTTCGATGTATCCGGCGAGGTACTCGGACAGTGAGCCACCAAACATCCAGGCAACCGCTCCTGCGATGATCCAGGTCAGCAGCGATAACGCTTCCTTTACGAAGCCGCGGCTCAGACTGATCAATGCGGAGATGGCGATGATTGCAACGATCGCCCAGTCAACCCAGGTAAATGGCACAGTGCAGCCTACAGACGGATAAGGCGGCGCATTTTAGCAGAGCGCATGGCTGTCGGTAAGCTGCGATTGTCAGTGCTTTTCAATCGAGGTGATAGATTTCAGCCACGTTCAGGCTGAAAACGGACAACGAAGCCCTTGAGGTTCTGTTGACGGCTCAGCAGATCACGCAGACGATCGGCCTCGGCACGCTCGATCAGCGGACCGACGAACACCCGATTCTTGCCATCGGCCGAACGAATGTAGGCGTTATAACCCTGGCTGCGCAGGTTCTTCTGCAGGCTTTCGGCGCTGGCGCGGCTCGACAGACTGGCCAGTTGCACCGACCAACTCACCGACAGACCGTTGGCATCGACGCGGCTCTGCGTGGTGTCAGGCTTGCTGGTTGCGGAGGTGATTGGCTGAGCCGGCGCCGGAATCGGCTTGGCCACCGGTGGCGGCGTTGCCGGGCGGGCAATCTGCGCCGGGATGGTCGGTGCCGGGGCGGCCGGAGCAGCAGCCGGAGCAGCAGGCACCACTTCTTCAGCGACCTCTTCGTCCGTTGGCACCGGCTCTTGCGGCAAAGCCTGGGGCTCAGGCACGGCGACCGGGTCCATTTGCACTTGCGGCATGGCCGAAGGCTGAGGCGCAGCCGGGGCCTCGACGGTCACCTGACGCTGCTCGTCCTGACGGGAAAACAGCATCGGCAGGAAGATCACCGCCAGCGCCACCAGCACCAAAGCGCCGACCATGCGCTGCTTGTACGCTTTATCCAGCAAAGCCATTTGCCGCTTCCTCCGTGGAGCGCCGGGCCAGCCATTCAAGGGCCTCGGCGACACAATAAAATGATCCGAACAACAGAATCTCGTCGTCGCTGGTTGCTATAGCGCACTGCCCTTCCAGAGCGGCCGCAACGCTGGCATAGGACGTAACCGAAGCACCAAGGTTCTGCAGCGCTGCCTCAAGCTCAGCTACGGGACGCGCACGCGGCGAATCCAGCGGCGCGACAGCCCAATGCGCGACACTAGCATTCAATTCGCCAACAACACCATCGAGATCCTTGTCCGCCAGCAACCCGAACACCGCCAGACGCTTGCCAACCGGCGGCCGCGCAGCCAGACGTCGCGCGAGATATTCAGCGGCATGCGGATTGTGACCAACATCCAGCAACAGGTTCAGGCGCTTGCCGTTCCATTCGAACGAACGACGATCGAGGCGCCCGACCACGCGCGTCGCCTGCAACGCCGCGACAATCTGTTCGGCATTCCACGGCAAACCTGTCAGCAGATAGGCTTGCAGCGCCAGCGCGGCGTTTTCCATCGGCAGATCAAGCAGTGGCAAATCACGCAATTCGACCGCTTGGCCCTGCGCGTCGGTACCGCGCCACTGCCAGTGCTGCTCAGTGATGCCGAGATCGAAATCGCGACCACGCAGAAAAAACGGGCAAGCCAGTTCGCGTGCCTTGTCGAGCAGCGGTTGCGGAGGATTCAGGTCGCCACACAAGGCCGGTTTGCCCTGACGGAAGATACCGGCCTTCTCGAAGGCGACGGATTCGCGGGTATCGCCCAGATAATCGGCGTGATCGACGCCAATGCTGGTGACCAGCGCAATATCGGCATCGACCACATTGACGGTATCCAGACGCCCGCCCAATCCCACTTCGAGCACAACAGCGTCAAGCGCGGATTGTTGGAACAGCCAGAACGCCGCCAGGGTGCCCATTTCGAAGTAAGTCAGGGAAGTGTCGCCGCGGCCCGCCTCGACCGCAGCAAAGGCTTCGCACAGCTGCGCGTCAGTGGCTTCGACGCCATTGAGCTGCACCCGCTCGTTATAACGCAGCAGGTGCGGAGAATTGTAGACGCCAACGCTCAGGCCCTGCGCACGCAGCAACGAAGCCACGAACGCGCAGGTCGAACCCTTGCCGTTGGTGCCGGTGACCGTGATCACCCGAGGCGCCGGCTGGCCCAGCCCCATGCGGGACGCTACCTGTTGCGAACGCTCCAGGCCCATGTCGATGGCCGAAGGATGCAACTGCTCGAGGTAGGCGAGCCATTCACCAAGGGTGCGCTGGGTCATACGTTGGCAGGCACCGGCGGAACCACGATCGGCTCGATCGGCGCGGCGACGAACTTCGGCGTCGGCTTGCCAGTCATCTGTGCCAGCAGGTTACCCAGACGTGGGCGCAGTTCCTGACGGTGGATGATCATGTCGATGGCGCCGTGTTCCAGCAGAAACTCGCTGCGCTGGAAGCCTTCCGGCAGTTTTTCGCGCACGGTCTGCTCGATTACCCGCGGACCGGCGAAGCCGATCAGGGCTTTCGGTTCGCCAACGATGACGTCACCGAGCATCGCCAGACTGGCGGAAACGCCGCCGTAGACCGGGTCGGTCAGTACGGAGATGAACGGAATGCCTTCTTCACGCAGGCGCGCCAGCACGGCCGAGGTCTTGGCCATCTGCATCAGCGAGATCAGCGCTTCCTGCATGCGCGCGCCACCGGAAGCGGCGAAGCAGATCATCGGGCAGCGGTTTTCCAGTGCGTAGTTGGCAGCGCGCACGAAGCGCTCACCGACGATGGCGCCCATGGAACCGCCCATGAAGTTGAATTCGAATGCCGAAACCACTACCGGCATGCCCAGCAGGGTACCGCTGACCGAGATCAGCGCATCTTTCTCGCCGGTCTGCTTCTGCGCAGCGACCAGGCGGTCCTTGTACTTCTTGCCGTCGCGGAATTTCAGACGGTCAACCGGCTCCAGGTCAGCACCCAGTTCGTTGCGGCCTTCCGGATCGAGGAAGATGTCGATACGCGCACGTGCGCCGATGCGCATGTGGTGGTTGCACTTGGGGCAAACGTCCAGGGTCTTTTCCAGCTCCGGACGGTACAACACCGCCTCGCAGGATGGGCATTTGTGCCACAGACCTTCAGGCACCGAGCTCTTCTTGACCTCCGAGCGCATGATCGAAGGGATCAGTTTGTCTACTAACCAGTTGCTCATGCTTTCTTTCTCCAGTACCGGCGGCCCGAACGCTCTGGTTCGCAGCCCCGCGTATGCCCTTGAGCTAAATTCATGTGTGTGGCGATGGTTGATGAACAGTCGCGGTCAGCGCGGAACATGACCTGCGTACGATTCAGCAACCCTCAGCCGCGCCTGCTTTGTGCAAGTGCATTGATGGACGGCGGCAGACTGCCAGCCGTCACATCGACGATGTATTGCCGCGCACCGCGTTGATGAATGCGCGAATCTTGTGGTGATCCTTGATGCCTTTGCTCGCTTCTACCCCGCCGCTGACATCCACCGCGTAGGGCTTGACCCGCGCTACCGCATCAGCAACGTTCTCCGGCGTCAGGCCACCGGCCAGAATCAGCGGCTTGCTCAGGTGTTGCGGAATCAGTGACCAGTCAAACGCCTCGCCGGTTCCGCCAGGCACCCCTTCGACATACGTGTCGAGCAGTACGCCACTGGCGCCGGGAAAGGCATCGCAGGCAGCGGCGATGTCATCGCCGGCCTTGACCCGCAGCGCTTTGATGTACGGACGATGCCAGCCTTCGCACTCCTCCGCGCTTTCGTCCCCATGGAATTGCAGCAGATCAAGCGGCACCGCATCGAGGATTTCTCCCAGCTCGCAACGACTGGCGTTGACGAACAGCCCCACGGTGGTGACGAACGGCGGCAACGCCTTGATGATCGCCCTTGCCTGCTGCACATTCACTGCACGCGGGCTCTTGGCGTAAAACACCAGACCAATCGCATCGGCGCCGGCTTCGACGGCGGCCAGCGCATCTTCGATGCGGGTAATGCCGCAGATCTTGCTGCGAACAGCTGACATGTCAGGAAAACCTCAAGGCAAAATCCGAAAACGTCCCGGATGGTAACAAAAGCGTCCGAGGGCGTCAGCCGTCAAGTTCGGAGAAACCCGTAAGGAAATGTGGCCCGATAAAGCGCTCGGGTAACGGGAATTCGTCGTGGTACTCGACCTGCACCAGATAGAGCCCATATGGATGCGCCGTCACCCCGCCGGAGCGACGCTCGCGACTCTCCAGCACTTCTTTCATCCACTCCACCGGGCGCTCACCGGCACCGATGGTCATCAGCACACCGGCAATATTGCGCACCATGTGATGCAGGAAGGCATTGGCACGAATGTCGAGCACGATCATCTTGCCGTGTCGGGTCACGCGCAGGTGATGCATCTTTTTGATCGGCGACTTGGCCTGGCACTGACCAGCCCGGAACGCGCTGAAGTCGTGGGTACCGATCAGGTACTGCGCGGCCTCGGCCATGCGCTCGGCGTCGAGCGGGCGGTGATTCCAGGTGATTTCTTCGTTGAGGTGCGCCGGGCGAATCTGATCGTTGTAGATCACATAGCGATAACGCCGGGCAATGGCCTTGAAGCGCGCATGAAAATGCGCCGGCATGACCCTGGCCCAACTGACGCTGATGTCGTGAGGCAGATTGATGTTGGCGCCCATGACCCAGGCTTTCAGCGAGCGATCAACCTGGGTGTCAAAGTGCACCACTTGGCCGCAGGCATGCACGCCGGCGTCGGTACGCCCGGCGCATTGCAGGGAAACCGGTGAATTGGCGACTTTCGACAGAGCTTTTTCAAGCTCTTCCTGCACCGTCGCCACACCGGTCAACTGACGCTGCCAGCCGCTGTAGCGCGAGCCTTTGTACTCAACGCCCAGCGCGACGCGGTAAAAGCCGTCGGGCGCCATTTCGGCGACCGGGTTATCTATGTTTGCCAAGGTGGTACAGCCTGCTGATTTTGCAAAGGCGGGCATTATAAGGCGGTGGGCCGGGGATGCCAGAGTTCTCTATCGGCAGTACCGCCGGCTTCGCGAGCAGGCTCGCTCCCACATTTGCAATGCATCCCCCTGTGGGAGCGAGCCTGCTCGCGAAAGCAATCGATCAGACACCCCCGAATCCGGCGCAAACAAAAACGGCAGCCCCACCGGGCTGCCGCTTGTTGTTTACCGCTGAACTTACGCCAGGTTGGAAAGCATTTCCTTGGCCTCGCCCCGCTGCTTCTCGTCACCCTCGGTCAACACTTCGTTGAGGATGTCACGGGCACCGTCGGCGTCGCCCATGTCGATGTAGGCCTGGGCCAGATCGAGTTTGGTCGCCGCTTCGTCGGTGCCGGCGAGGAAGTCGAAATCGTCTTCGCCCAGATCGTCACCCATCGCCGCGTCCGCTTCGGTGAAGCTCGGCTCGGCCATGCTTTGCGACAGGCGATCCAGCTCGGCATTGACGTCGTCCAGCTCGGCCGAGAAGGCATCCGGCTCAGCAGCCGGGTTGCTGTCCATTTCGTCCGCCAGCGACAGGTCGAAATCAGCTGGCAGCTCCAGATCGTCCTGCGGCACGTCAGCGACAACCGGCGTCTCGACCGGGGGCAAGTCCTTCACGCCGTCGTCCAGATCCAGCAGGAAGTCATCTTCAGCCAACGTGGCCGGCGATGGTTCGGCGCCCAGATCCATATCCAGATCGAAGTCCGACAGATCGTCGAGATTGTCTTTCATCTCGGTCTGCTCTTGCAGCACCGAAGCGAAGCTCAGGTCGTCTTCGGCCGGAAACGCGTCGAGCTCGACCGGCGCTTCTGGCTCGGCTACTGGTGGAGGATTGACCGGGGTGATGTTGTCGAGGTCGTCCAGGCTCAAATCGAACGCGGTGTCGAGGTCGTCAGCGGCGGTCTCGGGCGCTTGCGGCTCGTCTTGCAGCAGTTCCTTAACGTACTGCGCGTCCAGCTCGGCAGCGACGGCGGCAGCCGCCAGTCCACCGGCAGCAACCACGGCCATGGCCGGGAAGCGGCTTTTCAGTGCTTCGACCTTGGCGAAGTTATCGCCATTAGCCACCAGTTGACGCTCTTGCGCAACGAACGCATCGCGATCGCCCTGCTGGCCGTAGACTTCCATCAGCTTCAGGCGCAGATCGCTGCGTTCCGGCTCAAGGCTGACGCCCTCTTCCAGCAGCGCGGCGGCTTGATTGAGGCGACCGGCATTGATGTGCGATTGCGCTTTGTCGAGCACGTCATCCGATCGCTCGCCGGCCGGGGCCACCAGTGGTGCGGCAATCGGCGCAGCCATCACCACCGGAGTGACGACCGGTGCTGGAGTTGGCGCAGGTGCCGGAGCTGGCGTATTGAGCTTGACGCTGGCCGCTGGGGTTTCGAGACCAGAGAAGCTGCTTTCCGGCAGTTCCTGCTCAGCGGAGAATTCTTGCTCTTCAGCCAGAGCGCGGGCCATGCGCAGGTGCTTTTCAGCTTCCTGCTGGGCTTTGCGACGGCGCGCCAGCAGCAACAGCAGAAGCAGCAGAACCACCGCACCGCCGCCGATCAGGCCGAGCAGGATCGGATTGGTCAGCAGTTCATTGAAGGCTTTGTCGTCATCGGCGGCAGCAGGCGGCGTAGTTTCGACCACCGGCTCGACGACTGGCTCAACCGGGGTTTCCGCTGGCGGCGCGATGGCCGACTCTGGAGTCGGTGAAGCCGCTGCGGCGTCGGCCGGAGTGGCTGGCGGTGTCGCGGCCAGATCGGCAGTGATCGCCGGCACCGGCGGCACAGCAGCAGTGGCGCCAGGCGCAGCGCCGGCGCCGTCGGCCTGCATCTTCGCCAGTTGATTGTTCTTCAGCTCGATCAGCTTTTGCAGCTTGTCCAATTGGCTCTGCAGATCCGCCATGCGGCTTTTCAGTTCCTCGTTGTCACGACGGGTCGTGTCGAGGTTTTCCTGGGTGATTGCCAGTTTGTTGCTCAGCGCCTTGGCGTCGCCGGCCGGGCCTTTCGCACCGGGCTTGGCACTTTCTGCCGAGACCAGGCTCAGGTTGTCCTGAGTGTTGGCCGCTGCACCGGTATTGCCACGGCCACGATTGGTCGCATCCAACTGCTGCTGACCGGTGCCAGGCTTGGCCGCGTAACGACGGCCCTGACGCCAGGCTTCGTTCTGCGCCGCCACTTCAGCGATGGCTGCCGACTGCGGCAGCGCGGTGCTTTGTACTGGGTCCGGCAGACGCAGCACCTGGCCGGTTTTCAGACGGTTGATGTTGCCGTCGATAAAGGCATTCGGATTGAGCGCCTGAATCGCCAGCATGGTCTGCTGGACCGAGCCACCATTGCGCGCCTTCGCGGCGATTTCCCACAGGGTGTCGCGCGGCGTGGTGGTGTATTGATTGCGATGGGTGGCACCAGTGGTTGGCGCGGTGATGGTCTGCGACGGCGCCGGTTGCGCGGCGGCGTCAGCGGTCTGCGGCGAGAACTTCGACGGATCGAGCAGCACGCTGTAATCACGCAGCAGGCGGCCATTGGGCCACATCACCTGCACGAGGAACTTCACCATCGGTTCCGACAGCGGTTGGCTCGAGGTCACGCGCAACACGCTTTTGCCGCTGGCATTGAGTACCGGGGTGAACGTCAGGTCATTGAGAAAGGCCTGCCGATCAACGCCAGCCTTGGCGAAGTCTTCAGGGGAAGCCAGGCTCGGCACCACCTCGGCGGCGGTGAGATCCTTGACGTCGAGCAGCTCGATTTCAGCCACCAACGGCTGGTTCAGGGTCGACTTCAGGGTCAGCTCCCCGAGCCCGAGGGCATGCGCCATACCGGAGGACAGCGCCGAGGCGGCCGCTATTGCTAACACCAGTTTGCGAACTTGAACCATAGCCTCATCCTTTGTTTGAACGTTCCTCGGCCAGCGAGAAGCTTTTGAATACCGCTGCCGTAAGGCATTGCGCGCGACGACGGGGGTCGCCGCGCGCGATCATTTCTGTGCTGCCCCGGAAAGTCCCGGAGGGTGACTCGTCATCGACGCGCTTCGGGCAAGCATAGCGCTCACCTAGAATCAGTCGACAAATTGTTGCCAAGTATCTTTTACAGCAGGTCTTTTATCAACAACTCAGCCAGTTGCACGGCATTGAGCGCCGCGCCTTTGCGTACGTTATCTGACGTCAGCCAAAGATTTAGTTCCGCCGGGTCGTCGACACCACTGCGCACGCGGCCGACATAGACCACGTCCTGCCCCACCGCATCGCCGACCGCGGTCGGATAATCGCCAGCCTCGACCAGCTCGATGCCCGGTGCTGCCTCGAGCGCGGCGTTGACTTTTTCCAGGTCAACAGCGCTGCCTGACTGCAAGGTCACGCTAAAGCTATCGCCAAAAAACACCGGGGCTTGAACGCAAGTGGCAGAAATCTTCAATAAAGGTTTTGCCAGGACCTGACGCAACTCGCGTACCAGACGCTTTTCCAGCAGCGTATGGCCTTGCGCATCAGGCGCACCGACTTGCGCCAGCAGGTTGAACGCCATCTGCCGGTCGAAGAACGTCGGTTCCAGCGGACGCATGTTGAGCAGCTCGGCGGTCTGCCGCGCGAGCTCGGTGACCGCCTCGCGGCCTTGCGCCGAAACGGCCAGGTTGGCGGTGACGTTGACGTATTGCAGATCGAGCAGATCGAGCAACGGCGCCAGCACCACGGCAAGCGTAGTGGCCGACGGGCTTGGGCTGCTGACCTGGAACGGGCTTTTCAGACTGGCGAGAATATCGGCATTGGCCTCGGGCACCACTTGTGGCGCCTGATCGGCAGGCAAGGCGCCAGACAGGTCGATCAACGAGCAACCGGCAGCATGGGCGCGAGCGGCGTAGCTCAGCGACACCGCAGCGCCAGCGGCGAAGAACACCAGTCTGACCTTGCTGAAATCGAACTCGTCGACCTCGCGCACGCGGACGTTTTTGTTGCGGAACAGCACCGAGCTGCCGGCCGATTCGCTGCTGGCCAGCAGGTGCAGATTGCCGACCGGGAAGTCGCGCTCTTCGAGAATCTGTACGAGGGTTTCGCCGACAGTACCGGTGGCGCCGATAACGGCGATATCGAAAGTCTGGGTCATGGAGCTACCTCTGGCAAAACGGGGGGAGCGGCACTTTACCGGGTGGGTGGCGCACAGGCAATTTCTGCCCGTACCGATCGTTCCGACGCTCTGCGTGGGAATGCCTCAACGGACGCTCCGCGTTCTGCTTCGGAAGGGACGCAGAGCGTCCCGGGATGCATTCCCACGCGGAGCATGGGAACGATCATTACGCATAAAAAAACCCGCACCTCTTTCAAGGCACGGGCTCTTTCACAACTTCAAGCGATCAACGCTCCAGCAGGATCCGCAGCATGCGGCGCAGCGGTTCGGCCGCGCCCCACAGCAGTTGGTCGCCGACGGTAAAGGCGCCGACGAATTGCGAACCCATGTTCAGCTTGCGCAGACGACCGACCGGTACATTCAGGGTGCCGGTGACCTTGGTCGGGCTCAGCTCCTGCATGCTGATCTCGCGGTTGTTCGGTACCAGCTTGACCCACGGGTTGTGCTGGCTGATCAGCCCTTCGATATCGGCGATCGGTACGTCTTTGTTCAGCTTGATGGTCAGCGCCTGGCTGTGGCAGCGCATGGCGCCGATGCGCACGCAGATACCGTCGACCGGGATCGGGCTCTTGAAGCGACCGAGGATCTTGTTGGTCTCGGCCTGGGCCTTCCACTCTTCGCGGCTCTGGCCGTTCGGCAGTTCCTTGTCGATCCACGGGATCAGGCTGCCGGCCAGCGGTACGCCGAAGTTCTCGGTCGGGTACGCGTCGCTGCGCATGGCTTCGGCCACGCGACGGTCGATGTCGAGGATCGCGCTGGCCGGGTCGGCCAGTTGATCGGCGACAGCGGCGTGGGTCGCGCCCATCTGCTTGATCAGTTCACGCATGTTCTGCGCGCCGGCACCGGAAGCCGCCTGATAGGTCATGGCGCTCATCCATTCGACCAGACCGGCCTCGAACAGACCGCCCAGACCCATCAGCATCAGGCTGACGGTGCAGTTGCCGCCGATGTAGTTCTTGGTGCCCGCGTCCAGTTGCTGGTCGATGACCTTGCGGTTGACCGGGTCGAGAATGATCACCGCGTCATCGTTCATGCGCAGGCTCGACGCCGCGTCGATCCAGTAACCCTGCCAGCCGGCTTCACGCAGCTTGGGGAATACTTCGCTGGTGTAGTCGCCGCCCTGGCAGGTCAAAATCACGTCGAGGGTCTTCAGCTCGTCAATGCTGTAAGCGTCCTTGAGCGGAGCAATGTCCTTGCCCACGGACGGGCCTTGGCCACCGACATTGGACGTGGTGAAAAACACCGGCTCGATAAGATCGAAATCCTGCTCTTCCAGCATCCGCTGCATGAGCACGGAACCGACCATCCCGCGCCAACCGATCAGACCTACACGTTTCATCGCAACTACACCTTCTTGAAAAGTGGGCCGCTGCTTTGTATTGAATTTCGCAGCGGGCCCGAGAGATTACAGATTCCGCAGCGCGGCGACTACTGCGTCGCCCATTTCCTGCGTACCGACTTTGGTACAACCGGCCGAGTGGATGTCGCCGGTGCGCAAGCCCTGATCGAGCACGACGCTGACGGCTTTTTCGATGGCATCGGCAGCGTCGTGCAGATTGAAGCTGTAACGCAGCATCATCGACACCGACAGGATCGTCGCCAGCGGGTTGGCAATGCCTTTACCGGCAATGTCCGGCGCCGAACCGTGGCACGGCTCGTACATGCCCTTGTTGTTGGAATCCAGCGAGGCCGACGGCAGCATGCCGATCGAACCGGTGAGCATCGACGCTTCGTCGGAGAGGATGTCGCCGAACATGTTGTCGGTGACGATCACGTCGAACTGCTTGGGTGCGCGCACCAACTGCATGGCGGCGTTGTCGACGTACATGTGGCTCAGTTCGACTTCCGGGTAATCCTTGGCCACCTGCTCGACCACTTCACGCCACAACTGGCTGGATGCCAGCACGTTGGCCTTGTCCACCGAGCAGAGCTTCTTGCCACGAACCATGGCCATGTCGAAACCGACACGGGCGATGCGGCGAATTTCGCTTTCGCTGTACGGCAGGGTGTCGTAGGACTGACGCTCGCCATTGTCCAGCGTACGGGTACCACGCGGCGCGCCGAAGTAAATGCCGCCGGTCAGCTCACGGACGATGAGGATGTCCAGACCGGCAACGATTTCCGGCTTCAGGCTCGACGCGTCGGCCAGTTGCGGATAGAGGATCGCCGGGCGCAGGTTGCCGAACAGGCCCAGTTGCGCACGGATTTTCAGCAGACCGCGTTCAGGGCGGATATCACGCTCGATGGTGTCCCATTTCGGGCCACCGACAGCGCCCAGCAGCACGGCGTCGGCAGCGCGGGCGCGATCAAGGGTTTCGTCGGCCAGCGGCACGCCATGCTTGTCGATGGCCGCGCCACCGATCACGTCGTGGCTCAGCTCGAAGCCCAGGCTGTACTTGTCATTGGCCAATTCCAGCACCTTGACCGCTTCGGCCATGATTTCCGGACCAATACCGTCACCCGGGAGAATCAGAATCTGCTTGCTCATGCTTTCCTCGTGTCTTCAAGCGGTGCGCCAGTGAACGGCGCGCCGGGAAAAATTCTTATCGCTCAGCCATCAGTACGATTACATCGGTACTGAACGAGCCGTCGGCATCTATCTCAAAATACTCACGCACTTCGTTGCCCATCGACTGCTGCAACTGGCGGATCGCCGCGCGCATCACGTCAGGTGTGCGCATGCGCTCGACCCAACTGCTGTACTCCAGACGCAGGCGCTGCCGGGTGGTACTGCGCACATGCAGACCGGCTTCGCTGACCTGGCGCAGCCACTCGGCGGCGGAGTAGTCGCGGACATGGCTGGTGTCGCGCAACACTTCAACGCTTTGCAGGTAAGTGTCGAACAACGCACTGCCCGGTGACAACACATCAACGAACGCCGCCACCCCGCCCGGCTTCAGCACCCGACGCACTTCGCGCAAGGCCTGACCGAGGTCGCTCCAGTGATGCGCCGAATAGCGGCTGAACACAAAATCGAACTCGCCATCGGCGAACGGCAAGCGCTCGGCAGCACCGTTGACGGTAATGATGTTGCTCAAGCCGCGATCGACGGCAGCGCCGGCAACCACATCAAGCATTTGCTGCGACAAGTCGTAAGCCACCACTTCCCTGACCAGCGGCGCGACATGGAAACTGACGTGACCGGCGCCACAGCCCAGATCCAGCACCCGCGCTCCACCCTGCCCGGCCAGTTCAGCCTGGAGCAGCGCGAATTCGCTGCCTTGGGCGTGAACCGCGCTGCTCAGGTAAGCGGCTGCCTGTTCGCCGAATTGCTTCTGGACGACCTGGGTGTGCTGGGCGGTGCTGGTCATGGATCACATCCTGTAAGCAGTGTTATTTGAAATACATTCCCTGTGGGAGCGAGCCTGCTCGCGAAGAGGCCCGCCCTGACTACATCAATCCCGAATCAAGCGTCGCGAAACAACCACGGCTGACTAACCCGATGCTTGGCTTCGAACGTCGCAATCGCATCGCCGTCCTGCAAGGTCAGGCCGATATCGTCAAGACCATTGAGCAGGCAGTGCTTGCGGAACGCGTCGACCTCGAAGCTGTAGACCTTGCCATCCGGGCGGGTCACGGTCTGCGCTTGCAAGTCGATCTGCAATTGATAACCCGGCTCGGCTTCAACCTGCTTAAACAGTTCATCAACTTCTGCATCGCTGAGGATGATCGGCAGCAGGCCGTTCTTGAAACTGTTGTTGAAGAAAATGTCGGCGTAACTCGGCGCGATGATGCTGCGGAAACCGTACTCTTCCAGCGCCCACGGCGCGTGTTCACGGCTCGAGCCGCAGCCGAAGTTCTCGCGGGCGAGCAATACGCTAGCACCCTGATAGCGCTCGGCGTTGAGGACGAAATCCTTGTTCAACGGGCGCTTGGAGTTGTCCTGGTACGGCTGGCCGACATCCAGATAACGCCACTCGTCGAACAGGTTCGGACCGAAACCGGTGCGCTTGATCGACTTCAAGAACTGCTTGGGAATGATCTGATCAGTGTCGACGTTGGCACGATCCAGAGGCGCGACAAGACCAGTGTGCTGGGTAAAAGCTTTCATGCTGCGCTCCTTTTAGATCAATTCACGAACGTCGATGAAACGGCCGTTCACTGCTGCTGCGGCAGCCATGGCCGGGCTGACCAGGTGGGTACGGCCACCGGCGCCCTGACGGCCTTCGAAGTTACGGTTGGAAGTCGAGGCGCAATGCTCGCCGGACTCCAAACGGTCCGGGTTCATCGCCAGGCACATCGAGCAACCCGGCTCGCGCCATTCGAAACCGGCCTCAAGGAAAATCTTGTCCAGCCCTTCGGCTTCCGCCTGCGCCTTGACCAGACCCGAGCCCGGCACGACGATCGCCTGCTTGATGGTCGAGGCCACCTTGCGGCCCTTGGCGATCACCGCAGCGGCGCGCAAGTCTTCGATGCGCGAGTTGGTGCAGGAACCGATGAACACGCGATCAAGCTGAATGTCGGTGATCGCCTGATTGGCGGTCAAACCCATGTATTTCAAGGCGCGGACGATCGAGTCGCGCTTGACCAGATCCATTTCCTTGGCCGGGTCCGGCACGTTCTGATCAACAGCCAAAACCATCTCAGGCGAAGTGCCCCAGCTGACTTGCGGCTTGATTTGCGCGGCGTCGAGCTCGACCACGGTGTCGAATTTGGCATCGGCGTCGGAGACCAGGTCTTTCCAGGCTTCGACGGCCATGTCCCACTGCTCGCCTTTCGGCGCGAATGGACGACCTTTGACGTAGTCGATGGTCTTCTGATCCGCCGCCACCAGGCCGACGCGGGCGCCGGCTTCGATGGACATGTTGCAGATGGTCATGCGGCCTTCGACGGACAGATCACGGATCGCGCTGCCGGCAAATTCGATGGCATGGCCGTTACCGCCGGCGGTGCCGATCTTACCGATCACCGCAAGGACGATGTCCTTGGCGGTCACGCCGAACGGCAATTGGCCTTCGACGCGCACCAGCATGTTCTTCATTTTTTTGGCGACCAGGCACTGTGTGGCGAGGACGTGCTCGACCTCGGAGGTGCCGATGCCGTGGGCCAACGCACCGAATGCGCCGTGGGTCGAGGTGTGCGAATCGCCGCAAACCACGGTCATGCCCGGCAAGGTCGCGCCCTGCTCCGGACTGATCACGTGAACGATGCCCTGACGCACGTCGTTCATCTTGAATTCGACGATGCCGTATTCATCGCAGTTGTCGTCGAGGGTCTGCACCTGCAAACGCGAAACCTGATCGGCAATGGCTTCGATGCCGCCCTTGCGCTCAGGGGTGGTCGGTACGTTGTGGTCCGGGGTCGCAATGTTGGCATCGATGCGCCAAGGCTTGCGCCCGGCCAGACGCAAGCCTTCGAAAGCTTGCGGCGAAGTCACTTCGTGGATGATGTGACGATCGATGTAGATCAGCGCCGAGCCATCGTCGCGCTGCTTGACCAAATGCGAATCCCAGAGCTTGTCGTAGAGCGTTTTGCCGGCCATCAGACGGTTCCTCATCAGCTTGTTTCTATGCCCTGGGCTTATCAATAACCCTTTGGCTTGTGAGGCCGATCCTATGGGGTTAGATTAAATAACTCAAATTCATATTTTTTATGCTTTGGATAACCAACTGGAATGCGACATGGACTTGGCTAACCTCAACGCTTTTATTGCCATCGCCGAGACCGGCAGCTTCTCCGGCGCCGGCGAACGCCTTCATCTGACCCAACCGGCGATCAGCAAGCGCATCGCCGGTCTTGAGCAGCAATTGAAGGTGCGCCTGTTCGACCGCTTGGGCCGTGAAGTCGGCCTGACCGAGGCCGGTCGCGCCCTGCTGCCACGGGCTTATCAGATTCTCAACGTGCTCGACGACACCCGCCGCGCCCTGACCAACCTGACCGGCGAGGTCAGCGGTCGCCTGACGCTGGCCACCAGTCACCACATCGGCCTGCATCGCTTGCCGCCTCTATTAAGGGAGTTCACCCGCCGCTACCCACAGGTTGCGCTGGATATTCAGTTTCTTGATTCGGAAGTGGCCTACGAGGAAATTCTCCACGGCCGCGCAGAATTGGCGGTCATCACCCTCGCGCCAGAGCCGCATACCTTGGTCAAAGCCACGCCGGTGTGGGACGACCCGCTGGATTTCGTCGTCGCCCCGGAGCATTCGCTGATCAACAACGGTGCCGTCAGTCTGGCGGACATCGCCGGCCACCCCGCGGTTTTCCCCGGCGGCAACACCTTTACCCACCACATCGTCCAGCGTTTGTTCGAAGCCCAGGACCTGACGCCGAACATCGCCATGAGCACCAACTACCTGGAAACCATCAAGATGATGGTCTCCATTGGCCTGGCCTGGAGCGTGCTGCCGCGCACCATGCTCGACGAACAAGTGGCAAGCATCGCATTGCCGGGCATACAGCTCACTCGCCAGCTAGGCTATATCTTGCACACCGAACGGACGCTATCGAATGCAGCACGCGCCTTCATGGCCCTGCTGGATGCACAAATCGATCGGCCAGGGATCCCGGCCTGACTTGTGCTACTCCTATAGAGCCGCTCCTGTGCCTAACGCCACTCAGCTCAAGGCCCGCTGACAATGCCGAAATCTGTTGACCGAACTCCGCCGATGCCGCGAATCCAGGCCGTCGATCCGCGCCATTCCGAGCAGAGCTGGGAAAGCGCGCCGCAATTGCTCGCCGCGCTCAACGGCGCGCGGCTCGGCGCCTGGTATTGGGACATCGAGCGTGGGCAGATCAGCTGGTCGCGGGGCACCCAGGCGTTGTTCGGTTTCGATCCACGGCAGCCGTTGCCCGCCGATTTGGAATACCTCGACCTGTTGCCGCCGGAAGACCGCGCGAAAACCGTGCGTGCTTTCCACGCGGTGATCGCCGGCGCGCCGCTGGAGCAGGCGATGCATCACCGCATCCGCTGGCCCGACGGCAGCCTGCACTGGCTGGAGATCAGCGGCAGCCTGCTGCCAGACAAGAACGGCCGGCCCCGAATGATCGGGGTGATTCGCGAAATCACCCACCAACGCCAGCGCGAGCAGGCCTTGAGCAGCTCGGAGAAACGTTTCGCTACACTTTTCCACCTATGCCCGAACATGGTTCTGCTGACCCGTCAGGATGACGGTCTGATCAGCGAGGCCAACCAGTATTTCGAAAGCCTGTTCGGCTGGCCGGTGCAAAGCGCAATCGGCCGCACCACCCTGGAACTGGGCTTGTGGGTGCACCCCGAGCAACGCGCCGAACTGGTGAAAAAAACCAAAGCCAAGGGCGAGCTGATCAGCATGGAAGTGCAGTTCCGCGCCAGCAATGGCCAGGTGCACGACGGCATCCTCAGCGCGCAGAAGGTCGAGCTCGAAGGCCAGCCCTATCTGCTCAGCACGTTTCTCGACACCACCGAACGCAAAGCCGCCGAACTGGCCTTGAAGGACAGCCAGGAACGCCTCGACCTGGCGCTGGACTCGGCGCAACTCGGCACCTGGGACTGGCACATCCCCAGCGGCATGCTTTACGGCTCGGCGCGCGCTGCGCAATTGCACGGGCTGGAGCCGATTCCATTCCATGAATCATTCGAGGAGTTTTTCGAAGGCGTGCCGGGCGAGGAACGTGACAGCATGCGCGATGCCTACCGCAGCCTGCGCGAAGGTCCGGCCGGCAACTATCAACTGACCTATCGCGTGCAATTGCCCGACGGCAGCTCGCGCTATCTGGAAAGCCGCGCGCGTCTCTATCGCGACGACAACGGCGCGCCGCTGCGCATGGCCGGCACGCTGCTGGACATTACCGATCAGGTCGAGCGCGAGCAGCGGCTGGTCGCCTCGGAAGAGAAATTCGCCACGCTGTTTCAGGTCAGCCCCGATCCGATCTGCGTGACGCGCCAGGAAACCGGGGAATTCATCGAGATCAATTCCAGCTTCAGCCAGACCTTTGGCTGGAGCGCCGCCGATGTGATTGGCCACACCGCCGAAGAAATCGGCCTGTGGGACGCCTCGGCAAAGAGCCTGCAACGCATCGAACGAGTGATCCGCGAACAAGGCCTGAGCAACGTGGCCATTCTCGTCCAGCACAAGGACGGCCAGTCGCTGACCTGCGTGATTTCCAGCCGGCAGATCAGCGTCGGCGACCAGCCGTGCATCGTCACCACCCTGCGCGACATCACCCAGCAACAACGCTCGGAAGCAGCGCTGAAGGCCAGCGAAGAAAAATTCGCCAAGGCGTTTCACTCCAGCCCCGACGCCATCACCATCACCGAGCGCGACACCGGGCGTTATCTTGAGGTCAACGATGGCTTCTGCCGCCTCACCGGCTATCGCGCCGACGAAGTGGTGGGCAAAACCGTTTATCAGGTGGGGATCTGGGCGGAAGAGAAACAACGCTCGACCTTACTCGCCGAGTTGCAGATCAAGGGCCGCGTGCATCATCAGGAAATGCTCGGGCGCAACAAGCGCGGCGAGTTGCTCACCGTTGAGGTCTCGGTCGAGCCGATCACGCTCAATGAAACCGCGTGCCTGCTGCTGACCGCGCGCGACGTCAGCCTGTTGAAGAACGCCGAAGCGCAGATTCGTCACCTGGCCTATCACGACCCGCTGACCAACCTGCCCAACCGCGCCCTGCTGATGGATCGCCTGAGTCAGCAGATCGCCCTGCTCAAGCGCCACAATCTGCGCGGCGCCTTGCTGTTTCTCGACCTCGATCACTTCAAGCACATCAACGATTCCCTCGGCCACCCGGTCGGCGACACCGTGCTGAAAATCATCACCGCGCGGCTCGAAGCCAGCGTGCGCATGGAAGACACGGTGGCGCGCCTCGGTGGCGATGAGTTTGTGGTGTTGCTCAGCGGCCTCGAAGGTTCGCGCAGTGAAGTCAGCGAGCAAGTGCGCGCGCTGGCCGACACCATTCGCGAATTGCTTTCGGAGCCGATGTTCCTTGATGGCCAGCGCCTGCAAGTGACGCCGAGCATTGGCGTCGCGCTGATCCCCGATCACGGCTCGACCCCGACCGACCTGCTCAAACGCGCCGACATCGCCCTGTACCGGGCCAAGGATTCCGGGCGCAACACCACGCAGATGTATCACAACACCATGCAGAAAGCGGCGAGCGAACGCCTGCGCATGGAGACCGACCTGCGTCTTGCGCTGTCGCGCGGCGAGTTCAACGTGCACTTTCAGCCACAGGTCGATGCCCGCGACAACCGCATCATTGGCGCCGAAGCCCTGGTGCGCTGGAACCATCCCGAACTCGGCGCGCAATCGCCCACCGAGTTCATCAAGGTACTGGAAGATAGTGGCCTGATTCTCGAAGTCGGCACGTGGATCCTCGATGAAGCCTGCAACGCCTTCAAACAACTGATCGCGTTGAAACTGGTCGACCCGCTCAACTTCAGCCTGTGCGTGAACATCAGCCCCCGGCAGTTCCGCCAGAACGATTTCGTCGAACGCATCGAACACAGCATGACCAGCCACGGCCTGCCCTGCTCGCTGCTGAAACTGGAAATCACCGAAGGCATCGTCATCCAGAATCTGGAAGACACCATCAGCAAAATGCGCCGCCTGAAAAAGCTCGGCGTGAGCTTCGCCATGGACGACTTCGGCACCGGTTATTCGTCGCTGACTTATTTGAAGCGCCTTCCGGTAGACACCCTGAAGATCGACCAGTCGTTTATCCGCGATGCGACCACTGACTCCAATGTTGCCGAGATCATTCGCGCAATTGTCGCGATGGCGCGCAGCCTTGAGCTGGAGGTCATTGCCGAGGGCGTGGAGACGCCAGCGCAACTGGCGTTTTTGCAGGGCCTGGAATGCCATTTGTATCAGGGTTATCTGCACAGCCGGCCGGTGGGGTTGGAGGATCTGAAAAAACTGCTGCCCTGAATCGGCGGTCGCACAGACTGGCAACAGAGCAACAATTGCCACGGTTTGCGTCAGCCTGTAGGGTCGCTTTTTTTGCGCCGCTTCGAGATCAACCATGCAGGATGCATCCCTTCCCCGCCCGGCCCTGCTGGGCATCGACCTTGGCACCACCAACAGCCTGATCGCCGTCTGGCGTGAAGGCCGCGCCGAACTGATCCGCAACGCCCTCGGCGATGTGCTGACACCGTCGGTGGTCAGCCTTGATGAAGACGACACGATTCTGGTCGGCAAAGCCGCCCGCGCCCGCCTGACCACGCACCCGGAACGCACTGCCGCCGCGTTCAAGCGCTTCATGGGCAGCGACAGGCAAATCCAGCTCGGCTCTCGCCAGTTCAGCCCGGAAGAGTTGTCGGCGCTGGTACTTGGCTCACTCAAGCAAGACGCAGAAGTCTTTCTCGGCCAAGCGGTCACAGAAGCGGTCATTTCCGTACCGGCATATTTCAGTGACGAGCAGCGCAAGCGCACCTTGTTCGCCGCCGAACTGGCCGGGCTGTCGGTGACGCGCCTGATCAATGAACCAACCGCTGCCGCCATGGCGTACGGCCTGCACGAACAGAAGTTCGAACGCACGCTGATATTCGATCTCGGCGGCGGCACGTTCGACGTCACCGTGCTCGAATACGCATTGCCGCTGATCGAGGTGCACGCCTCCACTGGCGACAACTTTCTTGGCGGCGAAGACTTCACCGCCGCCCTGTTGCAGGCCTGCCTGAAACACTGGCAACTCGCCCCCTCAACGATCGATGCACAAGCCATGGCCAGCCTCGGTGATGCCCTCGAACAGCTGAAATGCAAACTCGGCGAAGGGGCGCAGCACTTGAGCTGGCGGTATGCCGAGCAGACATTCGAATGGGAACTGGATGAAGCCGCTGCGGTGAAAATCTGGGAGCCGTTGCTGGCCCGCTTGCGCGCGCCAATCGAACAGGCTCTGCGCGATGCCCGACTGAAACCGCGCGACCTCGACAGCCTGGTGCTGGTCGGTGGCGCCACGCGCATGCCGGCGGTACAGCAAATGGTCGCCACGTTGTTTGGACGCCTGCCTTATCGGCATCTTGATCCGGACACCATCGTGGCGCTGGGCGCAGCGACGCAGGCGGCATGCAAGGCGCGGGACGGTGCGGTCGAGGAATTGATTCTGACGGATGTCTGTCCGTATACGCTGGGGATTTCGACCAATCGTGGCGAAGGCGTCAGTGGCGCGTTCTCGCCGATCATCGAACGTAACACGGTGATTCCAACGTCACGGGTGCAGCGTTACTCGACGACGTTTGCGCAACAGACTGAAATTCGGATCGCGGTGTATCAAGGGGAACGCCCGTGGGTACGCGACAATATTTTCATCGATTCTTTCGACATCCAGTTCACCCCTAGTGAGCAGCTGCAGAGCCTCGATGTGCGTTTCAGTTATGACATCAACGGCCTGCTGGAAGTAGACGTCACGCTTCTGGAAACCGGCGAACGTTACGGCCACAGCATCGACCGCAGCCCGACCGGACTGGATGAACAGGCGCGCAGAGACAGCCATGCCCGGCTCGCGACGCTCAAAGTTCACCCTCGCGACGCCCTGCCCAACCGCACCCTGCTCGCACGGCTGGAGCGAGCATGGATGCAAAGTCTGGGCGACGAGCGTGCGCGCATTGCCGAGTGGATGGACACCTTCAACACCGTGCTTGCCGGCCAGCAAGCCAGCGAAATCGCCAGCCACCGCTCAGCGCTGAATGATGCGCTGGATCAGATGCGTCTTTAACCGTTCAGTTGCCGTAAAGCAGCCTGCAACCCGCCGGACAACATATCTGCCCCACTGTCCGGCGGCACGCCATAGCGGTTAGGCAGTTTGTCTCCCGGAAAGCCGAACAACACCAGCGGCAGGAATGGCAGAAACGGCGACAATCCAAGAAATATCAGCAGTGTCGGTATGCCCCGGCCCATATCGTGCAACCGCCGTAGAACTGCCGCGAACAACAGCAGCACGCCAAGCAAAAAGATGAGCATCCCGCCAATCGTCGTGCCCGTTATCAGCCCGGCTATTGGGGTTACCACTACGCATCCCAGGACCTGAGCGATGAAAGCCTTGCGCCCCAGCCGTGATCCGAGGCGCCAGAACGCTTTCGCTGGTACTGGCTGGACATCACTGTTGGCTAACAGCAACCGCTCCGACCACGACAGCAACGCGCACAGTGCCAAGCGCAAACCGACGCTGTTCTGCACGTCATCCTTACCTTGCTGCAGTTGCCGCAATACTCGCGTTTTCGGCACACCGGCAGCGCCGTAGCGAATCAAGCTTTTGAGCGCATCCAGCGCCTCATAGGCCAATAGTTTGTCGACACCGAAATCCGTCAACACCTTGCGCGGTGGCCACACCGGTTCGCCCTTGATCAGACCGTCGCGAAAGCCTTCGAACCAGTCATCCTCGCAACTGACCGCTTCAATCGACTGCAACAACGCCCGGTGCTGCTCGGCGCTCAGGCCTGGATCGTGGTAGAGCACGCCCCAGAACATCAACAAGCCCAGCAGGTCATCGCCGCACGCCGCACGGTCACTTTCGACGCAGGTGTAAAGCAGGGTATTGGCGGGCAGCCTGGCGCTGTCGAGAGCCTGCTCGACACTGAACAACTGTTGCACCAGCAAACCGTGCACAGGATCGTCACCCTGCAGCCAACCCAGCAAACCGGCGCCATTGCCCTGCTCACGCAGCAAGCGCCGCAATAGCGGCTGCAGTCGGCTCAAAGGATGCGCAGGATTGAACGGCAAACGCTCCAGACACTGCGCATCAATCAATTGCAACCAGCGCTCGGGTTGTTCCAGCAATGCCAGAAAAAACACGGTTTGAGCGTGCCAATCCCAGATGGCCGCTCCCAACCCGATCGGCGGCAAACCTGTCGCGCGCCGACTCAACTGGAGCATGAGATCAAGCTCCGAGAGGTCATTGCCGTCTTTGACCGCACTCAGCTCGAACGCGTCGGCAATGCGTGCAAGCGCCGTGTCGCTATAGGGCCGTAAGCGCTGCAACCACAGACGACAAACCTTGTGCAGCGCACCTTCGGACAACGCGAGCGGCAATTGCGGTGAAAGTGTTTGCGAGTCAGTGAAAGCGCTCATGGCCTGCGCAACAGGCGCCTTGGCCAGCCAATGCAGATGTTGCCTGGCCTGATACTTCAGGCCGCTCAAAACCAGGCATTCCAGCGCGTCCACCGGCAGCGGTTCGTCGACAATCTGCTGCAACAAGGCCGAATCACCACGATGCAGCGCCCAGGCGTGCCGGTACAGACGCAGCAAACGGCTGTCGTGGTTTTCGCCGATCAACTGCGCGAGCAATGGCAACTCGTCGCCCGCCATGCGCCAATCAACAAAGCTTTGCGCCAGTGCATCAAGCTTGAGCCGTCCGACACCCAACCAACGGGTCAAGGTCTCGGGCCGTTGTGACGGACTGCCATACACTTGGCACTCAGCACCCAGTTCGTCCGGCCAAACGGCGCAGTCCTCCAGACGATCGAACGCCTGAATCAGCAACGGCAGAAAGGTCGGCTGACGCTTGGCACACAGCTCCAGCAAGCGACTCTCTGCCGCGGGATGGCGATGTTCGCTCCAGAGCCGAATCCAGCATGGAAACGCTTGATCGTCGTGCCCCAACAGACTGTACTGACACGCCAGCAGGTACAGCCAGTCGACGTTATCCGGCGCGGCATCGTGCTGTTCGGCACAGCATTGCAGGAACGTCGGCGCGCCCATCCCCGCTTGGGTGAACTGCACCAGCAACCGCTTGAGGTACGCGGCATCGTTGGGCAACGGCAAGCACGTGTGCCGACTGGCGAACTCGGCGAACTCGTGAAGCGGACGCTGAGTAAAGATGAAATCGAGGCTACGGGCATACCACAGCGACTCGGTCTGTGCCGGCTCTGACCAGGCGCTCATCAGATCCGTGTCGAACGGGTCGGGCGTCTTGATGCGCTGCAAAAAGCCTTCTACCGCTTGCGCATCGTCGAATGCCAGATCGAGCAATTGCTGGTCCCAGGCCATGCGCTGCGCCAACAGATTCGCACAACGGTAGGACAACGGACCGGCGCCGGACAGTCGGTGGTACAAGCCCCAGTTGAGGTCATCTAAAACCTCCAGTGACAATTCATCCAGCGTCCGGACGAATGCCTGCCACGCCGTGTGATTGAATCGTCGCGCGGGATCATCCAGCAGCGCACAGAAATCCAGGAAAGCTTGAGGCGCCCGAACGACATTGGCTTGTGCAGCGTCGATCTCGTCTCCAGCCTCTTCCTCCTCTTCACGGGCCAGACGCAGGGCACTCTCGTAGGCCATGCGTAGCGCTTGAAAACCTTCCGGATCGGTTTCCGGATGGTGCGCCGGCAAGCGGGCGCGATAGGCGCTGCGAATCAGGGTTTCGTCAGTAGTCGGTTCAATGCCCAGTCGAATCCAGCAACTCATGACCAGTCGAACTCCCCAAGCGATGCCGGACGAGACGGCGGATCAATATCCATGTGCCAAGGCAGATCAGCGAGAAAGTGTGGAATGTTTTGCGCAAGACCTCGGGCAATCCTGGTGTTGAAAGCGCTGGTGCCCTCACGACTCATCTCGACCGCCAGTTCATCATCGCTTTTACTCATGCAGCACCAAAAGGTTCGTCCCACCAGAAAGCCGTTGAAGTAAGCCATCCAGCTGCCGTAATGAAACTGCGCCCTCAACGCCAGACGACTGTGCAACCAGTTGCTCTCGGCCAGATCGATCCATTGATTACGTACGGCGCAGCGCAACAGAAAGCCCATCCGGCCGTAATCCCAGGACAAGATGCCGCCGGGACCACAGCTGCCGAAGGTACGGCTGGCAAATTCATGCAGGACGCGCTCGCGCGGGCTCAGCTCATTGAGCAACGACTGCCATTCACTCGGCAGGGATCGCTGCCACGCCAGATAGGCCGCACTGAGGTGTTTGGCATGGCCGTCGTCGGTCATCCATCCGAGCATGTCGAACAACTGTTGCCGATCATCGATACCCCAACTTTCCTTGAGGTTGATGTAACGATCGTTGCAGAACGCCGGGTCGTCATACCCGGCGCCGGTGTTGAGCGCGGCCATTGGTGCGGACAACGCGCACAGCCAGCGCTGTTGAATCTCGTCCATGAAAAAAGGCTCCAGGCCGACCGCTGGGAAATGGGGGCCGGCAAAACTGCGCCGATTGTAAAGAGCCCCGCCAACAGCGGCAAACCCTGCATCGCTTTGACTGCGCGCACAAAAAAGGCCCCGACGTATCGGGGCCTTTCGTTCAGCGGCTTATCGCCGGTTCGGGCGATTGTGTGTCAGCACATGAATCAATGCTGCAACGCCGGCTGCTGCGCTCCATTGATCGGGATGCGCTTGGCTTTCGCTTCTTCCGGGATCACACGGAGCAGGTCGATGCTCAGCAGGCCGTTGCGCAGCGCAGCGTCCTTGATCTCGATGTGATCGGCCAGACGGAACGACAGCTTGAAGGCTCGCTGGGCGATGCCTTGATGCAAGAACGTGACGCTCTCGTCAGTGTCACGCTTGCCGCCACTGATGGTCAGCACACCCTTCTCGACTTGCAGGTCCAGGTCTTCTTCCTGGAAACCGGCGGCCGCAACGACGATACGGTATTGGTCATCACCGTGTTTTTCGACGTTGTAAGGTGGATAGCTGCTGCCTGGCTCGTTGCGCAGGGCGGTTTCGAACAGGTCGTTGAAACGGTCGAAACCTACCGAGGAACGGAACAGTGGCGCGAGAGAAAATGCAGTACTCATGGTTCAAATCTCCTGAAAACAATCAGCAAGGTTTTGTGTCTCCGCGACCCGAATTCGGCATCGCGTAACCCTTAGATAGGGACCGCTGTTTTGATTTCAAGAGATTATTTTGAGATTTTTTATGCGGCCTCGACGAGCGGCAATCCGAGCAGACGCGAGACTTGATCCGGCTCGGTTTCACGGCGCAGAACGGTGAAAAGCTCGGCGGCTTCCGGGTAGTTCCGTGTCAGCATGGCCAGCCATTGCTTGAGGCGACCAGGCGATTGGCGCGCGGTCATTTGCGCCTTGGCCTGCAGCCAGAAGTCCTGAATCAGCGGCATCAGCTCGGCCCAAGTCATCTCGACGACCTCTTCGCCAGCGCGCGCCGCAGCGATCTGCCGAGCGAGATCCGGGCGGGAGACCAGACCCCGACCGAGCATAATGTCTTCCACGCCACTGATTTCGCGGCAACGGCGCCAGTCTTCGACGCTCCAGATATCGCCGTTGGCGAACACCGGCACCTTGACCACGTCCTGCACGCGCGGGATCCACTCCCAATGAGCCGGCGGTTTGTAGCCGTCCATTTTCGTCCGCGCATGTACGACGATGTGCTCCGCCCCGCCTTCGGCCAGCGCCGTGGCGCAGACCAGCGAGCCGTCAGGACTGTCGAAACCCAGGCGCATTTTCGCGGTGACCGGGATGTGCGCCGGTACGGCGCGACGGACATGCTCGACGATCTGGTTGAGCAGCTCCGGCTCCTTGAGCAGCACGGCGCCGCCGCGGGATTTGTTGACGGTCTTGGCCGGGCAGCCGAAGTTGAGGTCGATCACCTCAGAACCGAGTTCGCAGGCCAGCGCAGCGTTTTCCGCCAGGCATACCGGATCAGAACCGAGCAATTGCACGCGCAGCGGCACGCCGGACGCGGTGCGAGCGCCGTTGAGCAGCTCGGGGCCGAACTTGTGGAAGTACGCCGGGGTGAGCAACTGGTCGTTGACCCGAATGAATTCGGTCACGCACCAGTCGATGCCGCCAACGCGGGTCAGCACGTCGCGCAGGATGTCGTCGACCAACCCTTCCATGGGCGCCAGAGCAATTTGCATGGGAAACACTACTTGAAGAAAAAACGTGCGGCAGTTTACTGGATATCGTGGAAGACCGCAGAACAACACATCTCTCTGTGGGAGCGAGCCTGCTCGCGAAGGCGGCCTGTCAGTTCATGCATGTGTGACTGACCTGACGCTTTCGCGAGCAGGCTCGCTCCCACAGGGTGAGATTTACATCGCCTCTGCAATCTGGATCGCCGGGCCATAGCCTTCGATGAATTCAGCCGGCATGCGCTTGGGCTTGCCGGTCGACAGTTCGATGCAGACAAACGTGGTCTGCGCGCGCAGCAGGGTGGCGTTGTCGCTGGGGCGTTTGAGCTGGAAATGCCGGGTCATTTTCAGGCGCTGATCCCAGTCGACGATCCAGGTCGCCAGCTGCAGTTCATCGCCTTCATAGGCGGCGGCCAGGTAATCGATTTCGTGGCGGACAACCGCCATCGCCCGATCCAGCCGCCGGTATTCGACCAGGTCCAGGCCGAGGCGCTGCGAATGGCGCCAGGCGCAGCGCTCGAGCCAGGTCACGTAAACGGCGTTATTGGCGTGCCCGAGCCCGTCGATGTCTTCGGCGCTTACTTGCAGATCAATGGTAAACGGCGTTGCCCGATCCCAGCCCATGCCCCACTCCCGGTCAAAGTATTCAACCGGGACAGTGTAACGGAGCTCAGGCCGATTGGCGCGTTTGAAGGCTGCGACCGGCAAGCAGTGATAACACACCATCAATCACTCGAGGGTCGGCCAGCACCCGCTGATGGCCGCCGCTTTCCAGGCGCAGCAGGCGGCTGTCGAACCAGGCTTCGTGAATCAATTGCGATTCTTTGACCGAGACAAAATTGTCGTCCTCGGCATGCACGATCAGGCCGGGCATATCCAGTTGATAGTGGGCCACGTCCAGCGTAGCGGCGCGCATGCCGACGTCCTGCTCGACTTGGCGGATAAAGGCCGAACGCGCGCGCGGCGGCATGCCGACCATTCGCGCAAAACCGCGCAGAACGCCGAGAATCCGCGACGGTGCGGCGATGCTTACCAGAGTTTCGGTGCGCAGGCCCAATTGCACGGCGAGCATCGCGCTGGCGCCGCCCATGGAATGGCCGATAACCGCTTGCAGCGGCGGCAATTCGGCAGATGCTTCAAGCATGGCGCGGGCGAACAGCACTACATTGGCTTCTCGCCCAGGGGAGCGACCGTGGGCCGGACCGTCGAGCGCGACGACGGTATAGCCGGCATCGACCAGCGCATTGATCAGCGAGGCGAACTGCGTTGGCCGCCCTTCCCAACCATGCATCAGCAACACTGTCGGGCCTTGGCCCCAGCGCAGCGCCGACAGGCCGAAGCGCAACGTGATGCGTTCGGAACTGGCCAACAGCGGCAGCTCCCAATCGCGCAGCGGTAGCGCGCGGGGCGTCATGAATGCCAGACGCATTTTGCTTGCCACCAGCTTCGGTGCAAACCAGCCCAAGGTACCGTTAACGCCACGAACCCACTTCAACGCGTTCATCGCACTCTCCTCAGGCTTGTTGCCTTCAGGTCAACGCACCGCCGACTTGGCGGCGCGCAGCAATCGATCGGATAACTCTCCCGGACCCAGCGCCCTGGCCAAGGCCAGACCACCGACCATCAACGCGACATCGGCCAAAGCCTTGTCGGTGTCTTCAGGGCTGGCCGCCAGTTGCGCGACCATCAGCTCCAGATGCTCGTTCAGCGCGATGCGGAACGACTCCGGCAAACGCCCCAATTCGCCAATCGAGGCCGGAATCGGGCATGCGGCTTCGCTGGAATCCCGGTGTTTGCGCGACAGGTAGAACGCAGCGACCAAAGCGCGACGCTCTTCGCCGGTCAGATCGGCGTCCATGTCGGCAATCAGGTCGCGACGCCGGCCCAGCAGTTGCTTGAACGCTTCGAGCATCATCGCGTCCTTGCTTTCGAAGTGGGCGTAGAAGCCGCCGACGGTCAGGCCGGCTGCGCCCATCACTTCGCCCACGCTCGGGTCAGCCGGGCCGCGCTGAATCAGTGCGGCGCTGGCAGCCTTGAGGATGCGTTCGCGGGTTTGAGCTTTTTTATCGTTCATCGTTGCCTCCGAATATTACGACTAGAATATTATTCGCATAATAATATTCCGCAAGTCATGAATATGACCGCTGGTCTGAAGCACAGTGTAAGGAAAAAGGAGAGTTGGCCAAACGCCAGACAAACAAAAGGGCCATTCAATAATTGAATGACCCTTATAAATCCCGCAGAGCGGGTAATCGTGGCGTCCCCTAGGGGACTCGAACCCCTGTTACCGCCGTGAAAGGGCGGTGTCCTAGGCCACTAGACGAAGGGGAC
>NZ_JBAWKM010000018.1:0-129061 GCF_037095675.1 Pseudomonas sp. CCNWLW23 | reverse complement strand
CCTTGAGCCTGTCCAAAGCCGAGCGCATCAGACCTTCACACTCCTTGCGGTCAGGTGGCTCCGCTTTCAGTACACCGCTACGTAGAAGATTCTCCAGACTCTCGTTGCTGCCCATCCTTGGACTCCAAAGGGTTTGCCCCTGACAGATCGATTTTTTCCTGCTGCATCACTCGCATGACAAAACTGTTCTGTGCCGCCAGCTTCCTGGCCCAGTCTTGCGGGGTGTATAGCGTCGGGTTGATGGGACGCCCCAATTGCTCCTCCAACGGCATGAGTCGCTCCATCAACTCACTGTAGTGCAGGCTTTCGCCAATCAGCATGAGATCTATGTCACTGAGTGTGTTCGCCGAGTTTTTGGCGATGGAGCCATACACGAACGCCCACGTGATCTGTTCGGCAAACGGTTCTAATGCCTGACGAAGAGGCTCGGCAAAACCGAATGTCTTGCGCGTGATGCCCAGAAGCTCCGCGTAGATAGGACATGCGGGGTTGGCCTGGTAATGGGTCTGGTTACCCACTCGAGTCATGCTGAGAATCCCGGCTCGTTGCAATCGATCGAGTTCACGCATCAGGCCGCCTTTGCCAACCCGTGCCCAGCGCACAATTTCGTTGGCGTAGAACGTCTGGTCAGGCTTGCCGAACAACAATCCCAACACTTTTTGCTGGGTGGCGGTGAACAGGGCTTCGCTTAAAGAAAGGTTTTCCACTGGCGCAAACCGAAGAGTCCCAAAACAGGAACGATAGGTCCCTTTTAGGGACTTATCAACTCAACGGTAATCGCAGCCAGAGCAATTAACGTCGGAAACTGACAATCCTGACAGCCAGCCGTCACCCTGCCGACCGCCTGACCGGTTTATAACTGGTCAATCTGCCCAAACTCCAGACTTCGGCGCCGCGCATGTCCATCCAGAAAAACAAAATCCTGCTCGCCACTCTCCTGATTCTGCTGGCAGCCGCCGGCCTGTGGTTCGCGCTGAAACCGGCGCCGGCCAAACTGGCTACACCGACTGCCATTCCGGTGCGGGTGGTGACGGTCAGCGCCAAAGACGTGCCGCGTTACACCAGCGGCATCGGCTCGGTGCTGTCGCTGCACAGCGTGGTGGTGCGCCCGCAGATCGACGGGATCCTGACGAAAATTCTGGTCAAGGAAGGTCAGCTGGTCAAAGCAGGCGACCTGCTCGCCACCATCGATGACCGCTCGATCCGCGCCAGCCTCGACCAGGCCCGGGCGCAGTTGGGCGAGAGTCAGGCGCAGTTGCAGGTCGCGCTGGTCAATCTCAAGCGCTACAAACTGCTCAGCGTCGACGACGGCGTATCGAAACAGACCTTCGACCAGCAACAGGCCTTGGTCAATCAGCTCAAGGCCACGGCACAAGGCAATCAGGCCTCGATCGATGCGGCGCAGGTGCAACTGTCCTACACGCAGATTCGCTCTCCGGTTACTGGGCGCGTCGGTATTCGTACGGTCGATGAAGGCAACTTCCTGCGCATGACCGACACCCAAGGCCTGTTCACCGTCACGCAGATCGACCCGATCGCCGTCGAGTTCTCCCTGCCGCAGCAGATGCTGCCGACCCTGCAGAGTCTGATCAGCGATCCGCAACGCGCCCCGGTCAAGGCGTACATCGGAGCCGATACTGATGGCGAAACCGGCAATCTGCTCGGCGAAGGTCAGCTGACCCTGATCGACAATCAGATCAACGCCAACACTGGCACCATCCGCGCCAAGGCCGAATTCGCCAATGCCAGCCAGAAGCTCTGGCCGGGTTTGCTGGTGACGGTAAAAATTCAGACGGCTGTGGATAAAGATGCGCTGGTGGTTCCGCCCACCGTCGTACAGCGTGGCCTCGAACAACACTTTGTTTACCGCGTGAAGGACGACAAGGTCGAGGTGGTGCCGGTGCAAATGGTTTATCAGGGCAGCGGCCAGGACATCATCAAAGGCGTCAACGCTGGTGACGTGCTGGTGACCGACGGCCAGTCGCGACTCAAACCGGGCTCGAGCGTGCAAATCATGAGTGAGCCGCCGCAAGTGGTGCAGGCGGAGCCCAAGCCATGAACTCGCACAAGGGCATCTCGACTTGGTGCATCGATCACCCGGTGGCGACGATTTTGCTGACGTTCGCTCTGGTACTGGTCGGCGTAATTGCCTTCCCGCGTTTGCCAATTGCGCCACTGCCGGAAGCGGAATTTCCTACGATCCAGGTCTCGGCACAGTTGCCCGGCGCCAGCCCCGACACCATGGCTTCCTCAGTGGCCACGCCGCTGGAGGTGCAATTCAGCGCCATCCCCGGCATGACCCAGATGACCTCGAGCAGTGCGCTGGGCTCAACTCTGCTGACCTTGCAGTTCACCCTCGACAAAAGCATCGACACCGCCGCCCAGGAAGTACAGGCGGCGATCAACACCGCCGCCGGCAAGTTGCCCAAAGACATGCCGACCCTGCCAACATGGAAGAAGGTCAACCCGGCCGACAGCCCGGTGCTGATCCTCAGTGTCAGCTCGACACAGATGCCCGGCACCGAACTCAGCGACCTGGTGGAAACCCTGCTCTCGCGTCAGATCAGTCAGATCGACGGCGTCGGCCAGATCAACATCACCGGTCAGCAACGCCCGGCGATTCGCGTACAAGCCTCGGCGGACAAACTCGCGGCCATCGGCCTGACGCTGGCCGACATTCGGCTGGCGATCCAGCAGACCAGCCTTAACCTGGCTAAAGGTGCGCTGTACGGCGAATCGAGCATCTCGACGCTGTCGACCAACGACCAGTTGTTCCACCCCGAGGATTACAGCCAGCTCATCGTTTCCTACAAAGACGGCGCCCCGGTCCACCTGCGCGATGTCGCCAAAGTCGTCAACGGTGCGGAAGATGCCTACGCGCAGGCCTGGGCCGGAGATCGCCCCGGTGTGAATCTGGTGATTTTCCGCCAGCCCGGCGCCAACATTGTTGAAACCGTCGACCGCATTCAGGCCGCCCTGCCCGGCCTCGAAGCGATGCTGCCGGCCTCGGTGCAGGTGAAAACCCTGATCGACCGCACGCAGACCATTCGCGCCTCGCTGCATGAAGTCGAGATCACTTTGCTGATCGCGATCCTGCTGGTGGTCGCGGTGATGGCGCTGTTCCTGCGGCAATTGTCGGCGACGCTGATTGTTTCGGCGGTGCTCGGCGTCTCGCTGATCGCCAGTTTCGCCCTGATGTACATCCTCGGTTTCAGCCTGAACAACCTGACGCTGGTGGCGATCGTCGTCGCGGTCGGCTTCGTCGTGGACGATGCGATCGTGGTGGTGGAAAACATCCATCGCCATCTCGAGGCCGGCGATGACATGCGCGAGGCGGCGATCAAGGGGGCCGGCGAGATTGGCTTCACCGTCGTTTCGATCAGTTTCTCACTGGTGGCGGCGTTCATTCCGCTGCTGTTCATGGGCGGTGTGGTCGGGCGCCTTTTCAAGGAATTCGCCCTGACAGCGACTTCGACGATCATGATTTCCGTGGTGGTGTCGCTGACCCTGGCGCCAACCCTTGCCGCGCTGTTTATGCGTAAGCCGGTACATCACGCCAACGCCAAACCCGGTTTCAGCGAACGCCTGCTCGGCTGGTACGAAAAAGGCCTGCGCCGCGCCCTCGACCACCAGAAACTGATGATTGGTGTATTTGGCCTTTCGCTGGCGTTGGCGGTCGCCGGGTACATTTTCATTCCCAAGGGGTTCTTCCCGGTGCAGGACACCGGGTTCGTCCTCGGCACCACCGAAGCCGCTGCGGATATTTCCTACGGCGACATGGTGAAAAAACACTTGGCGATGGCCGAAATCGTTGCAGCCGATCCGGCGGTGCAGGCGTTTTCTCATTCGGTCGGGGTTTCCGGCAGCAACCAGACCATCGCCAACGGGCGCTTCTGGATCGCCCTGAAAAAACGTGGCGATCGCGATGTCAGCGCCAGCCAGTTCATCGACCGCATCCGCCCGCAACTGATGAAAGTGCCCGGCATCGTCCTGTATCTGCGCGCCGGGCAGGACATCAACCTCAGCTCCGGGCCGAGCCGTGCCCAGTATCAATATGTGCTGAAGAGCAATGACGGCGCGACCCTCGCCACCTGGACCCAGCGCCTGACCGAAAAACTGCGCAGCAATCCGGCATTCCGCGACATTTCCAATGACCTGCAACTGGGCGGCAGCATCACCCACATCAGCATCGACCGCAGCGCCGCCGCGCGCTTCGGCCTGACCGCCAGCGATGTCGACGAGGCGCTGTACGATGCATTCGGCCAACGGCAGATCAATGAATTCCAGACCCAGGTCAACCAGTACAACGTGATTCTGGAACTGGATACCAAACAGCGCGGCAAGGCCGAAAGCCTCAACTATTTCTACCTGCGCTCGCCACTGAGCGGCGAGATGGTGCCGCTGTCGGCGCTGGCAAGGTTTGACGCGCCAACCATCGGTCCGCTGTCGATTGCCCATGACGGCATGTTCCCCGCCGCCAATATGTCATTCAACCTCGCCCCTGGCGTGGCATTGGGCGATGCGGTGATTCAGCTCAACCAGGCCAAGGCCGAGATCGGCATGCCCACCGCGATCAGCGGCAACTTCCAGGGCGCGGCGCAGGCGTTCCAGAGTTCGCTGGCCAGCCAGCCGTGGCTGATTCTGGCGGCGCTGGTGGCGGTGTACATCATTCTCGGTGTGCTTTATGAAAGCTTCGTGCATCCGCTGACGATCATTTCGACCTTGCCGGCGGCAGGTCTGGGCGCGGTGATCATGCTGTGGATCTGCGGCCAGGACTTTTCGATCATGGCGTTGATCGGGCTGGTGCTGCTGATCGGTATCGTCAAAAAGAACGGCATCCTGATGATCGACTTCGCGCTTGAAGCGCAGCGCCAGCGCGGTCTGCCGCCGCAGGAGGCGATTTTCGAAGCGTGCATCACCCGGTTCCGGCCGATCATCATGACCACCCTCGCCGCCCTGCTCGGTGCGTTGCCGCTGATGCTCGGCTACGGCACCGGCGCCGAACTGCGCCAGCCGTTGGGGATTGCCGTGGTCGGCGGTTTGCTGGTCAGCCAGATGCTGACGCTGTTCACCACGCCGGTCATATACTTATGGCTCGAGCGGCTGTTTCACCGGCACTCACACCCACCAGCCCCAACGCCCGCAACGGCACTGGCGACCACAGACTGAGGCGGTCATGCGCGTTCTGATCATCGAAGACGAAGAAAAAACCGCGGATTATCTGCACCGTGGCCTGACCGAACAGGGCTACACCGTCGACCTTGCCCGCGACGGTGTCGAAGGCCTGCATCTGGCGCTGGAATGCGACCACGCCGTGATCGTCCTCGACGTCATGCTGCCGGGGCTCGATGGCTTCGGCGTACTGCGCGCATTACGTGCGCGCAAGCAGACCCCGGTGATCATGCTCACCGCCCGCGAGCGCGTCGAAGATCGGATAAAGGGCCTGCGCGACGGCGCCGACGATTACCTCGGCAAACCGTTTTCCTTTCTCGAACTGGTCGCCCGGCTGCAAGCGCTGACCCGCCGCAGCGGCGGCCATGAGCCGGTGCAAGTGACCATCGCCGACCTGTGGATCGACCTGATCAGCCGCAAAGCCACCCGCGCCGGCACGCGCCTGGATCTGACCGCGAAAGAGTTTTCCCTGCTCAGCGTGCTCGCCCGTCGCCAAGGCGAAATCCTTTCGAAGACCGCAATCGCGGAAATGGTCTGGGACATCAATTTCGACAGTGACGCCAACGTCGTCGAAGTCGCGATCAAACGCCTGCGCGCCAAGCTCGACGGGCCGTTCAACGAAAAACTGCTGCACACCATTCGCGGTATGGGTTATGTGCTGGAGAGCCGTGGTGTCCAGTAACTCGATTGCCTTGCGCCTGAGCGGCATGTTCACGCTGGTGGCGCTGGTGGTGTTTCTGTTGATTGGCGGCGCGCTGTATCAGCAGGTCGACAAAGGTCTGGGTTTGTTGCCCGAAGCCGAGCTGGATGCGCGGTACAGCGTGCTCGAATCCACCGTTGGCCGTTACGGCACGCCGGAGCATTGGGTGAAGATCAACAACAAGCTCAAGCTGCTCGGGGAAGAAGACAAGCGCATCAGCTTCTGGATCAGCAGCGGTGATCCGCGCTACGAGTACGGCAACCTTACGCCGCAGATTCGTGCCGCCATCAATGGCCCGTTGGGCATGCATGATCTGCAACTGCCCGATCAACCCTACCCACTGAAAGTGCTGGTCAGTCAGTTCCCCGCCAAGGATCAGCGCCCGCCGTTGCGTTTCATGATCGGCATCGACACCGAGACGCTGCATCAGACCCAGCATCACTTGCTCATCGCCCTGATCAGTCTGGCGATTGTCGGGGTGCTGCTGGCCTCTGCATTGGGCTATTGGGTCGCAAGAATCGGTCTGAAGCCGCTGATCAAACTGTCGCAGGAAGCCCAGCGTCTGGCCCCACCACTGCGCGCCGGACGCTTGCGCCTGTCGCCGCTGCCGCCGGAACTGGAACAGTTTGTCGAGTCGTTCAACTCGACCCTGGAACGGGTCGAACTGGCCTATTCACGGCTGGAATCATTCAACGCCGACGTCGCCCATGAACTGCGTTCGCCGCTGACCAACCTGATCGGCCAGACCCAGGTCGCGCTGACTCGCGGGCGCTCCGCCGAACACTATTTCGAAGTGCTGCAATCGAACCTCGAAGAGCTGGAGCGGCTGCGTTCGATCATCAACGACATGCTTTTTCTGGCCAGCGCCGATCAGGGCAACAAGGCGACCAAACTGACCTCGACGTCATTGGCTGATGAGGTGGCGACGACGCTGGACTATCTGGATTTCATCCTTGAAGACGCGCAGGTTGAAGTGCAGGTCAGCGGCGATGCGCAAGTGCAGATCGAGGTCGCGCATCTGCGTCGGGCGCTGATCAATTTGCTCAGCAACGCTGTGCAGCACACCGAACCGGGCCAGGTGATCGAAGTGCGCATCGAGGTTGAAGAACATCAGGTGAGCATTGGCGTAGCCAATCCCGGGTCGCCGATTGCCAGCGAGCATTTGCCGAGGTTGTTCGAGCGGTTTTATCGGGTTGATGCCTCGCGTAGCAACAGCGGCAATAACCACGGCCTGGGGCTGGCCATCGTCAAGGCGATTGCGCTGATGCATGGCGGGGATGTGTTTGTGCGCAGTGATCGGGGCATGAACACCTTCGGCATCAACCTCCCGGTCTGAATGCTCAGCCAAGCCCTGTGGCGAGGGGATTTATCCCCGCTCGGCTGCGCAGCAGTCGCAAATTCTGTGCACGAGCTCTAAGAATCTTTGAGGCTGGAATTCTTGGGGCCGCTTCGCAGCCCAACGGGGATAAATCCCCTCGCCACAGGCCACCATCACGCACAGACCGGGTTGTTACCCGTGCCGATCTTTGCTTTAGCTGTAACAGTCATTTATGAAAATCACGCTGTTTCCCAACCCTCGGCAACCTTATCTTTGCCCGCACCAAACAGCACTCGCCAAGCGAGAAGGTTTTCAAGATGTCCAACAGTATGGGTATTGCCAGCGCATTCGTTTTGTCCTCATTGATCCTGTCGCCGATGGCGATGGCTGAAGAATCGCAAGCGTTCGTGGCGCACAACGTCGCTCGCGCGCAGGCATTCGATCAGCATCAGGCCGAAGTGATGGCCAAGGCTCAAGACGCGACGCAATCCCAGCAGGCCGCTACTTCCCAGGCTCAAGCGCTCGAGAAAGACAGCTGAGTCGCACCGCGAAAGGTTTCCCTCGACGCGGTTGTTTGGCTCTTCCCGTTCAACCGTCGTCACTCCAGGCCGCTGCCATTCAGCGGCCTTTTTTCGTTGTGGTCTGAAAGCCGTCTGCTGCGTCTGTAACAACAAGAAACATCAAGCCGCTCAAGAAACAGAGCGGCCCGCTGACCCAAGGAGCCCCACCGCACGTGTTTTACCCTGTCCGCCTCACCCCGCTGTTCATTGCAATTGCCGCAACGATTGCCCCCGCTGTCCACGCCGATGAGCCAGCCCAACAGGGCTTCGTCGCAGGCTCGAGCCTCAACCTCAACGCCCGCAACTACTACATGAATCGCAACCGCTTGCAGAAGGCGGACGACAATATCGAGTGGGGTCAAGGTTTTCTCGGCGTGTTCCAGTCCGGCTACACCGAAGGCACGGTCGGCTTCGGCGTCGATGCCCACGCCATGCTCGGCCTGAAACTCGATGGGGGTGGCGGGACCGACGGTTCGAGCATCCTGCCGATCAGCGATGGCAACGGCAAAGCGCCGGGCTCGTTCTCCACCGCAGGCGGGACGTTGAAGCTGCGCGCCTTCGATACCGAGTTGAAGGCCGGTGATCTGTTCCTCACCAACCCGGTCATCGCCGGCGGCGACACGCGGATGCTGCCGCAGACCTTTCGTGGCATCAGCCTGAGCAACCACAGCTTCGACGGCTGGCTGATCGAAGGTGGCCAGGCCAGTTTCACCAAGCCGTATAACCAGAGCGGTCATACCCGCATCGGAACGTCATACGGCACCCTCGCCGACGGCGACAAAAGCCAGCACCTGAACTGGGCCGGTGTGGCCTGGAGCGGCGTTGAGGGCCTGACCAGCAGCCTTTACGCGTCCGAGCTCAAGGACATCTGGAACCAGTACTACTACGACCTCGACTACACCTGGCAACTGAACGATCTGGTCAGCCTCAACCCGGGCCTGCACTTCTATCACACGCAAGACACCGGTGATGCGCTGCTCGGCGATATCGATAACAACACCTGGAGCACGCATCTCACCGTCGGCATCGGCAGCCACAGCGTCACTGCCGCCTATCAGCGGGTCAACGGCAATACGCCGTTCGACTACATCAGCCAGGGCGACAGCGTTTATCTGGACAACTCGCAGCAGTATTCGGACTTCAACGGCCCGAACGAACGTTCCTGGAAGCTCAAGTACGCCTACGACTTCACCGGTGCCGGCATGCCCGGCCTGACTTCGGCGCTGTCTTATTCACGCGGCACGGTGGATCTGACCAAAGCCGACACGGACAGCCCAGGCTATTCGAGCTGGTACAGCGCCGATGGCCGCAACGCCAAGCATTGGGAACGCGACATCGATTTGCAGTACGTCGTACAAAGCGGCCAGGCCAAGGATCTCGCGGTGCGCCTGCAATGGGCGACCAACCGGGGCGGCAACGGCTACGGCGCGATTGATTCGGATACAGATGAATACCGCGTGATCATCGACTACCCGGTCAACGTCTTCTAAGATCGGCGCTGCGTTTTACAGATCCTGTGATCTACCCTGTGGGAGCGAGCCTGCTCGCGAAAGCGGTGTGTCATTCAACACAGATGTTGACTGACAATCAGCTTTCGCGAGCAGGCTCGCTCCCACAGGTTCGTCCGGCGTCAGCCCAACTAAGCTTATGAAACCACTCCAACCGGCTCCCCATCATGATCACCAGCCGCACGCCTTCCATCACAGGCCTTACCGGTCGCCCCGAGCGCCTGCTGATCCTCGGCAGCCTGCTGACCGTGATTGCGATGGTGTGCATCGTCACCTTCCTGCTGATCCGCGAGTACGCCAGTGCGCAGGAAGTCGCCACGCGCCGCGCCACGACCATCGCGCAATTGATCGATGCCGATGTGCTGCGCACCGTCGAGCTGTACGACCTGACGCTGCAAGGGCTGATCGCCGCCGCCCAGCGTGACGACCTGCAGAACGTCTCGCCGCAGATCCGTCATCTGGCGCTGTTCGATCGCTCTGCCACCGCGCGCTTCAAGGGCGACATCCTGCTGCTCGACAAGCATGGCGAGGTGATCGCCGACTCCTCGCGCATCGAAGCGAAACCGGGCAATTTCGCCGACCGCGATTATTTTCTCGCCCACGCCTTCAACCGCGACATTGGCATGTTCATCAGCCGACCGTTCAAGACCCGTTGCGATTGTGAAGAAGCCGATCAGTGGCGCATCAGCTTTAGCCGACGCATCTCCTCGCAGACCGGTGAATTCCTCGGCGTGGCGGTGGCGTCGCTGAAACTCGACTATTTCGACGACCTGTTCAAAAGCCTCGACATCGGCACCGACAGTACGTTGAACATCATCAACAGCGATGGCGTGCTGCTTGCGCAGAAGCCGTATCTGCAGAGCGATTCGGTCGGCAAGAGTTTCGGCAACCGGCCCAACGTCGTGCGGATTCTCAACGATCGCGATGGCAGCGGCAGTTTCACCAGCACTTCGAGCATGGATGACCAGCGGCGGCTCTATACCTACTCGCGGGTCGGCAATCTGCCGTTGACCGTGATGGTCGCGCTGTCCAGCGAGGAAGTGTTCGGCACCTGGCGGCGCACGGCGATCCTGATCAGCGGCGCCACCGGCGTGTTGTGCCTGGGGCTGTTGTGGCTAACGTGGCTGCTCGCCCGGGAACTGCGTTTGCGCCATCGCGCCGAACGCGAACTGGCGCAACTGGCTGCCACCGATGACCTGACCGGAGTAGCCAACCGGCGCATGCTCGATCAGACTCTGCGCCACGAATGGTTCCGCGCCCAGCGCTCGGGCCAGCCGCTGTCGGTGATGATGATCGATGCCGACCACTTCAAGGCCTTCAATGATCGCCATGGCCATCAGGCTGGGGATCAGGTCTTGCGTGAACTGGCCAAGGTAATCACCGCGAACGTGCGACGCCCGGCGGATCTGGTCGCGCGGTATGGTGGTGAGGAGTTTTCGGTGATTCTCGCCGAGACCGACAGCGCCGGGGCGCAGCAGATCGCCCAGCAGATTCGCCAGGCTGTGGAAAACTTGCCATGGGTCGAAGGCGCTGAGCGGGCGATGACCGTGAGTATCGGCATTGCTACGTGGACATCGGCGAGCGAGATGACACTGGAGCAATTACTGTTTGCGGCGGACAAGGCGCTGTATCAAGCCAAGGAAGGCGGGCGCAATCGCGTTGTAGTGTCAGTCTGATGTTTCCAGGGTGATGGCGCCGCCGCCTTCGCGAGCAGGCTCGCTCCCGCAGTTGGAATGCATTTCAAAGGTGGGAGCGAGCCTGCTCGCGAAGAAGCCTGATCAGGCACTAGAGAAACCACAGGCATAAAAAAAGGCCATCCGAGGATGGCCTTCAAAAAACTAGAGAGGTTTTTTACTTACACCGCCGCAACCGGGCGCATGTAAGAGATTGGTGCGGTGCTGGCGTCTTCGAACGTCACCACTTCCCAAGCGTCTGTCTGCTCAATCAATTTGCGCAGCAGCTGGTTGTTCAGTGCATGACCGGACTTGAAGCCTTTGAACTCACCAATCAGGCTGTTGCCCAGCAGGTACAGGTCGCCAATCGCATCGAGGATCTTGTGTTTGACGAATTCGTCTTCATAACGAAGACCGTCTTCGTTCAACACGCCATCAGCGTCGACCACGATCGCGTTTTCCACGCTGCCGCCGAGTGCGAGGTTGTGCTTGCGCAGGTACTCGATATCACTCATGAAGCCAAAGGTACGGGCGCGGCTGACTTCTTTAACGAACGAAGTGCTGGAAAAATCCACGCTTGCACTCTGGGTGCGGTCCCGGAATACCGGGTGATCGAAATCGATCTCGAAGCTCACCTTGAAGCCTTCGAAAGGGACGAAAGTGGCGCGCTTGTCGCCGTCTTCCACTGTCACTTCACGCAGGATGCGGATGAATTTCTTGGCGGCGTCCTGCTCTTCCAGGCCAGCCGATTGAATCAGGAATACGAAGGGTCCAGCGCTGCCATCCATGATCGGGACTTCGGACGCGGAGAGCTCGACGTAGGCGTTATCGATGCCCAGGCCAGCCATGGCCGAGAGCAAGTGCTCTACCGTGTCCACTTTGACGTCGCCATTGATCAGCGTCGTCGACATAGTGGTTTCACCGACGTTTTCCGCGCGGGCAGGAATCTGCACCACAGGGTCGAGGTCAGCGCGACAAAACACAATGCCAGTGTCGACAGGCGCAGGCTTGAGGGTCAGATAGACCTTCTCACCGGAGTGCAGGCCTACACCTGTGGCACGGATAATATTTTTCAGTGTGCGTTGTTTAATCATGGCTTGGGCCGCTTCAGCGCAAATTGCGAACTGGTATCAACAAAGGCTGGCGATGATAGCAGACCATGCCTTTGCTGAACACCAATCACCTTCATAGCCCTGATACATTCCATCAATCGGCCTGACGACGCAGGAATGCCGGAATGTCCAGGTAATCCAGGTCATCCTGCGGATTCATCTTCGCGGCAGCCGCAGCACCGGCCTGAGCCTGGTTGCGCATGACGGTCGGACGGTCCAGATCACGGTAGTTCACCGCTGGCTGCTCCTGACGGGCCGGAGCCGGTTGTTGCACCTGCGCCGAAGCCATCGAGGTGTGCACGGTGTTGTCGATAACCTTCACAGGCTTCTCGATTTTCGCGCCCAGACCGGTGGCAACCACGGTTACGTGCAGCTCGTCGCGCATGTCCGGATCGATAACGGTACCGACCTTGACCATCGCGTGCTCGGAAGCAAAGGCTTCGATGATCGAACCCACGTCGGAGTACTCACCCAGGGACAGGTCAGGACCGGCGGTGATGTTCACCAGAATACCGCGCGCGCCTTGCAGGTTGACGTCTTCCAGCAACGGGTTGCGGATTGCCGCTTCGGTGGCTTCACGTGCACGGTTCGGACCGCTGGCGCAGCCAGTGCCCATCATCGCCATGCCCATTTCGCTCATCACGGTGCGTACGTCGGCGAAGTCGACGTTGATCATGCCCGGACGCTTGATGATGTCGGAGATACCGCGAACGGCACCGGCCAGTACATCGTCAGCCTTGGCGAAAGCCGACAAGAGGCTTGCGTCTTTGCCGAGGATGGTCAGCAGTTTTTCGTTCGGAATGGTGATCAGCGAGTCGACGCTTTCCGAAAGCATGCGGATGCCTTCGTCGGCGATCTGCATACGCTTGCGGCCTTCGAACGGGAACGGACGGGTCACGACCGCAACGGTCAGAATGCCCATTTCCTTGGCCACTTCAGCGATGATCGGCGCTGCACCGGTACCGGTACCGCCGCCCATGCCGGTGGTGATGAACACCATGTTGGTGCCGGCCAGCACTTCAGCGATGCGCTCGCGGTCTTCCAGAGCGGCTTGACGGCCGACCTCAGGGTTGGCGCCGGCGCCCAGGCCTTTGGTCACGCCGGTGCCCAGTTGCAGGATGGTCCGCGCGCCGATGTTTTTCAGCGCTTGAGCATCGGTGTTGGCGCAGATGAACTCAACGCCTTCGATGTTGCTCTTGACCATGTGATTGACAGCGTTGCCGCCGCCACCGCCGACACCGATAACTTTGATTACCGGGCTTGCGGGGATGTTGTCTACGAGTTCGAACATTTTCCCTCTCCTTACATTCTCTAGTTTTTTCGCCTACTGCTGTTTGTAGCGGTGTATCTACTGCAGTTGCTTGCCGCTTGAAGCTTGTCGCTCCAGGCTGCTTTTAAAAGTTGCCCTGAACCCACTTTTTCAGTCGGTCCAGCAGCGGCGCCTGAGGCTCTTCGCTGTTGTAGCTGTCGCGGCTGCCGATGCCGGAGAACGAAACTCCGTCGGACTGCTTCTGCAGGCCGTACATCAACAAACCAACGCCAGTGGAATAAATCGGGTTGCGCACCACGTCATCCAGACCTTTCACGCCATGCGGCACACCGAGGCGCACCGGCATGTGGAAGATCTCTTCGGCCAGTTCAGTGGCGCCTTCCATTTTCGACGTACCACCGGTGAGCACGATGCCCGCCGGGATCAGGTCTTCGTAGCCGCTGCGACGCAGCTCGGCCTGGATCAGGGTGAACAGTTCGTCGTAACGCGGCTCGACCACTTCGGCCAGGGCCTGACGCGACAGTTCGCGCGGTGGACGGTCGCCGACGCTCGGCACCTTGATGGTTTCGCCGGCACCGGCCAGTTTGGCCAGGGCGCAGGCGTAACGGATCTTGATCTCTTCGGCGTACTGGGTCGGGGTGCGCAACGCCATGGCGATGTCGTTGGTCACCTGATCACCGGCAATCGGGATTACGGCGGTGTGACGGATCGCGCCTTCGGTGAAGATCGCGATGTCGGTGGTGCCGCCGCCGATGTCGACCAGACACACGCCCAGTTCTTTTTCGTCGTCGGTCAGCACCGAGTAGGCCGAGGCCAGTTGCTCAAGAATGATGTCGTCGATTTCCAGACCGCAGCGACGCACGCATTTTTCAATGTTCTGTGCAGCGTTGACGGCGCAGGTGACCACGTGAACCTTGGCTTCCAGACGCACGCCGGACATGCCCAGCGGCTCACGCACGCCTTCCTGGTTATCGATCACGTAATCCTGCGGCAGGGTGTGCAGCACGCGCTGGTCAGCCGGTATCGCTACGGCCTGAGCGGCGTCGAGCACACGCTCAAGGTCAGCCGAGCTGACTTCGCGATCACGGATCGCAACGATGCCGTGGGAATTCAGGCTGCGGATGTGATTGCCGGCCACGCCGACGAACGCGGAGTGAATGCGGCAGCCGGCCATCAGTTGGGCTTCTTCGATCGCGCGCTGGATCGACTGCACGGTGGATTCGATGTTGACCACCACGCCCTTCTTCAGACCGCGGGACGGATGCGTGCCGATCCCGACGATTTCCAGCTGGCCGTCGTCCGCGACCTCGCCTACCAGCGCCACCACTTTGGAGGTGCCGATATCCAGACCGACGATCATTTTGCCGCTTTGCACGTTTGCCATGGGTCCTGCCTCTTCTTAATTCTTTGCGACAGCGGGTTGGGCTGTCGTCGGCGCTACGGGTTCCCGCCAGCCAACAGCGAGGCCGTTGGCGTAGCGCAGATCGATGCGCGCAATGTTCGTAATCTGCTCTTTCAGCGTCTTGTCATAGATGGCGATGAAGCGGCGCATCTTTTCCACCAGGTTGCCGCGTCCCAGCAGCAACTCGATGCCGGGGCCGGAACTGCCGGCACCGGTGGTCAGGAACCAGCTGCCGCGTTCACGCAATTCCAGGCGTGCAATCGAAAAACCCAGCGGCCGCAGCAGTTGGCTCAGCACCTGATACTGCTGCATCACCTGCTGCTGAGCCCGTTGTGGGCCGAACAGCTGCGGCAGGTGTTCGTAGTTCGCCAGCTCTCTGGGGGTAAATGCCTGACCCTGATTGTTCAGCAGCGACTCGTCGCCCCATCGGGCCACCGGCAATTGCTCTTCGAGGCGGATCACCACCTGGTCCGGCCACACCCGGCGCACTTCGGCATGAGCGATCCATGGCATCTGTTCCAGCTCTTTGCGCATGCCGGCGAGGTCGATGGTGAAGAAGCTCGACGCCACGAACGGCGCGATTCGCTGCTGCACCGCCTGCTGGCTGATGTAACTCAGGTCGCCCTGCACCGCGACCTTGCTGATCGGCCGGTCGGCGTACGGCAGCAGACGCTGCGCGCCTTCGTAGGTGCCAAAGCCCAGCGCCACCAGCAGCACTGGCCAGAACAGGCTTTTCAGAAAGCTGAAATTGGCTTTCGGCAGGCGCGCGGACATCGGCTCTTTCGCCACCATTCGGCTGGCACCCCGCGGCACCGGCTTGCGGCCGGGTGCGGGTGGCTGATGTCTGAGATGAGCGCCTTGCATGGTCTTAACCTCGCGCCTCTGTTGCGCCTGCGTCTTCAACGCTGGCGGCCAGAATGGCCAGAACCAGTTGCTGGAAATCCAGACCGGCAGCCCGCGCCGCCATCGGCACCAGGCTGTGATCGGTCATGCCCGGTGCGGTATTGACTTCGAGGAACCAGAACTGCCCGTCGGCGTCCTGCATCACGTCCGCCCGGCCCCAACCGGCGATACCCAGCGCCTCACAGGCCTTGGCCGTGAGTTCCATGAGTTCCTGTTCCTTGGCCGCGTCAAGCCCGCACGGAATGCGGTACTGGGTATCGTTGGCGATGTACTTGGCGTCGTAGTCGTAGAACGTGTGCGGTGTACCCAGGGCGATAGGAGGCAACACCTGGTCACGCAGGGTGGCGATGGTGAACTCCGGACCTTGAATCCATTGCTCGACCAACACTTGCGAATCGTAGGTACTGGCCGCTTTCCATGCGTCGATCAACTCGGACGCAGAATTCACTTTGGCCATCCCGATACTTGAACCTTCATGCGCCGGTTTGACGATCAAAGGCAGGCCCAGTTCCGTCGCTGCGGAAATACAATCGGCTTCGCTGCACAGTACGGCGTGACGCGGCGTCGGAATCCCGAGACTGTGCCAGACCTGCTTGGTGCGCAGCTTGTCCATCGCCAGTGCCGAGGCGAGGATGCCGCTGCCGGTGTACGGGATGTCCGCGCACTCGAGCAGGCCCTGCATGCTGCCGTCTTCACCGCCGCGACCGTGGAGAATGATGAACGCGCGGTCGATCTTTTCGCTGAGCAGACGCTGCAGGAAGTCTTCGCCCACATCGATGCCGAACGCGTCGACGCCAGCGCTTTGCAGCGCTTCGAGCACGGCGTTGCCGGATTTCAGCGAAACCTCACGCTCGGCACTCAGGCCGCCGAAGAGCACGGCGACGCGGCCGAAGTCTTTCGGCGCGATGGTGGAGAACAGCTTGGCGTAGGCAGCAGTCATTTCAACTTCCCCTCGACCGGCGCCGCCACGGCGCCGGCGAACAATTCACTTTTCAACAGCTTCGGCGCGAGACCGCCGATATCACCAGCGCCCTGGCACAGCAGAATGTCGCCGGCGCGCAGCAGCGGCTTGACCAGCGGCGCCAGGTCAACGCCCCGCTCGATGTAGATCGGGTCGAGCTGACCGCGCTGGCGGATGCTGTTGCACAGCTTGCGGCTGTCGGCGCCCGGGATCGGCTCTTCGCCGGCCGGATAGACTTCCATCAGCAGCAGCACGTTGGCGTCGGCCAGTACATTGACGAAGTCGTCGTACAGATCACGGGTGCGGCTGTAGCGATGCGGCTGGTAGACCATCACCAGACGACGCTCCGGCCAGCCACCGCGCACGGCTTTGATCACCGCAGCGACTTCGGTCGGGTGGTGCCCGTAGTCGTCGACCAGCATCACGTTGCCGCCGTCGACCGGCAGTTCGCCGTAGACCTGAAAGCGTCGGCCAACACCCTGGAAGCCTGACAGGCCCTGAACGATGGCTTCATCGCTGACGCCTTCGTCGGTGGCGATGCAGATGGTCGCCAGCGAGTTGAGCACGTTGTGGTTGCCGGGCATGTTCACCGACACGTCCAGCGGCTCCCGATCCGGGCGCAGCACGGTGAAGAAGGTCTGCATGCCCTGCTGACGGACATTGATTGCGCGTACGTCGGCGTCTTCGCTGAAGCCGTAGGTCACGGTCGGACGTTTCACCAGCGGCAGGATTTCGCGCACCACCGGATCGTCCAGGCACATCACCGCCAAACCGTAGAACGGCAGGTTGTGCAGGAATTCGACGAAGGTTTTCTTCAGTTTGTTGAAGTCACCGTCGTAGGTCGCCATGTGGTCGGCGTCGATGTTGGTGACCACGGCCACCAGCGGCTGCAGATGCAGGAAGCTCGCATCGCTTTCGTCGGCTTCGGCAATCAGGTAACGGCTGGTGCCGAGCTGGGCATTGGTGCCCGCTGCATTGAGGCGGCCACCGATAACGAACGTCGGGTCCAGACCACCGGCCGCGAACACCGAAGCGATCAGGCTGGTGGTGGTGGTTTTGCCATGGGTACCGGCGACGGCGATACCGTGGCGATAGCGCATCAGCTCGGCGAGCATTTCTGCGCGCGGCACTACCGGAATACGACGTTCAAGGGCAGTCGCCACTTCCGGGTTGGACGTGTTCACTGCGCTCGACACCACCAGCACGTCGGCGGTAGCGGCGTTCTCGGCACGGTGACCGATGAAGATCTGCGCGCCAAACGACTCCAGGCGTTCGGTGACCGGGGACGCTTTCAGGTCGGAACCGGAGACTTGATAGCCCAGGTTCAACAACACTTCAGCGATACCGCACATGCCCACGCCGCCGATGCCGACGAAGTGGATGCGACGGATGCGGCGCATTTCCGGTTGTGGCATGGCTTTCTGATTCTCAACCATGGGCCACCTCCAGACAGGTATCGACCACGCTACGGGTGGCATCGGGTTTGGCCAGTCGGCGGGCCGCTTGGGCCATTGCTTCGAGTCGTTGCGGTTGCATCAAGACCTCTGTCAGGCGCGCGGCAAGATCCGCGGCACCAGTCGTTCTTTGCGGCATCAGGAAGGCAGCGCCTTCGCGGGCCAAATAATCGGCGTTGCGGGTCTGGTGATCGTCGATCGCGTGGGGCAAAGGCACCAGCATCGAGGGCAGACCGGCGGCCGCCAGCTCACTGATGGTCAACGCGCCAGCGCGGCACACCACCAGGTCAGCCCAGCCATAGGCCTGGGCCATGTCTTTGATGAACGGCTGCACCTGCGCTTCCACACCCACGGCGCGGTAACGCTCGGCAGTCACTTCATCGTGATTTTTGCCGGCCTGATGAAACACTTCCGGGCGCAGGTCGGCAGCGACTTGGGCCAGGGCTTCAGGCAGCAATTTGTTCAACGGTTCTGCGCCCAGGCTGCCGCCAAGGATCAGCAAACGCGCTTTGCGCCCGGCCAGCGCCGGTCGCGATGTTTCGAGGAACAGCTCGCTGCGCACCGGATTACCGGTGGTACGGCGGCTGTCCGACAGAGTAAAGGTGTCGGGGAACGCTTCACACACTCGGGCGGCGAACGGCACCAGCAACCGATTGGCGGTGCCGGCGACAGCGTTCTGCTCGTGAACGATCACCGGCACGCCGGCCAGTTTCGCAGCAAGACCACCAGGGCCAGTCACATAACCGCCGAAGCCGACCACGCACACCGGCTTCAGACGGCGCATGATCGCCCGCGCCTGCCACACCGATTTCAGCAGCATCAGCGGCGCCTTGAGCAGCGACAGCTTGCCCTTGCCGCGCAGACCGCTGGCGTTGATGCGGTGCAGTTCAAGTCCTGCCGCCGGAACCAGTTCGTTTTCGATCCCGCGTGGCGTGCCGAGCCAGTGCACGGTGTAGCCGCGCGCCTGAAACTCGCGGGCACAGGCCAGCGCCGGGAACACGTGACCGCCGGTACCGCCGGCCATGATCAATACGTTAGCGCCCATGAGTCGGCTCCTCGGCGAAGTCGCTCTCCTGGAATTCCATCTCTTCGCTGCCCAGGTGGGTCCGACTCTCCCACTCGATGCGCAGCAACAGACCCAGACAGGCGCAGCAGATCACCAGCGAGCTGCCGCCGTAACTGAGGAACGGCAAGGTCAGCCCCTTGGTTGGCAGCAGGCCGACGTTCACACCGATGTTGATCAGGAACTGACCAATCCACAGGAACGACAAGCCGTAAGCCACGTAAGCGGCAAAGAACTGCTTGGCCTTCTCCGCCCACAGGCCGATGTACATGCCGCGAATACACACGAACACGAACAGCGCGACGGTGCACAGCGAACCGACCGCACCGAGTTCTTCGGCGAGTACCGAGAACACGAAGTCGGTATGCGCTTCCGGCAGGTAGAACTGCTTCTGCACGCTGTTGCCCAAGCCGACGCCCAGCCACTCGCCGCGACCAAACGCGATCAAGGCCTGCGACAACTGATAACCGGCGCCGAACTGGTCGGCCCACGGGTCGGCGAAGTTGGTCAGACGCGCCATTCGATAGGGCTGCATCTGGATCAGCAAAACCACCGCGCCAACCGCCAGCACCACCATCAGCGAGAAACGGAACAGCCCGACCCCGCCAAGAAACAGCATCGCCGCCGCCGCGCCCATCATGACTACGGTGGCACCGAAGTCCGGTTCCATCAGCAACAGACCGGCCATCGGCAGCAGGACGATGAACGGCTTGAAGAAGCCCATCCAGCTTTCGCGTACTTCTTTCTGCCGGCGCACCAGATAACCGGCGAGGTAGATCACCACGAACACCTTGGCGATTTCCGACGGCTGCACGTTGAAGAAGCTGAAACCGATCCAGCGCATCGAACCGTTCACTTCGCGACCGATGCCGGGAATGATCACCATCACCAGCAGGCCGAACGCACCGATCAGCATCATCCAGCCGAGGCGCTGCCAAGTGGCGATCGGGATCATCATGGTGACAATGCACGCGCCCAGACCCAGCACCACATAGATAAGGTGGCGAATCATGTAATACAGCGGACTGCCCGACTGCGCCGCCGCCACTTCGGTGGACGCCGAAGCGATCATGATCAGGCCGAGACCAAGCAGCGCCAGGCAACCGGCGAGCATCGGGAAGTCGAGGTCGATGCCACGCCCGGTGATCAGCGGCGACGGGTACGGCTTGATGATGTTTCTCAGGTTCATGCCAGTTCCTCCACAGCGCGGACGAACTGGTGACCACGGTCTTCGTAATTCTTGAACATGTCGAAACTGGCGCAGGCCGGCGACAGCAGCACCACATCGCCCGGTTGGGCAGCGGCGCGGCATTGCGCAACAGCGTCGATCAGCGAGCTCGCGCGAATCAGCGGTACGGCGTCGCCAATGGCTGCGCCGATCTTGTCGGAGTCGCGGCCCATCAGCACCACAGCGCGGCAGTTGGCCGCCACCGGATCACGCAGATCATTGAATTCGGCGCCTTTGCCGTCACCGCCGGCGATCAGAATGACCTTGCCGTCGATGTCTGCGCCCAAACCTTCGATGGCGGCCAGAGCGGCGCCAACGTTGGTGGCTTTGGAATCGTTGTAATAGGCCACGCCGTCGAGATCGCGCACCCACTGGCAACGATGCTCGAGGCCGGCAAACGTACGCAATGCAGAGAGCATGGCGTCGAACGGCAGGCCCACCGCGTGACCCAGTGCCAATGCGGCGAGAGCGTTGGACTGGTTGTGCGCGCCGCGAATCTTCAGTTCACGCACCGGCATCAAGTTCTGGAATTCGAAGGCCAGATACTTCTCGCCGTCTTCTTCGCGAATGCCGAACGCTTTGAAATCCGGTTTGCTCAGGCCAAAGGTCCAGCATGGCTGGCCTTCGCCGATCAATGGACGGCTCAGGGCGTCCTGACGGTTGACCACAAACTGCTTCGCGCCCCGGAAGATCCGGTGCTTGGCCAGGTGATAGGCCGGCAGACCGCTGTAGCGATCCATGTGGTCTTCGCTGATGTTCAGTACGGTGGCGACTTCGGCGTTGAGCTGGTCGGTGGTTTCCAGCTGGAAACTCGACAACTCCATGACGTACAGCTCGACGTCATCGCTGAGCAGATCCAGCGCCGGCGTGCCGAGGTTGCCGCCAACGGCGACGCGCTTGCCGGCAGCAGCCGCCATCTCGCCGACCAGAGTAGTGACGGTGCTTTTCGCGTTGGAACCAGTGATCGCGACGATCGGCGCCTGCGCATTACGCGCGAACAGTTCGATGTCGCCGGACATTTTCACGCCACGGGCAGCGGCGGCTTGCAGGGCCGGGGTCGCCAGCGCCAGGCCGGGGCTCACGTAGAGCTCGTCGGCACGGCAGAGGAATTCGACGTCCAGCTCGCCACAACGCACTTCCACGTGCGGATAGTCACGCTTGAGCGTGGCCAGTTCCGGTGGATTTTCCCGCGTGTCGGCCACAGCAAACGACGTGCCCCGGTTCGCCAGGAAGCGAACCAGGGACATGCCGCTCTTGCCGAGGCCGACAACGATGCGGAAGTGGTCAGAAGCGATCAGAGACACTCGTTCTACCTCAGCTTCAGGGTGGCAAGGCCGACCAGGACAAGAATCACGGTGATGATCCAGAAACGGACGATCACGCGCGGCTCGGGCCAGCCCTTGAGTTCAAAGTGGTGGTGAATCGGCGCCATGCGGAACACACGGCGACCGGTCAGCTTAAAGGAGGCAACCTGAATGACCACTGACAGGGTTTCCATCACGAACACGCCGCCCATGATGAACAGGACGATTTCCTGACGGACGATCACCGCGATGGTGCCCAGTGCCGCGCCGAGTGCCAGGGCACCGACGTCGCCCATGAACACTTGCGCCGGATAGGTGTTGAACCAGAGGAAACCGAGACCGGCACCGATCAGCGCACCGCAGAACACGATCAATTCGCCTGCGCCGGGCACGTAAGGGATCAGCAGGTACTCGGCGAATTTCACGTTACCCGACAGGTAACAGAAAATCCCCAGGCCGCCGCCGACCATCACGGTTGGCATGATCGCCAGGCCGTCGAGGCCGTCAGTCAGGTTGACCGCGTTGCTCGAACCGACAATCACGAAGTAGGTCAGCACGATGAACCCGGCGCCCAGCGGAATGCTGTAGTCCTTGAGCATCGGAAGGATCAAGGTGGTTTCCACCGGCGTCGCGGCAGTCATATAAAGGAAGATCGCTGCACCGAGGCCGAACACCGACTGCCAGAAATACTTCCAGCGGCTCGGCAGGCCACGGGAGTTTTTCTCGATGACTTTGCGGTAATCGTCGACCCAGCCGATAGCGCCGAACAGCAGGGTCACCAGCAGCACCACCCAGACGTAGCGGTTGCTCAGGTCAGCCCAGAGCAGAGTGCTGACGCCGATCGACGACAGAATCAGCGCGCCACCCATGGTCGGCGTGCCGGATTTGGACAGATGCGATTGCGGGCCGTCGTTACGTACCGATTGGCCGATCTGACGGTTCTGCAGAGTACGGATCATCCACGGGCCATAGCACAGCGACAAGACCAGCGCGGTCAGTACACCGAGAATCCCGCGCAGGGTCAGGTACTGGAAGACCGCGAAGCCTTTGTAGAACTGTTGCAGATACTCCGCTAGCAGCAGCAGCATTAATGTTTCTCCAGACTGGACCCGCACAGAGCCGCAACGATGTTTTCCATCGCTGCGCTGCGCGAACCCTTGATCAAAATGGTGGTGTTTGTGTCCTGCTCGGCGGCGAGGGCCTGGATCAGCTCGGCCTGGGTGCCGAAGTGCTGCGCCTGCTCACCGAAAGCGTTTACCGCGTGGACCATGTTCGGCCCGACCGCGTAAAGCGCGGAAACCTTGCCTCGGGCGTACTCGCCCACGTCGCGGTGCCCCTGCTCCGCCCAGTCGCCCAACTCGCCGATATCGCCGAGCACCAGGACGGTGCGGCCGGAAAAGCCGGCGAGTATATCAACGGCCGCACACATCGAGGTGGGGTTTGCGTTGTAGGTATCATCGATGACGCGCATGCCGTTTTTCGCCAGTTGCGCGACGGTGCGCCCCTTGACCGGTTGCACCGCGCCGAGGCCGGTGGCGATGCCGAACAGCGAAACACCCAAGGCGTGGGCAGCAGCGGCGGCAGCCAGGGCATTGGCGACGTTATGAGTACCGAGCAGGTTCAGTTGCACGCGCTCGCTACCTTCTGGCGTGTGCAGGTTGAACGCCGGGCAACCACGGGCATCAGTGGCCAGATCGCTGGCGTGGAAATTCGCCTCGCTGTTGCTGAGAGCGAAGGTCAGCACCTGACGACCGGCAGCGCGGGTCTTCCAGATACCGAAAGCCTTGTCATCGAGGTTGAGCACGGCGATGCCATCGGCGGCCAGGCCTTCGATGATTTCACCTTTGGCTTCGACGATTTTTTCCGGACCGCCGAACTCACCGACGTGAGCGGTGCCGGCGTTGTTCAGGATCGCCACATGCGGCTTGGTCAGCCCGACGGTGTAGGCGATTTCACCGAGACGCGAGGCGCCCAGTTCGATTACGGCGGAGGTGTGCTCCGGCGCCAGTTCGATCAGGGTCAGCGGTACGCCGAGGTCGTTGTTCAGATTGCCACGGGTCGCCAGCACCGGACCGCGGGTACGCAGGATGCTCGCGAGCATTTCCTTGACCGTGGTCTTGCCGCTGGAACCGGTCACCGCTGCCACGGGCTGGGTGAACGCGGCACGGTTCAACGCGCCGAGTTGGCCCAGCGCCTGACGGGTGTCCTTGACCAGTAATTGCGGCAGCGCGCTGTCGGCGACTTCGCGCTCGACCAGTGCCGCCACGGCGCCTTTGCCGGCAACGTCGTTCAGATAATCATGACCGTCGAAACGCGGGCCGGTCAGGGCGATGAACAACTGGCCGGGCTGGATCGCACGGCTGTCGATACTGACGCCGTCGAAACTCACGTCAGCGCCGATCAAACGGGCCTCGAGTGCGTTGGTCAGTGCGCTGAGTGTCAGGGCCTTAAGCATGGGCCACCTCCCACGCGGTCAGGGCATGATCGGCCTCGACCAGATCGGAAAACGCATGGCGCACGCCGTTGATTTCCTGATAGTCCTCGTGACCTTTGCCGGCCAGCACAATCACGTCGTCAGCGGTTGCGCCGGCAATCAATTGCGCAATGGCCTGACCGCGACCGGCGACGAAGGTGACTTTATCCACAGCGGTGAAACCGGCGCGGATGTCGTCGAAAATCACCGCAGGATCTTCGGTGCGCGGGTTGTCATCGGTGACCAGCACCTGGTCGGCGAGGCGCTCTACCACTTCGGCCATCAACGGACGTTTGCCACGATCGCGATCACCGCCGCAGCCGAACAGGCACAGCAGTTGGCCTTTGACGTGCGGGCGCAGTGCGGTGAGAACCTTTTCCAGCGCATCGGGCGTGTGGGCGTAATCGACCACCACCAGCGGCTGCGTGCCGCCACCCAGACGCTGCATGCGACCGGCCGGGCCTTCGAGCTTCGGCAGCACTTTGAGAATTTCGTCGAGGGCGTAATCCAGACCGAGCAAGGCGCCGACTGCCGCCAGCACGTTGCTCAGGTTGAAACGCCCGAGCAGCGTGCTGCGCAGGTGGTGCTCGCCTTGCGGCGTTACCAGCGTGGCGCGTACGCCGTGGTCGTCGAACTGCGCTTCGCGGCAAAACAGGTAGGCGCTGCTGTCGAGCAGGCTGTAGGTGATCAAACGCGACTCGCGCTTTTCCGCCGCCAGTTGCCGGCCGAAATCGTCGTCGAGGTTGACCACGCGGCACTTCAGGTCATTCCAGGCGAACAGCCGGGCCTTGGCCTCGGCGTACGCCTGCATGGTGCCGTGATAATCCAGGTGATCGCGGGACAGGTTGGTCATCACCGCCACGTCGAAGGCCAGCGCGGTGACCCGGCCCTGATCCAGACCGTGGGACGACACTTCCATGGCCACGGCTTTCGCGCCGGCCTTTTTCAGGTCACCCAGGGTCGCTTGCACGGCAATCGGATTCGGCGTGGTGTGCAGGCCGCTTTCCAGCGCGCCGTAGAAACCGGAACCCAGCGTACCGACGATGCCGCAATGCTGGCCGAGCAGATCCAGCGCCTGCGCGACCAGTTGGGTCACGCTGGTCTTGCCATTGGTGCCGGTGACGCCGATCAGGTTCAGGTGGTGACTCGGTTCACCGTAAAAACGCCCGGCAATGTCCGACAGCTGCGCCGCCAGCCCCTTGACCGGAATCAGCGGCACGTCAGTGATCGGCAGCACGGTGGCGCCTTCGACTTCATAAGCCACGGCAGCCGCGCCGCGTTGCAAGGCATCGGCGATGTGCGCACGGCCATCGAAGCGGCCACCGGGCACGGCGAGAAACAGATCGCCGGCGCGCACGTTGCGGCTGTCCAGCGCCAGTTCACGGATCAACAGATCGTGGCCGGCGTGGGGGAATATCTTGTTCAGACTTAATGACATCAGCCGCGCCCTCCATTGGCTTTCAGCGGAACGACCGGGGTGGCATTGGCCTGTTGGGTGGTCGGCAGGTTGTCCGGGGTCACGTTCATCAGGCGCAGGGTGCCGGACATCACACGGCTGAACACCGGCGCCGACACCAGGCCACCGAAGTAACCGGCCTTGGTCGGTTCATCAATCACCACAACAATCGCGTAACGCGGATCGCTCATCGGGCCGAAGCCGGCGAACAGCGAACGGTAGGAGTTTTCCGCGTAGCCCTTGGTGCCGACCGAGGTCTTGCGCGCGGTACCCGACTTGCCGCCGACGTGATAAGCCGGCACCTGCGCACGGAACACTCCGCGCGGCGCTTCGATCACTTGCTGCAACATGCCCTGCATGGTTTTCGCCACGGCTTCCGGCAGCACTTGGGTGGTCTGCGGCATCTTGTCGGTTTTGATCAGGGTCAGCGGCGCGAGGCGGCCGTTGTTGGCCAGCGCCGAGAACGCGTGCACCAACTGGATCGCGGTCACGGAAATACCGTAGCCGTAAGACAAGGTTGCAGTTTCAGCCTTGCGCCATTCGCGGTAGTTGGGCAGATTGCCAACACGTTCGCCGGGGAAGCCCAGGCCGGTGTCCTGACCGAGGCCGACTTTCTGCGCCAGACGGAAAATCGTTTCGCCGCCGATATCGAAGGCGACTTTACTCATGCCGACGTTACTGGAATTGATCAGGATGCCGGTCAGATCGAGCACCGGCCCTTCGGTCTTCGACACGTCTTTGATGGTGTATTTGCCGATCTGCAACGAGCCGGGATACACCTCGACGGTGTCGCTCGGTTTCCAGCGGCCGGTTTCGATCGCCGCGCTCATGGAAATGGCTTTCATGGTCGAACCCGGCTCGAACACGTCGATCATCGCGCGGTTGCGCATCATCGCCGGTTGCAGGTTACGACGGTTGTTCGGGTTGTAGGTCGGCTGGTTGACCATGGCCAGGATCTCGCCGGTCTTCACGTCCATGATCACCAGACTGCCGGCCTTGGCGCCGTTCTCGATGATCGCGTTGCGCAGTTCGCGGTTGGCCAGGTATTGCAGACGCAGATCAATCGACAACGCCAAGGGCTTGCCGGCCTTGGCGTTTTTGGTGACCTGAACATCTTTGATCAGCCGGCCACGGCGATCCTTGATGACTTGTCGTTTGCCCGGCACCCCGGCCAGCCATTCGTCATAGGCCAGCTCAACGCCTTCGCGACCGTGATCGTCGATGTCGGTAAAGCCGACCATGTGCGCGGTGACTTCACCGGCCGGGTAGAAGCGGCGGAACTCTTCGATGCCATAGACGCCGGGCACTTTCAGATCGAGCACAGCCTGGCCCTGCTCGGGGGTCAGCCCGCGCACCAGGTAAATGAATTCTTTGTTGGCCTGGGCTTCGAGGCGCTCGCTCAGCGCTTTCGGGTTCTGGCCCAACGCGGCGGCAAGTGCCGGCCACTTCTCTTTGGCCGACTGCATTTCCTTGGCGTTGGCCCACAGCGTGGTCACCGGCGTACTGACCGCCAGAGGCTCGCCGTTACGGTCGGTGATCAGGCCACGGTGCGCCGGAATCGGAATGTGGCGCAGACTGCGCGCGTCGCCCTGGCCCTTGAGGAAGTCACGGTCGACCACTTGCAGGTCGATGATGCGCCAGCAGATCGCCGCGACCATCAGACCGAGCAGCGCCACCATCAGGCGGAAGCGCCATGGGAACAGTGCGCCTTCGAGTTTCATCATGGCGCCACCATCTTCACGTCAGCCGCGCCAGGGATGTGCATTTTCAGTTGTTCAGTGGCCAGCACTTCGATGCGACTGTGCGCGGTCCAGGTGCTCTGCTCGAGAATCAGCCGCCCCCACTCGGCCTGCGCCTTGTCGCGCACGCTGAGTTCGTTATAAAGGGTGTTGAGCAACTGCCGGTTCCAGTGCGCGCTGTACGACACGGCAATGGCCGAAAACAGCACGCCGATAAACAGCAGCAGCATCAGAAAGCTGCCGCCGGGCAGTGGTTTGGCGAAAAGCTTGCTCACCGCAACTTCTCCGCGACACGCATGACGGCGCTACGGGAACGTGGGTTGGCTTTGAGTTCGGCGTCGGAGGCCGTCTGCGCTTTGCCGTGGATTTTGATTTTCGGTTCGAAGGCGACGTGGCGAACCGGCAGGTTGCGCGGCAGGTTGTCGGCCTCGCCTTTCACCAGCTTGCGCATGAACAGTTTGACGATGCGGTCTTCCAGCGAGTGGAAGCTGATGACCACCAGACGGCCGCCAACTTCCAGCGCTTCCAGCGCGGCGTCGAGGCCGGCTTCCAGATCGCCGAGTTCGTTATTGACGTGAATGCGCAAACCCTGGAATGCGCGGGTGGCCGGGTTCTTGCCCTTTTCCCACGCCGGGTTGGCGACTTTCAGCACTTCGGCCAGATCGGCGGTGCGCTCGAACGGCTTGATGTCACGGCGCTCGGCAACGGCACGGGCCATACGCCCGGAGAAACGTTCTTCGCCGTATTCCTTGAACACCCGGGCGATTTCTTCCACCGGCGCGGTGTTGACGAATTCGGCAGCGCTGATGCCACGGGACGGGTCCATGCGCATGTCCAGGGGCCCGTCATTGAGGAAACTGAAGCCGCGCTCGGCGTCATCGAGCTGCGGCGACGACACGCCGAGGTCGAGCAGAATGCCGCTGACCTTGCCGGTCAGGCCTTGCTCGGCAACCACCGAACCGAGCTCGGCAAAGCTACGCTGCACAACGACAAAGCGGCCGTCTTCGGCCGCTAGCGTTTGCCCGGTGGCAATCGCTTGAGGATCCTTGTCGAATCCGATGAGCCGACCGTCCGGCCCGAGCTGGCTGAGGATCAACCGACTGTGCCCGCCGCGCCCGAACGTGCCGTCCAGATAGCAGCCATCAGGACGTACGGCGAGAGCCTCGACGGCTTCGTCAAGCAGTACGGTGATGTGGTTAAAGCCGCTATCAATAGTCACAGGATCAAATCACGCAGTTCATCAGGCATCGCGCCCGGTTGTTGAATAGCAGCAAGGTCAGCGGCAGACACCGCGTTCCATGCATCCTCGTCCCACAATTGGAACTTGTTCAGTTGGCCGACCAGCATCGCGCGCTTATCGAGCTTGGCGTATTCGCGCAAACGCGGCGGAACCAGGAAACGACCACTGCCATCGAGTTCGAGGTCGACGGCATTACCAATCAATAAACGTTGCAGGCGACGGTTCTCTTCGCGAAGCGAAGGGAGTGCGCGCAACTTGGTTTCAATAATTTCCCACTCATCGAGTGGATAGACACACAGGCACGGATCAACGGCATCAATGGTCACGATCAATTGACCGGAACTGCGCGAATCGAGCTCGTCACGGTACCGGCTCGGCATGGCGAGACGGCCCTTTGCATCGAGACTGATAGCGTTAGCTCCGCGAAACACGTCAGCGTTTCTCCAATTTTTATCGTTTTGAGCTCAAAAAACCCACTTCATGCCACTTTCCGCCACTTGCGCACACTATAGGAATGCGCCCACCACACCGTCAAGGCGCGGATTAAAGGAAAAGCCTTACAGGACGGAGATTTAGCGACGTAAAAGGAGGCGCAACGAGAATCTGACGTGAAGTTTCGACCAATAACTTGATGCAGCACTGAAAGCTGCGCTCGAAAGTTAAAGTAGTTTGTTAAGAGTAAGATTTTTTCGGTATTACAAAGGCGCTTCGGCTGTTGATTGAAGCAGGGTGGGAAAAGGCTATTACCGCGTTTGCCGCTGCCGGAGTTTCAGACCAGGCCGACTGATATTACACAGCCGCGTCTTCTTTGTTTCAAGCAGGGAAAGAAAAAGGTGGAGAGTCGATCTGTAAGCCGGGTTCTGTCTTGAACAGTCATTCGTCTACGATGGCCATCACTGGACATCTTTAGCAACCTACCCGGTCCCAGCGCGGGCCACGCCTTGGGACCCTATTTGGTCTTGCTCCAAGTGGGGTTTACCTAGCCACGAACTGTTGCCAGACGTGCGGTGCGCTCTTACCGCACCTTTTCACCCTTACCGGCGCTTGCGCGCTTAGGCGGTTATTTTCTGTGGCACTTTCCGTAGGCTCACGCCTCCCAGGCATTACCTGGCACTTCGCCCTATGGAGCCCGGACTTTCCTCCCCCCCCTAATTTTCATAGAGGGCAGCGACTGTCCGATCGACTCTCCGCCGCGAAGGTTAACGGCAGAGCGCCGGAAGAACAAGCGCTAAAACCCTCCGGACCGCCACGGGCGACGGCTTACACGCCTTTCTGTTTATCCAGCGCCACCTGATACAGCACGTTTTTGCGCTCGCCGGTGATTTGCGCTGCCAGTGCGGCGGCGCGCTTGAGCGGCATTTCCTCCAGAAGCAGATCGAGGATGCGCATGGCTTCACTGCTGACCGCGTCTTCCGACTCCGGCGCGGTCCAGCCGGCCACCAGCACTACGCACTCGCCGCGCTGCTGATTGCTGTCGGACTCGACGAACGCACGCAGTTCGCCGAGCGGCAGGCCTTTGAGGGTTTCGAAGGTTTTGGTGATTTCCCGCGCCAGCAGAGCCTGACGCTCGCCGCCAAACACTGCTTCCATATCCTGCAGGCATTCGAGAATGCGATGCGGCGCTTCATAGAAAATCAATGTGCGCGGCTCTTCTTTAACCGCTTCCAGACGCGCCTTGCGTCCGACCGACTTGGCCGGCAGAAAGCCTTCGAAGATAAAACGGTCGGACGGCAAGCCCGCCGCCGACAGCGCTGCGATCAACGCACAGGCACCCGGCACCGGCACCACGTTGATCCCGGCCGCACGGGCCTGACGCACCAGGTGATAGCCCGGATCGGAAATCAGCGGCGTGCCGGCATCGGAGATCAGCGCGACGTCGTCGCCCGCCAGCAACCGGGTAATAAAGCGGCTACCCTCATCCCGTTCGTTGTGTTCGTGACATGCGGCCAGCGGCGTGCCGATGCCGAAGTGCTGCATCAGGCGCGCCGAATGCCGCGTGTCTTCCGCTGCAATCAGGGCCACTTCACGAAGGATCTTCAAGGCCCGGGCGCTGATGTCGTCCAGGTTGCCGATGGGCGTCGCCACCACATAAAGCGAGCCAGCAGCGGAATTCAAAGGACCTGGAGCAGTCAAAGCGCACACCTCGTGATCGGTAAAAGCGGCCATTGTAGCGCGTCATGAGGCTTGCGATGCGCTCCGGCCGAGTACGGTTTTTCGCGCGGTTGTGCGCTGCCGCAACATTTACTCCAGCTAAATTGACCGATTCACGCCAGTAACATCGCGCCCCGGCCAGTGCTTGGGTACAATTCCACGCTAATTTGATCGAGTATCAGGAACACTTACATGATCGCTTGCCTGCGGCTGTTCACTGCCCTCTGCCTCGCTGCCTTGTTGGCCGCGTGTGCCAGCTCCCCTTCCTCCAGCCTTGGCGAACTTCCACGGACTCCGGACGCCAGCATCGAGCAACTGCTCGAACAGGCCGCCCAGGCTAAAACCCCGGAACAAGCCGCCCTGCTGCGCCTGAGCGCGGCGGACCAGGCTTACCGCCAAGGCAATGCCGGCCAGTCCGCGCAAATCCTGCAACAAGTGCCGGTGGAACAACTCAAGCCAGGCCAGCAGATTTTCGCCAATACGCTGTCCGCCGAACTGGCCATGACGCGCAATCAGCCGAAAGCTGCGCTGACCGCCCTGAGCCATCCAAGCTTCCAGAAGCTCGGGGAAATGCCGGAAGAGCAGCAAGTGCGCACTGGCACTGTTCACGCCCGCGCCCTTGAAGCCGACGGCCAGACACTGGCCGCTGCCCGCGAACGTGTGTTCATCGCACCGATGCTGGAAGGCGAAGCGGCGAGCAAGAACCACGAAGCGATCTGGAACCTGATCGCTTCGCTGCCAACCGATCAATTGCAACCGAATAACACCGACGATCTCGGCGGCTGGATGGCGCTGGCGCAAGCGGTGAAAACCGCAGGCACGCTGGAACAGCAACAAGCCGCAATCGACAACTGGCGTGCGCAGAATCCAAAGCACCCGGCGGCGATCAACCTGCCGCTGCCGCTGACCAAGCTCAAGGAACTGGCCAGCCAGCCACTGAGCAAAATCGCCCTGCTGCTGCCACAGGACGGCCAGTTGGCGTCGGTCGGCAAAGCGCTGCGTGAAGGCTTCATGGCCGCGCATTATCAGGCGCAACAGGCCGGCCAGAACCCACCTGCCATCGAGTTCTACGACAGCTCGAAGCTGACCTCGATGGACGAGTTCTATCGCAAGGCCCAGGCTGACGGCGTGCAACTGGTAGTCGGCCCGCTGGAAAAACCACTGGTCAAGCAACTGAGCACTCGCCCGCAACTGCCGATCACCACCCTGGCGCTGAACTACAGCGAAGGCGAACAAGGTCCGGCGCAGTTGTTCCAGTTCGGTCTGGCAGCTGAAGACGAAGCTCGCGAAGTCTCCCGTCGCGCCCGCGCCGATGGCCTGCATCGCGCCGCGATCATGGTGCCGAAGGGCGAATGGGGCGATCGCGTCCTGCGCGCCTTCAGCCAGGACTGGCAAGCCAATGGCGGCAGCATCGTTGCCACCGAACGTGTCGATCAGCCGGTGCAACTGGCCCAGCAGATCGCCGACATGTTCCAGCTGCGCCAGAGTGAAGCCCGTGCCAAGAGCCTGCAGAATGTTGCCGGCACCAATGTCGCCGCCCAGCCTTCGCGTCGCCAGGACATCGAATTCATCTTCTTGGCCGCCACGCCGCAACAGGCCCAGCAGATCAAGCCGACCCTGAATTTCCAGTACGCCGGTGACGTGCCGGTCTACGCGACCTCCCACGTCTACAGCGCCAGCGGCGACGTCAATCAGTACAACGACATGAACGGCATTCGCTTCTGCGAAACCCCATGGCTGCTGGAAACCAGCGATCCGCTGCGCCAGCAAGTAGCTGCGCAATGGCCGCAAGCCAATGGCAGCCTCGGTCGCCTGTACGCCATGGGCGCCGACGCCTATCGCCTGGCACCGCGCCTTGGCCAACTCAAGGCCCTGCCGGACAGCCGCATCGAAGGTCAGTCGGGCAGCCTCGGCATGACCCAGACCCAGCGCGTTGTGCGCCAGTTGCCGTGGGCACAGTTCGTCAGCGGTCAGGTGCAGCGCCTGCCGGACACCCCGCGCTGATGCCCGACAGGTCACGCTCGCAAAGCGGCAAGGATGCCGAGCGCCAGGCGCTCGAACATCTGCAACAACAAGGGCTGCGCCTGCTGGCGCAGAACTGGTTATGCAAACGCGGCGAGCTTGATCTGGTCATGCTTGATGGCGATACAGTAGTATTCGTTGAAGTTCGCTACAGAAAAAACACTCAATGGGGTGGCGCGCTCGCCAGTATCGACGAGCGCAAGCAGCAGAAACTGATCTTTGCAGCACAGTATTTTCTTCAGCGCGAGTCGCGTTGGGCCAATTCCCCCTGCCGCTTCGATGTGGTGGCGATCGACAGCCACCCGAATCAGCTGAACTGGTTGCAGAATGCTTTCGACAGTTGATCGCCTGCACCCTGCCCTGTTTTCGTCCGACACATTTTGCTCTTTGTTTTGCCGGCTGCACATTCACGTGCCGAACAGCCGCGCCACTTAAGGTCACACAGATGGACATGCAATCCCGAATTCGCCAGCTTTTCCAGGCCAGTATCGACACCAAGCAACAGGCGATGGACGTACTTGCACCGCACATCGAGCAAGCCAGCCAGATCATGGTCAACGCCCTGCTCAACGAAGGCAAAATGCTCTCGTGCGGCAACGGTGGTTCGGCCGGCGATGCCCAGCATTTTTCTTCGGAGCTGCTCAACCGCTTCGAGCGCGAGCGTCCGAGCCTGCCGGCGATTGCGCTGACTACCGACACTTCGACGATCACCTCGATCGCCAACGATTACAGCTACAACGAAGTGTTCTCCAAGCAGATCCGCGCGCTCGGCCAGCCGGGCGATGTGTTGCTGGCGATTTCGACCAGCGGCAACTCGGCGAACATTATTCAAGCGATCCAGGCCGCACATGATCGCGAAATGATTGTCGTAGCTTTGACCGGACGCGATGGCGGCGGCATGGCGTCGCTGCTGTTGCCCGAGGACGTCGAGATTCGCGTACCGGCCAACGTCACTGCACGTATTCAGGAAGTCCACTTGCTGGCGATCCATTGCCTTTGCGATCTGATCGACAGCCAACTGTTCGGGAGTGAAGAATGACCCCTAATCGCCTTGGCCTTCTGGCCTTGACCCTGTGCCTCGGCATCAGCGGCTGCACCTCGGTGGTGAACGCCAGCCGTGAGGCGCCGATCGAAGACGACCGCGGCACGCGTACCTTCGGCAGCAAGATCGACGACTCGCTGATCGAAACCAAAGCAGGCGTGAACATCGCCAAGGCCGATCCGGCACTGGACAACGACTCGCACATTGTCATCACCAGCTTCAACGGCGTCGTCCTGCTCGCCGGCCAGACTCCGCGCGAAGACCTCAAGGCCAAAGCCGAACAGGCCGCCGCCAACGTCCAGCGCGTGAAGAAGGTGCACAACGAGCTGCAAGTGCTGCAACCGTCCTCCCTGCTCGCGCGCCAGAACGACGCGTGGCTGACCACCAAGATCAAGACCCAGATGCTCACCGACGCCAGCATTCCTGGCTCGCGCATCAAAGTCGTGACCGAGAACGGCATCGTCTACCTGCTGGGTCTGCTGACCAAACAGGAAGCCACCCAGGCAACCAATCTGGTTCAGGGTGTGTCTGGTGTGCAGAAGATTGTGAAGCTGTTCGAATACATCGACTGACCGTAAAAGGCAGACACAAAAAAGGCGATCCATCCGGATCGCCTTTTTTTATTTCACAACCTTCAAACTTGGCCGGCCACTCGGGCGTGGCGGCTCGCTGCCCGGTGGCGGCGAGTCGTCATCCGGATCGATGTCTTCCTCGTCGTCCATCGGCAACTCGAGGTCAAACACCATGCCCTGGCCGTTCTCACGCGCATAAATGCCCAGGATCGCGCTGATTGGCACGTAGAGACTGTGCGGAACACCGCCGAAGCGGCCTTCGAACGTCACCACGTCGTTATCCATGTGCAGATGACGCACGGCACTCGGCGAGATGTTCAGGACGATCTGGCCGTCACTGGCAAAACCCTGTGGCACCTGCACCGCCGGGTACTCGGAGTTGACCAGCATGTGCGGGGTGCAATCGTTATCCACAATCCACTCGTAGAGCGCGCGGACCAGATAAGGTCGACTGGAGTTCATAGCGGCTCCTTAAGCCTTAGCGCATATCGCGTTCGACACCAGACAGACTCGCCTGGAAAGCCTCACGCGCAAACTGGCGCTCCATATAATCAAGCAGCGGCTTGGCCGGCCGCGGCAGTTCAATACCCAGAATCGGCAAACGCCAGAGTATGGGTAATAGGCAGCAATCCACCAGACTTTGTTCCTCACTGAGGAAGAACGGCTTGTCGGCGAACAGCGGCGAAACGCCGGTCAGGCTTTCGCGCAATTCCTTGCGCGCCACGACCCGTGCTGCCTCTTTGCTCTTGGGATCCAGAATCAGATCCACCAGCCCGCACCAGTCACGCTGAATCCTGTGGATCAGCAGACGGCTGTTGGCCCGCGCCACCGGATAAACCGGCATCAGCGGCGGGTGCGGGTAACGCTCATCCAGATACTCCATCACCACGGTCGACTCCCACAACGCTAGGTCACGATCGACCAGCGTCGGCAGACTGCCGTAAGGGTTCACCTCAATCAGTTTAGGCGGCTGGCGGCCCGCTTCCACGTAAATGATTTCGGCGCTGACACCCTTCTCTGCAAGCACGATGCGCACTCGGTGGGAATAGTGGTCGGCGGGGTCGGAGTAACAGGCCAACCGATTGGTCACGCCCATGGCGATCCTCCTCGCTTGTTGAATTTGTCGGAACCGGAAAAACGCGCGCGCCCAGAGGGCACCTCCCGCAGGGTCTGACTGAGCAGATCCTGCTTTAGCGGAGGCGCCCTTGGGCGCGCGCGATTAACAGCAATGCTTGAAGCGTATCAGTGCACGTCTTTCCAGTATTCACGCTTGAGCAGGTAGGCGAACACAAAGAAGAACGCCAGGTACAGCAAGACATAAGTACCGATGCGCTGATGTTGCAGCTTAACCGGGTTAGCCGAGTAAGCCAGGAAGGTTACCAGATTCTTGACCTTCTCATCGAACTGCTCTTCGTTCAGAGCACCGGACTTCGGCACGATGGTCAACTGATCGCACGCTTCATGGGTCAGCGGCGTGCCGGTCAGCGGATCGTATTGCTTCTTGCCGTCCTCGACGATCTGCACCTGTTTGCAGCCGACGACCTGACGACCTTGCAGGCCGACCAGCACGTTAGGCATGCCGACGTTCGGGAAGACCTTGTTGTTCACGCCCCATGGACGCGCCGGATCTTCGTAAAACGACTTCAGGTAACCGTAGAGCCAGTCGGTGCCGCGTACTCGCGCTACCAGAGTCAGGTCCGGCGGCGCTGCGCCGAACCAGGTCTTGGCGTCGGCAGGCTGCATGCCGATGTTCATGTGGTCGCCAATCTTGGCACCGGTGAACACCAGCTTCTCCAGCATCAACTCGTGCGGGATGCCGAGGTCATCGGCGACGCGCTCGTAACGCTGGAACTTGGCACTGTGGCAACCCATGCAATAGTTGGCAAAGGTCCGCGCACCATCCTGCAGGGCGGCTTTGTCGGAGACGTCGATATCGACACTTTCCAGTTCCGGACCATGACCCTCGGCAGCAAAAACCAGGGAAGGCAGCGCAGCAAAAATCAGAGCAAGAAATAATTTTTTCATCAGCCAGTCACCCTTTCCGGAACCGGTTTGGTCTTCTCGAGCCGGGTGTAGAACGGCATCAGAATGAAGTAGGCGAAATAAAGGAAGGTGCAGACCTGCGACAGCAACGTGCGCCCTGGCGTCGGCGCCAGAACGCCAAGAATGCCGAGAATCACGAAGGAGATGCAGAACACCACCAGCCAGATTTTGCTCAGCCAGCCCTTGTAGCGCATCGATCTCACCGGACTGCGATCCAGCCATGGCAGCACGAACAGCACCGCAATCGCCGCACCCATGGCGATAACGCCCAGGAGTTTGTCCGGCACCGCACGCAGGATTGCGTAGAACGGAGTGAAGTACCAGACCGGGGCAATATGCTCAGGCGTCTTGAATGGATTGGCCGGCTCGAAGTTCGGTTTTTCGAGGAAGTAGCCGCCCATTTCCGGGAAGAAGAACACAATGAAGCAGAAGATGAACAGGAACACCACCACACCGACAATGTCCTTCACCGTGTAGTACGGGTGGAACGCGATGCCATCCAGAGGGATGCCGTTTTCGTCTTTGTGCTTCTTGATATCGACGCCGTCAGGGTTGTTCGAACCGACTTCGTGCAGCGCCAGAATGTGCAAGACCACCAGACCGAGAATCACGATCGGCAGCGCGACCACGTGCAAGGCGAAGAAGCGGTTCAGGGTAATTCCGGAGATCAGGTAGTCACCACGAATCCACTGGGTCAGGTCATCGCCGATCAGCGGAATCGCACCGAACAGCGAGATGATCACCTGGGCGCCCCAGTACGACATCTGGCCCCACGGCAGCAGGTAACCCATGAACGCTTCGGCCATCAGCGCCAGGTAGATCAGCATGCCGAACACCCAGACCAGCTCGCGCGGTTTCTGGTACGAACCGTAGAGCAGACCGCGGAACATGTGCAGATAGACGACGATGAAAAACGCCGAGGCGCCGGTCGAGTGCAGCAGACGCAGGATCGAGCCGTACTCGACGTCGCGCATGATGTATTCAACGGAAGCAAAGGCCTCTTCTGCCGACGGCGTGTAACTCATCGTCAGCCAGACGCCGGTGACGATCTGGTTGACCAGCACCAGCAGCGCCAGCGAGCCGAAGAAATAGAAGAAGTTGAAGTTTTTTGGTGCGTAATATTTGCTGAGATGGTCTTCCCACATCTTGGTCGCGGGAAAGCGCGCATCAACCCAATCCATGAACTTGCTCATCACGCTTTCTCCGTATCGACGCCAATGACAATCAGGTCATCGGTCTCATAGGAATGCGGGGGAACTGGCAGGTTCAAAGGCGCAGGTTGCGACTTGTAGACGCGGCCAGCCAGATCGTAGTGGGAACCGTGGCACGGGCAGAAATAGCCACCTACCCAGTCTTTGCCCAGATCCGCAGGTGCCACTTCGGGACGGAAGGTCGGTGAGCAACCCAGGTGCGTACAGATCCCGATCAGCAGGAGAATCTCCGGCTTGATCGAGCGTACTTCAGGGTCGACATAAGTGGGTTGCGTGGAGTTTTTGGAGGTCGGATCGGAGAGCTGACCCTCGATCTTCTTGAGATTCCCCAGGATTTCCTCGGTACGGCGGACAATGAACACCGGCTGGCCGCGCCATTCAGCAATCATCTGCTGGCCTGGCTCGATTTTGCTGACATTCACTTTCACCGGTGCACCGGCAGCTTTCGCCTTGGCACTGGGAAACCATGACCCCACGAACGGGACCGCAGCCCCCACCGCTCCTGCAGCACCCACCACGGATGTGGCTGCCACCAGGAAGCGACGCCGGCCTGCATTCACGCCGTCATTGCTCATTCAGTCCTCTCCCATCAGCTTTTTTGGCCTGTTAAATCAGGCGTCTACTAAATAAATCAAATGTTACTTATAAAAATTTTGCCCGAATGGTAATGAAAACCCCCAATTCTGACAAGGTTAATTCCCCGGGGCTCAGCCCCTTAAGCCTTGGAGTATAGGGGGTCTACGGCTGTGGCAAGTTGTCACAACGCAATTCTTTGATAAATCGCAGGCATAAAAAAACGCCCGCTTCCGTGAGGAGGCGGGCGTTCTTTTTTGAACGTGGAAGCGGAATTAACGCTTCGAGTACTGCGGACGCTTACGCGCTTTACGCAGACCAACTTTCTTACGTTCAACTTCACGGGCGTCGCGGGTAACGAAGCCAGCTTTGCGCAGAGCGCTACGCAGGGTTTCGTCGTAGTCCATCAGAGCGCGAGTGATGCCGTGGCGGATTGCGCCAGCCTGACCACTTACACCACCGCCGATCACGGTGACGTAGATGTCGAACTTCTCGACAGTCTCGGTCAGCTCCAGCGGCTGACGAACTACCATGCGGGCAGTTTCGCGGCCGAAGAAGTTATCCAGCGAACGGTTGTTGATGGAGATGTTACCAGTACCCGGACGCAGGAAAACGCGTGCGGTTGCGGTCTTGCGACGGCCAGTGCCGTAATTTTGAGTCGCCGACATAATGAACTATTCCGTTAAATCTTCAGTTCTTGGGGCTGCTGAGCAGTATGAGGGTGTGCAGCGCCCGCATAGACTTTCAGCTTACGGTACATGTCGCGACCCAGTGGGTTTTTAGGCAGCATGCCTTTAACCGCGGTCTCGATCACGCGCTCAGGGGCTTTGGCGATCAGCTTTTCAAAGTTGATCGACTTGATGCCGCCCGGGAAACCGGAGTGGGAGTAGTACATTTTGTCAGTGGTTTTAGCGCCGGTAACACGGATCTGCTCGGCGTTGATGACGACGATGTAGTCGCCGGTGTCAACGTGAGGAGTGTACTCAGGCTTGTGCTTGCCACGCAGACGGCTCGCGATTTCGGTGGCCAGACGACCCAGGGTCTGACCAGCAGCGTCGACGACAAACCAGTCGCGCTTTACTGTTTCCGGTTTAGCAGTAAAAGTTTTCATTCTTTATAGCCTCAGGGGCCGCCTGTAAATAAGACGGCGGATCTTACTGAATAGTGCGTACTTTGACAAGTCAAAGGCAGCCGGATACAGACGCTTTCGGGGGCTCGGGTCGGCGCGTCCGTTCAACGGCAAGATTCTTCGGCGGCGGCGCATCACTTCCACTGCAGAAAGAGGTCGGCAATTATGCAGATTGCGAAAAATTTTTCAACCTGCTTTTATGATTGTTTTGCCCAAGGAGCACCCGATGGACTATCGCCAGCTAGGCCGTACCGACCTGAACGTGAGTGCAATCTGCCTCGGCACCATGACCTGGGGCGAGCAAAACACTGAGGCTGAAGCCTTCGCCCAGATCGAGCGGGCCAAAGAAGCGGGGATCAATTTCCTCGACACCGCCGAAATGTATCCGGTGCCGCCAAAAGCCGAAACCTACGCCACCACCGAGCGCTACATCGGCAATTACTTCAAGAGTCGCGGTGACCGTTCCGACTGGATCCTCGCCAGCAAGATCGCCGGCCCCGGCAACACCATCGACTACATCCGCGACAAGAACCTGCGCCACAACCGCCAGCATATCACCGAGGCGCTGGACGGCAGCCTCAAGCGCCTGCAGACCGATTACATCGATCTGTATCAACTGCACTGGCCGGAACGCAGCACCAACTTTTTCGGACAGCTGGGCTACAAGCACAAGATCGAAGCGAATCTGACGCCACTGGAAGACACCCTCGAAGCCCTCGACGAGCAGGTGAAGGCCGGCAAGATTCGCCACATCGGTCTGTCCAACGAGACGCCGTGGGGGACCATGCGCTTTCTGGCTCTGGCTGAAGCCCGCGGCTGGCCGCGTGCAGTGTCGATCCAGAACCCGTACAACCTGCTCAACCGCAGCTTCGAAGTCGGCTTGGCCGAGATCGCCATCCGCGAACAGTGCGGCCTGCTCGCCTATTCGCCGCTGGCGTTCGGTTTCCTCTCCGGCAAATATGAGGGTGGCGCCCGTCCAGCGAAAGGACGCCTGAGCCTCTACAGCCGCTTCAGCCGCTATTTCAACCCGCAATCGGAGGCGGCGTGCAGCCGTTACGTAGCCCTGGCCCGTGAACACGGTCTGGACCCGGCGCAAATGGCCCTGGCCTTCGTGACCCAGCAACCGTTCGTCACCAGCAACATCATTGGCGCGACGACGCTTGAGCAACTGGACAGCAACATTGCCAGTTTTGATCTGAAACTGTCCGATGAAGTGCTGGCCGGAATCGAGGCGATTCACAAGGATCATCCGAATCCCGCGCCGTAACTGACCGCCAAAAGCTTCGCGAGCAGGCTCGCTCCCACAGGTACGGTGATCCCCTGTGGGAGCGAGCCTGCTCGCGAAGAGGCCAGTCGGATTACCTCAACAGCGGAACGCGGAGCGTCCCCGGCGGCGTTCCCACGCAGAGCGTGGGAACGATCATCAAAGCGACCGCGCAATAATCTCCTTCATGATTTCATTGGTGCCGGCATAAATCCGCTGCACCCGCGCATCCGCCCACGCCCGGGCCACCGGGTATTCCCACATGAAGCCGTAGCCGCCATGCAGTTGCACGCACTCGTCGAGCACTTTGCATTGCAGGTCGGTGCCCCAATATTTGGCCATTGCCGCCGTCGGCACATCGAGTTTGCCTTGCAGATGCAGCTCCAGGCAGCGGTCGACAAAAACCCGGCCGATCTGGATCTCTGTAGCCATTTCGGCCAGTTTGAAGCGGGTGTTCTGAAAATCGGCAATCGCCTTGCCGAACGCCTTGCGATCGCGGGTGTAATCCAGCGTCCATTGCAGCGCTGCCTCGGCCGAGGCCAGGCCGCCGATAGCCACGGTCAGACGTTCCTGCGGTAACTCCTGCATCAGATAGGCAAACCCGGCACCCGCCTGGCCGAGAAGGTTTTCCTTCGGCACGCGCACGTCCTGGAAGAACAGTTCCGAGGTGTCCTGCGCCTTCATGCCGACCTTCTCCAGGCGCTTGCCCTTCTCGAAGCCCGGCGTATTCGCCTCCACCAAAAACAGACTGGTGCCCTTGGCGCCAGCCTTGGGATCGGTCTTGGCCACCACGATCACCAGGTCAGCCAGAAAGCCGTTGGTGATAAAGGTTTTCGAACCGTTGATCACATATTCGTCACCATCGAGCACCGCCGTGGTTTTCACCCCTTGCAGGTCGGAACCGGCGCCAGGCTCGGTCATGGCAATCGCCGTGACCATTTCCCCCGAGACCAGTTTCGGCAGGTATTTGTGTTTCAGCGCCTCGCTGCCGTAATGCAGGATGTACGGTGCGACGATGTCCGAGTGCAGCGAGAAACCGATACCGGTCAGACCCAGACGCCCGACTTCCTCGATGACCACGGTGCTGTAGAGGAAATCCGCGCCGAGCCCGCCGTACTCTTCCGGCAGATGCGAACAGAGCATCCCCGCCTCCCCCGCCTTGTTCCACAGCGCGCGATCAATGTGTCCCTGCTTCTCCCACTGCGCGTGATACGGCACGGCCTCTTTTTCGAGGAAAGTTCGCACGCTGTCGCGGAACAATTCGTGCTCGGAGCTGAACAGGGTTCTGGGGATCATGCGGCACCTTTCTTTGTTGTTGGAGGGATACGGCTCTCAGAGACTAAGCCCGACTCCTGCTACGGGACACTGGACACATCCGACAAAAAATAAGACGATCCAGCCGTCTGGTGACCACTTTCCCTTATAAAAACAAAACAAAAGTTGAATTATGTCTAAGCACGTCTCCCCGCCCTTGCGGCGCGTCAGCATCCTGGCCATCGACCGGGTTTTCGCTTACACCCTCATGCAGGCCAAGGATTTTTTCCATGTGGCCAGCCTGCGTTACGGCAAACAACTGGGCCACGGCCTGACACCGGCGTTCGAAACGCGCCTGGTCAGCCCCGATGGCAAACCGGTAAAAAGCTTCAGCGACGTAGTGATGCCGGTCGACGGCGGCCTGGAAAACGCCGACGTGATCATCCTCCCGGCGTTCTGGGACGATTTCGACACGCTGTGCAGCCGTTACCCGCAAATCCTGCCGTGGCTGCGCGAACAGCATGCGCGCGGCGCGGTGTTATGCGGCGAAGCCACCGGAGTGTTCTGGCTCGCCGAAGCAGGGCTGCTCAACGGCAAGGAAGCGACCACTTACTGGCGCTTCTTCAATGCCTTCGCCGAGCGCTTTCCAAAGGTCTATCTGAATCAGGACAAGCACCTGACCGACGCCGACAATCTCTATTGCGCCGGCGGCACGACCTCGGCCTGCGATCTGTACATCTATCTGATCGAACGCTTCTGCGGCGCAAACGTGGCACAAGCCGTGGCCCGCGACATTCTCTACGAAGTGCAGCGCAGCTATTCGCCGGGACGTATCGGTTTCGGCGGGCAGAAGCTGCATCAGGACGTGATCATCCTGCAGATCCAGCAGTGGCTCGAAGAACATTTCGCCGACAAGTTCCGCTTCGAAGACGTCGCCCGCGAGCACGGCATGAGCATCCGCAACTTCATGCGCCGCTTCCAGACCGCCACCGGCGACAAACCGCTGCACTACTTGCAGCGCCTGCGCATCGAGACGGCCAAGGGCCTGCTTTCGGGCACGCGCAAGAGCATCAAGACCATCAGTTATGAGGTCGGTTACGACGATGCGAGCTTCTTCGCGCGACTGTTCCGCCAGCACACCGAGCTGTCGCCGAATCAGTATCGGCAGCAGTTTCAGCAGGCTGCGTAATCCGACCTGATGATCGTTCCCACGCTCTGCGTGGGAATGCCGCCACTGGACGCTCTGCGTCCGGCTCGCAAGTGACGCGGAGCGTCACGGGATGCATTCCCACGCGGAGCGTGGGAACGATCAGTTACTGCGCTTTCGCGAGCAGGCTCGCTCCCACAGGGAAAAACTTCAGCGCATAAAAAAGGCCTGCAATCGCAGGCCTTTTTCGTTGCCGAAACTCCGTTTAAGGCTTGTGCGCCCGCGACAGGAATTCGTGGGATTGCATTTCCAGCAATCGGCTCAGGGTGCGCTGGAACTCGAAGGTCAGGCGTCCGCCGGTGTACAGATCCTTCAGCTCGACTTCGGCAGAAATGATCAGTTTGACGTTGCGGTCGTAGAATTCGTCGACCATGTTGATGAAGCGCCGGGCGATGTCGTCGGTGGTGACGCTCATCTGCTCGACGCCGCTGAGCAGCACGGCGTGGAAAATCTTGCCCAGTTCGATGTAGTCGTTCTGGCTGCGCGGGCCGTCGCACAGTTCGCGGAAGTCGAACCAGGCCACGTCGTCGCAGGTGCGCAGAGCGCGGATTTCGCGGTTCTCGATGATCAGCACATCGTTTTCCACCGCTGCCGTGCACTCCGGCGTCAGTGCCTTGAAGCTCCTGCGCAGGCTTTCGTGGGCGGCTTCGTCGAGCGGATAGTGGAACAGCTCGGCTTGCTCGAGGTGACGCAGACGATAATCGACGCCGCTGTCGACGTTGACGATCTCGGTGTTCTGCTTGATCAGCGCGATGGCCGGGAGGAAGCGCGCACGTTGCAGGCCATCCTTGTACAGACCGTCCGGAACGATGTTAGACGTCGCGACCAGGGTCACGCCGTTCTTGAACAGTTCTTCCATCAGCGTGCCGAGGATCATCGCGTCGGTGATGTCGGAGACGAAGAATTCATCGAAGCAGATCACCCGCGACTCGGCCGCGAAGCGCTTGGCGATGATGGTCAGCGGGTTCTTCTCGCCGCCCAGGGTCTTCATTTCTTCGTGCACACGCTTCATGAAGCGGTGGAAGTGCGTGCGGGTCTTTTCCTTGAACGGCAGCGCTTCGAAGAAGGTGTCGACCAGGTATGTCTTGCCGCGACCGACGCCGCCCCAGAAATACAGGCCCTTGACCGGTGCCTGATCCTTTTTGCCAAACAGCTTGCCGAGCAAACCCGGCTTGTTCTGGTCGGCGGCGATCAAGTCGTCGTACAGACGCTGCAAGTGACGCACAGCAGTTTCCTGTGCGGCGTCATGGAAGAAGTCCGGGCGTTTCAGATCAGCTTGATATCGTTCTAGGGGCGTCATAATTCGTTAGCAAGGCAACAAAAACGGGCCGTCACTGTAGCGACGGCCTGTGGGAATGGCAATCGGCCCTTGGTCGGGTCGTGCCGCCGATCAGTCTTGAGCTGGAGTCAGTGCGACGCGCAACGCCTCGATGGCGGCGTCCCGCGCACCGATGTTGGCAAACGCCGGGCTGTCGCCCACGCACTCACCGGCCAGCCAGACGCTGAAGCTCAATTCTTCAGTACGCACGTCCAGCGGCTCGCCGGATTGCAACTGTTTGGTCACCTGGCCGGCGGTTTTGCCGTCGGCGAAGTTGCGCGACAGCAGCAATTGCTCGCCATCGGCCGCCAGCAGACGGAAACGGAAGCTGCCGTCGTCCTCGCGGAAGCTGACGAAACGTGCGGTTTTCGCAGCTTTCTTTTTGGTGGTCGCGGCGACCTGAACCTGATTGACGAAAGAACGCAGGCCAACGGCTTCGCGCAATTCATTGAGGAACGGCGTGGCCACGGCGCGGGCCTTCTTCGCACCGATCTGCAGAATGTCTTCCAGATCCGCAGGACGCTCGATCAACTGGTGATACTTCTCGCGCGCCTCGCCCAGCTCGTCGTCGAGCAACTGGAACAGGCGATTCTTCGCCTCACCCCAGCCCAGACCACCGAGCAGTTCGCTGCGGAACTCGTCAGCCTGCGCCGGAGTGGCGAAGGCCTGGAACAGGGTGAACAGGTGCGAGTTGTCCGGATCTTTCGCTTCGCCCGGGGCCTTGGAGTCGGTGACGATCCGCGAGATCCCGTCCTTCATCTCTTTGGCGCTGGAGAACAGCGGAATGGTGTTGTCGTAGCTCTTCGACATCTTGCGACCGTCGAGGCCCGGCAAGGTGGCCACGCTTTCTTCGATCAGCGCTTCGGGCATGGTGAAGAACTCTTTGCCCTGGCCGAACAGATGGTTGAAACGCTGGCCGATATCGCGAGCCATTTCCACGTGCTGAATCTGATCGCGACCGACCGGCACCTTGTGCGCGTTGAACATCAGGATGTCCGCGGCCATCAGCACCGGGTAGCTGTACAGGCCCATGGTGATACCGGCGTCCGGGTCTTCACCCGTCTCAACGTTCTTGTCCACCGAGGCCTTGTAGGCGTGCGCGCGGTTGAGCAGGCCCTTGGCAGCGACGCAAGTCAGCAGCCAGGTCAGCTCGGGGATTTCCGGGATGTCGGACTGGCGGTAGAAGGTCACCCGATCGACATCGAGGCCACCGGCCAGCCAGGTCGCGGCGATTTCCAGACGCGAGCGCTGGATGCGCAGCGGGTCATCGCATTTGATCAGGGCGTGGTAGTCGGCCAGGAAATAGAACGAATCGGCCTGGCTGTCGCGGCTGGCGAGGATTGCCGGGCGAATCGCGCCGGCGTAGTTGCCCAGGTGCGGCGTGCCGGTGGTGGTGATGCCGGTGAGAATGCGGGTACGGTTGGTCATGGGTAATCGCTTGTCAGACTGCAATCAATTCGAGAGACGCGGCAGCAGCAGATCTTTGAGATCGGTCAGCTTGCCGTGAAAAAAGTGTCCGCATTCTGCCACTTTCAGCAGCTCATGGGGGCGCCGGAGTTGTGCCGACCACTGGTAGACCAGTTGCGGATCGATGACTTCATCGGTTTCCGGCTGGATCACGGTCAACCCGCCGTGCTGCGGCAGTTGATCCTGCTCGCCCAGACGCATCACCGCCGGGGCAACCATGAACAGGTGTGCAAGCTGGACGCCCTGGGCTTCGAGACGGCCGCCGAGACTTGCTGCAACAAATCCGCCGAAGGAGAAACCGAACAGGGTCAGCGGCAGATCCGGGTGTTTTTCCCGCAGCCATGTGGCGGCGGCCTGGGCGTCGTCAACTTCGCCGGTGCCCATGTCGTGCGTGCCCTGGCTGGCGCCGACGCCGCGATAGTTGAAACGCAAGGTGATCAGGCCTGCGTCACGCGCGGTGCGCTGCAGGGTCGAGACGACCTTGTTGAGCATGGTGCCGCCCTGTACCGGGTTCGGATGGCAGATCAGCGCGATGCCGCGCGGCTGCTCGTTATCCAGATACAAAGCTTCAATTTGGCCGACAGGGCCGTCAATCACTACAGGGGTTTCACGCATCAGCAAGGGAGGAACTCCGTGACCTCGAATCGGGTCGACTCGTCTAGCAAATTGTCTGTGCCAATCTATTGCGAGTGAATCGCGGTATACAGCGCAGGTTCGAGCCGTTAACGTAAAGCAAAGCCGTTTATAGAGGAAGGACTCGTGGAACACTCGCTCTTAGTTTGGTTGTTACCGACTCTTGCCCTGGTTGTGGGTGTCGCCATTGGATTCCTGATCGCGCGCGTTGCGCCGAACGCCGCACCGAGCCGCACGCAGCGTCAACTGGATGATATCCAGGAGCGTTTCGACAGTTATCAGAACGAAGTGGTCACCCACTTCAACAGTACCGCGATGCTGGTCAAGAAGCTGACCCAGAGCTATCAGGAGGTGCAGGATCACCTCGCCGAGGGCGCCAATCGTCTGGCCCTGGACGAGCAGACCCGCCAGCGCCTGATCGCCGCCCTGCACGCCGACGCAGCGCAGGCACCACGCGAACGCCTGACGCCACCGCGCGATCAGGAACCACCGCGTGACTATGCACCGAAATCGCCAAATTCCCCTGGCATGCTTGATGAGCATTATGGTTTGAAGAAGTAATCGGGTTTCGCGCCCAACAAAAAGCCCCCGGACAGTGATGTGTCCGGGGGCTTTTTTGTATCTGCAATCTTCGCTGCGCTTGCCGGCCTCTTCGCGAGCAGGCTCGCTCCCACAGGGGGAATGCATTTCAAATGTGGGAACGAGCCTGCTCCCGTAAGGGGTCGCACCGATGACACAAAAAAATGCCCGATCACAGGACCGGGCATTTCTTCATCCAGGCAATCGCTTATGGATACTGCTGCACCGTACCCGGCTGTTGCTGCTGACCACCATACTGCTGGCCCGGAATCGCCTTCAGGTTGACTTCGACCCGGCGGTTCTGCGCGCGGCCATTGGCGTCACCATTGCTGGCAATCGGGTTATCCGGGCCGGCGCCACGGGCCGACAGGTTGGCACCGCTGACACCTTGCGAGGTCAGGTAGGTCGCCACGCTCTGCGCACGACGCTGGGACAGGTCCATGTTGTGCTGGCGGCTGCCGGTGCTGTCGGTGTAGCCGACGATTTCGATCTGGTTCTGGCTGAACTCTTTCAACGAGTTGGCCAGGTTGTTCAGAGGCTGGTAGAAGCTCGGTGCGATGTTCGCCGAATCGGTGGCGAAGGTGATGTTGCCCGGCATGATCAGCTTGATCTGATCGCCCTGACGCTGCACTTCAACGCCAGTGTTGGCCATGCTCGCGCGCAGTTTCTTTTCCTGCTGGTCGGCGTAGTAGCCGTAGCCTGCTGCGGAGGCACCGACGACGGCAGCGCCGATCAAGGCGCCCTTGCCACGGTTGTCGTGGCCGATGGCGGCACCGGCAAGTGCACCGGCCAGTGCACCGAGGCCACCGTATTTGGCGGTTTTGCTCATGCCTTGCGAGCCACCGTCGGCCTGACCCTGATTGTCATACGGATTGGGCGAGGCGCAGCCGGACAGCACGGCCACGGCAGTAGCGACAATAATCAAACGACGCGTGGTGAACATGGAGAGCTCCTGGTTTTTTGCATTCTGTGGTGCAGCGGCCACTGATCAATCAATGGACCTGCGCGGGCGTTGGATCATGACAATGCCTAAAAATTCCGCCCGCTGCCCGTGACAAAAAATTCAGGCACGCACAAACGGGTTCTCACGCATCTCATCACCCAGACGCGTATCCGGGCCGTGCCCGGTGACAACCGTTGCATCCTCGTCCAGCGTATACAGCCGCTGCTTGATCGAACGCACGATGGTCGCCTGATCGCCACCCCACAAATCCGTGCGCCCTACCCCGCGACGAAATAGCGTGTCGCCGGCTATCAACAGCTTAGCCTCGGAAAACCAGAAGCTCATGGAACCTGGTGTATGTCCCGGTGTGTGCAGTGCCACGCCACAACCGCAGGCGAGTTCTTCGTCATCGCTCAACCAGCGATCCGGCGACGGCACCGGGGTGTAAGGCACGCCGAACATCTGGCATTGCATTTCCAGGTTGTCCCAGAGGAACTGGTCTTCCTTGTGCAGATGCAGGGTCGCACCGGTTTTTTCCTTCATCTGCCCTGAAGCGAGAAAGTGATCGAGATGGGCGTGGGTGTGGATGATGCTGACGACTTTCAGGCCATGGGCATCGAGACGCGCCATGATCAAGTCAGGGTTGCCACCGGGGTCGACGACGATGGCTTTTTTCGTGATCGGGTCGCCGATGATAGTGCAGTTGCACTGGAGCGGGCCGACGGGGAAGGTTTCGCGGATAAGCGCAGGGCTGGGCGTGGTCATGGAAAAATCCTGGACAGGGTCAACGCCGTTGGCAACGGCCGATGGCGAATTTTACCGTCGCTAGAGCAATAACCCCAATGCCTTCGCCCGCGCCACGGCCTGCGTACGCCGCTCAACCCCGAGCTTGCTGTTGATATGGCTGGCGTGGGTTTTCACGGTGTGAAGGGAAATGAACAACTGCTCGCTGATTTCCTGATTGGAACAGCCCTGAGCGATCAGACGCAGCACCGCCAGTTCACGGCTGCTGAGTTGTTCGGTAGCGGAGCTTTCCACGGTCGGGCGCGGCGCGGCTGTTGGGAAATGTGTGAGCAATTGCTGGCTGACGGCGTTGCAGGAAAGCGCCTGCAATTGCCCGCGCATCCAGTCGGCATGACTTTTCAGCAGCGCATCGAAGGGCTGGAAGACGCCGCCGGCCGCTGCTTCCAGGGCCTGACTCAACACTTTGCGCGCCTCGGGCTCGCGCCCACCGGACAGCAACAGCGCTACCTTCTGCGTCAACGCCATCACGCTTAGCAACTGCCGCCCGGTCTGCTGGCCGTTTTCATGCAACACGTTCAAGCGCCCTTCGGCAAGCATCGGTTGCCCCTGAATCACATCGAGCAGCGCCTGTTGCAGTTCCACATGCAGCGGCAGCTGTGGATGAAACTCCGGTGGCGCCGCAGCGTTTTCGCCGGTGTAGGTCTGGCCCAATCGTGCAAGCCAAGCCTCGGCAAGATCAATCCGGCCCTGAGCCAGCCACAGCTCGCATTTGACCAGAGTGATCATCGCCAGATAGTAAATCGGCGGTACGTCCCAGATGTGCATCAGACGTTCGGCTTCGGCGAGTTCGGCGAAGGCCTTGGCGAACTCGCCGCTGGCGCCGTCGAGGCGGGCAATCACGCAGTGGCCGATCAGCACGCTGATGTCGCGACAGGCGCGCGCCTCGCCAATCCCGGCCAGCAGACGCACACGTGCGGCTTGCGGCTGCAAACGCATCGCCAGCAGGAAACCTTCATACAACGTCAGCCGCGCGCGCACGGCGTACAGTCGTTGCGGCGACAGACCGCGCAAGCGTTCCAGGCCCTGATGCACTTCATCCAGCGCGCGCAGAATCTCGCCCCGCGATTGCAGAACCCGCGCCCTGTCGTAATGCGCGAGTGCTTCGAATAATGGATTGCCAACCCGCTGTGCCAGCTCGAGGGATTCGCGGTTCAGGCCACGGGCGCGCCACAGATCGCCGTCGGCGATCGCCAGATTGGACAGGGTCGACAGGCACATCAGCCGCTGGCCATAACGCTTGGCCGGCAGGCTCTCCAGCGCTTCACTGCAATAGCGCAGGGTCAGTTCGCGATGGCCGCGTCCGCGAGCGATGATCCCGCTCAGCGCCAGCCATTGCGCCAGCATGGATTTCTGCGCAGTGGCCGAAGGCGCCGGCAGGAAACGGCTCAAATGGCTGGCCAGCTCTTCAGCGGCATCGAGCTGACAGGCCAGCCCCAGCGCCCAGCTGTAGAGCACAATCAGCCGTGGCGTGCTGATCAGCAGACTGTCGGGCAAGTCCATTTTCCAGCGCAGCAGCATGCCGACGTTCTGCTCGGCGAGCAGCTGTTCTTCGGACAGGTTCTGTACGAGATTTGCCGCGACATCGAGATGCCCGGCACGCAACGCCTGTTCCACCGCCTCGTCGAGCAAGCCTTGCGCATTGAACCAGCGGCAGGCGCGCAAATGCAGGGTGGCGTTGGGCACCATTGCCTGGGCGATCGGCCGGCTGCGCAACAAGTCGGAGAACAGATGGTGATAGCGATACCAATGACCGTGCTCGTCCAGCGGCACCAGAAACACTTGGTGAGCGAGGAGAAAGCGCAGGATCTCGGCGCTGTCATGGGCTTCGCGGACCGCGTCGCACAGCTCGCTGCAAAAGCGTTCCTGCGGAGCGGTTTCGTAGAGAAACGATTGCACTTCGGCCGGCAGGCAATCGATGACTTCTTCGAGCAGATAATCGCGTATCAGCCCTTCGCCGCCGTTCAGTGCTTGCGGCAGCGCGGCATCGTTGCCCGCCTCGGCCACCGCCAGCAGCCAGAAGCGCAGACCGGCGACCCAGCCTTCGCTGCGCTGGATCAGGCTTTCCAGTGCTTCGCCGCGCAGTGAGCTGCTGTGGCGGTCGAGCAAGGTCAGGGCTTCGTCGTGGGTCAGGCGCAAGTCCTGTTCGTGCAGCTCAAGCAACTGCCGCGACAGGCGCAGACGCGCCAGATGCCAGTCCGGACGCTGACGGCTGGTGACCATCACCAGCAAGCCATCGGGCAGATGATTGAGGAAAAATTGCAGGCAACGATCCAGCACCGGCCCCTGGGCGAGGTGGTAGTCGTCGAGCACCAGCAGCAGCGGTGCAGCAGGATCGAGATGCAGCGCCAGCTCATCGAGCAGACCGTCGAGCCACTCTTCGAACGCAAACGGCTGATGGCGCTGACGCATTTTCAACAGACCGAGAGCGCCAGCGCCCAAGGCCGGAAAATAGTCCTGCAGACCTTCGAGCAAGCGCTCGAGAAAACGCCCGGGATCACTGTCTCGTGGGCTCAAGCCCAGCCAGAGACTTTGCCAATGCGCCGGCAGGCTTTGACAGAACTCCACCGCCAGCGAGCTTTTGCCGAACCCGGCCGGGGCGCTGACCAGCAGCAACCGACCTCCGAGCCCGGCCTGCAGACGCTGGCAAAGGCGCGGCCGCAAGACATAGCCATCAGGCAGCGGCGGGCGGAAAAAACGCCCGTCCAGTGCTGCGACGGTGATGCTTGCGGGACCCGGAAGTGGGGACAGATCAGTCATGGCCGGCTCTTGTTCGAAGGCGATTGGCGGCGTTGCAGATGTCCGCAGCCTAGCCTTAAACGAAGAGGTAATGAAGGTCACTGCTACAAATGGCTACAAAAAGGCTACAGACACAAAAACGCCCCGAACCGGTCGGGGCGTTTTCACGAGGATGCGGCCTCGGGTTTACGCAGGTTTAGCGAACACCATCCTGACGCAGAGCGGCCGGGGTGAAGTCGCTGGTGGTGGCGGTGAAGCCGAAGTCATACGCCTGCTTCTCTTCGTTCTTCATGCCCAGTGCCAGATAACGGCCGGACTGCAGGTCGTAGAGGGTTTCGAGGGCGTACCACGGCACTTGCTTGTCGTAGTAGTTCTCGGCATGCGCCTCGGCTACACGCCACAGTTGGCCACGACCGTCATAGTGGTCGATGACCGCTGCCTGCCAGGTGTCCTCGTCGATGTAGAAGTCACGCTTGGCGTAGATGTGGCGCTGGCCTTCCTTCAGGGTCGCGACCACGTGCCAGACGCGGCGCAGCTCGTAGCGAGCCAGGTCCTGGTTGATGTGGCCGGCCTTGATGATGTCCGAGTACTTCAGTTTCGGATCGTCGAGCTTGTAGCTGTCGGAGGCGATGTACATCTCTTTCTTGCCTTCGAGCTTCCAGTCGTAACGATCCGGCGCACCGTTGTACATGTCGAGGTTGTCGGAGGTACGCAGGCCGTCGGCGGCAGTCCCCGGGCCGTCATACGACACTTGCGGTGCACGGCGCACACGACGCTGACCGGCGTTGTAGACCCACGCCGAACGCGGCTCCTTGACCTGATCGAGCGTCTCGTGCACCAGCAGTACGCCACCGGCCAGACGCGCCGGCGCGGTCACTTTCTGCTTGAAGTAGAACAGGATGTTGCCCGGGTTCGCCGGATCGTAGTCCTTCATCTTGTCGCGGAATACGAACTGATCCTGGAAGTACACCAGGCTGTACGAGCCGTTCGGTTGCGGCGTGGCCTGGGTCACCAGACGGGTCACGCTGCCGCCGCGATAGCGGGTGATGTGGTTCCAGATCACTTCCACGCCGGTTTTAGGAATCGGGAACGGCACGGCGGTATCGAAGTTTTCCAGACCGTTGCCGCCGGACACCAGGTTGGTGCTGGTGGCGTTCTTCTTGATCGCGGCAAACACGTCATCCGGCACGGTGGCGCCGCGATGGGACGGATAGACCGGCATCTTGAAGGTTTCCGGGTAGCGCTTGAACATCGCGTACTGGCCCGGGGCGAGCTTGTCCTTGTACTTGTCGACATCCTTGGCAGTGATGGTGAACAGCGGTTGCTCACTGGCGTAAGGGTTGGACAGGAAGCCTTTGCTGTCGACGCTGCCGGCATTTTTCGGCAGCGGTTTCCAGGCCGGGATCGAACCGTCGGCATTACCGGCCATTTCCGCGCCCATCGGCGTCAGGCTCTTGCCCAGTTTATCCGCTTCGGCAGCAGGCACCGCCGCCATGACACTGGTCGCCAGCAGCGACAGGCCCAGAACACCGGCGTGGAACAGACTCTTTGTTATTTTCATAAATTCGTTCGTCCTGAAATGCAGTGCTTAGAAGTTCACGCCGAAGCTGAGCGCCACGAAGTCGCGGTCATCCACGGTGGTGTACTTGCCGTCGAAGAAATTGGTGTAGGCCAGGCTCGCGGTGTAGGTGTTCTGGTACTCGGCATCGACGCCCAGGCTGACCGCTTTGCGACCTTCCTCGAAGTTGCCGCCAGGGCCTGGCGAGTAACCGCTGACGTCGTGGGACCAGGCCACGTTCGGCTTCAGGTTCACACCGGCAAACACGTCGTTGTATTCCCAGATCGCCCGACCACGGTAGCCCCACGACATCGACGTGGTGAAACCGTCGTTTTCGCAATTGCGGCTGCGGTTGTTCTGCGGCGAACCGGGACCTGCACCGTTGATCGTGCTGTTGTTGAGGATGTTAGCGCAGGTATCGATACCGCCAGTGGCCGGCAATTCGCCCGGACCGTAGACCGGGTCACGGCCATAGCGCTTGTCGGAACGGCTTTCCAGGCCACCGACGTAGGTCGCGCCGACTTCACCGACGAGGGTCAGACGGCTGGCGCCCATGACCTGATCGAAGAAGTGCGTGAAGGTCGTCTGGATCTGGGTGATTTCCTTGCGCTCATAGCCATGCAGATCCTGACCCGGCACGCCGGTCAGCAGCGAAGCGTTGGTCAGTGCACCGCCCAATGGACGCACGCCGGCAAACAGGATGTCGGTGGAGTTGAGTTGTACCGGCGCGTTCGGACGGTAGCTGATCTCACCGCTCCACGCCGTACCGGTAGGCAGGGTGGTGGAGAAACTCAGGCCGTAGAGACGAATGTCTTCCGGGTATTCGATGAAGTAATTCGAATTGCCCGCGACCAGCAGCGGTGCGAGTGCGGCGAACGGCCCCGGCAGCGCGGCGGCAGTGTTGTAGACCGACTGCGGTGCGCCGGTTGCACTGAAGATCGGCGCACGGCTGTGGTAGTTCATGAAGTAGGCGCCGAACTCGGTGTCGAGTGGCTCAAACATGTATTTGAGGGACGCGCCCCACTGACCGCTGTCGCGCGCGTCACGGTCCGGCCCACGGCGCACCAGCACGCCTTCTTGGTCGACGTTCACACCGTTGGCGGCCAACGGCCCCAAAGCGATCGCCGGAATCTGCGAACGCTTGTTCAGTACGCGCAGATTGTTGTCGCAACCGTCGGCAACGATGTCCGGCTGGGAGAAGAAGGTGCCGCAGTTGTCGACGACGGTCTGGTCCCATTCCAGTTGGTAGAACGCTTCGGCCGAGAGGTTATCGGTGAGGCTCTGCGACACGTAGAACATGTTGACCGGAATCAGGCCTTCCTTGATCTCGGCGCCCGGACGACGGAACGCGGAGACGTCGATCGGGTTGATCGAGTTGATGCCGCCGCCGATGAAGGTACTTTCACCCCAGCTCACTACCTGCTTGCCCAGACGCACGGAGCCCGGCTGATCGGCAATCGCGTAGTTGTGGTAGACGAAGGCGTCGAGGATCTGCCCGCCGGAGGACTTGGCGCCCTCTTTGCGGTTGCTGTCGCTGATGTCCTTGAACTCGCGGCTCTCGTCCTTCAGTTCGAAGTCGTACCAGTACTTGCCACGGACGAACACGCCGGTGTCGCCGTATTTCAGTTCGAGGTCATGGATGCCCTTGAAGATCTTCGAGAAGGTTTCGCCGCTCTTGAAGTTGGCGTGCCCATCATCGGAAGTCTGCGACAGGCCACGGCCGCCGTTGTTGACGCCAATAAGATTCTTGTTCGGGCTCTGAGTAGACCAACTGGCACCGATCGACAGGGACGAGTCGAACTGGCCTTCGATTTCACCGACGTTGAAACTGACGCCGAATGCAGGCCCGGCGAGCGAGGAGGCAAGACTGACCGCCAGAGGCAGTTTCGCCCGGCGCCAGAACTGGTTTACTGAGGTCATCGACGCTACTCCATGTGCATTATTGTTATGGCAGTGAGTACTTTTAAAAACGCTGTGGAGGACCGGGCGCCAGGGCTGCCCGAAATCGTTCCAGAGTTGCTCGCCCCGTTCAGTGCGTGTGCTCCGTTTTCAAAAAGTCCTTGAGCGGACTATAGCCAGCGGGTGGTAGTGCTTGATCCCTCTAAAGTGTGATTTGCAGCCGCCAACCACTCTGGAACAGTCCTTTCGCCAGTCCGACACACGTCGGCACGGCAAGGATGGCTGATTTTTTCGATTTCACAAGCCAAGCGCTTGCTTGGTGGGTCTGGCGCGCCGGTTTCGGCGCGCCAGCAGGCACTTAAAGTGTCGAAAGGAAGGTGCTGTTGTTGGCCTGCCATTCGGTGATGTCGAGGCGGATGCGCTTCTTGTCGAGCTTGCCGACACTGGTCTTGGGAATTTCGGTAACAAGGGCGATCTGACTGGGAATCGCCCACTTGCTCAGGTGCCCCAGCTCGACGAACGGCTTGAGGTGTTCCTTCAGTTCCCGTGCACCGATCACCTGCCCTTCACGGACCACCAGCAAGGCAAACGGGCGCTCGCCCCACTGCGGATCGGCGATGCCCACCACTGCTACTTCGCGTACCGCCGCATGCCTGCTGATGAGGTCTTCGAGGTCGAGGGAGGAGATCCACTCGCCGCCGGTCTTGATCACGTCCTTGATGCGATCACGAATATCGATCACGCCCATGCTGTCGAGCGTGGCGACGTCACCGGTGTGCAACCAGCCACCGGCCCAGAGCTCGGCGCCCTTCTGCGGCTCGTTGAAATAACCTTCGGTCAGCCATGGCGCGCGCAGCACCAGTTCGCCCTGGGTTTCGCCGTCGGCCGGAAGGAAATTGCCCTCGCCGTCGACAATCGCCGCTTCGACCAGTGGCCCCGGCACGCCGGCCTTGATCCGGTAAGTGGTGCGCTCGTCTTCGCTGCCGGCCATCAGTTCGTCGTTGAGGTGCGCGCAGGACACCAGCGGCCCGGTTTCCGACATGCCGTACGCGGCCGTCAGTTGAATGCCTCGGGCCTTGGCGTTTTCATAGAGGCTGCGATTGAGCGCGCTGCCGCCGATGACGATTTTCCAGCCGCCAAAGTCGGCACCCTGCGCGGCCTTGGCGTTGAGCAGCATCTGCAGGATGGTCGGCACGCAATGGGAAAAGGTGACCTTCTCCTTGCGCCACAACTCCACCAGATACTCAGGGTCGTAGCGCCCCGGATAAACCTGCTTGAGCCCGAGCATGGTCGCCACGTACGGCAAACCCCAGGCGTGAACGTGGAACATCGGCGTGATCGGCATGTACACATCGTTGGTGCCGAGCAGGCGTACGCTGTCGATCGAACCCATGATCGTCGCCACGCCGATGGTGTGCAGCACCAGTTGCCGATGGGTGAAATACACGCCTTTCGGATTGCCCGTGGTACCGGTGGTGTAGAACGTGGTGGCGACCGAGTTTTCGTCGAAGTCCTGAAAATCGTATTGCGCACTCGCAGCGGCCAGCAGTTGCTCATATTCGCCGACGAGGTTCGGCAGCTCTGCGGTTTTCTCCGGCAGATCGCTCAGCAGCAGGGTTTTCTCCACCGTGGTCAGCTGCGGCGCGATGGCCTGATACAGCCCGACGAACTCGCTGTTGACCAGCACGAAGCGGTCTTCGGCGTGGTTCATGGTGTAGAGGATCTGTTCTGGCGACAGACGCACGTTGATGGTGTGGATCACCGCGCCGATCATCGGAATGGCGAACATGCATTCCAGATAACGGTGGCTGTCCCAGTCCATCACCGCCACGGTGTCACCAGCCTTGACGCCGGCAGCCGTCAGCACGTTGGCCAGCCGCGCAACCCGCTCGATCAGGGTCGGATAGCTGTAGCGCAACTGGTCGCGGTAGATGATTTCGCGGGTTTTCTCGTAACGGGCGCCGGACATCAGCAGCCGTTTGATCAGCAATGGATACTGGTAGGCCCCATCGGCCGGCGGAATGACCCGAGTCTGCAACATAAGAATCCCTTTTCTGACTGCACGGTGTTGGCGGAGAGATTCGTACTCTAGTGCGCCTGCATGACAGTCAAATCAGCCAAAGGAATGATTTGCAGAGCCGTACAAATGCTAGCTTTGCGCCAGCATTTCGGGCCGAATTAGAAGAAACCACGACCGGTGGGCGCGAGCCTGCTCGCGAAGGCGTAGGGTCAGTGACATTTTTGGTGACTGTACTGGCGCTTTCGCGAGCAGGCTCGCTCCCACAGGGATTGATGTGTTCCAGTTCTCAATGCATCTCGGTGAACGCGATTTTCACGCCGAGAGCAATCAGCACGGCACCCATGGTGCGGTCGAACCAATGGCCCATGCGGGCGAAGCCGGCGCGCACGCGTTGCTGGCTGAACAGCATCGCCACCAGACAGAACCAGATCGCCGTCGCCACCGCCAGGTAAACGCCATAGCCGGCCTGCACCGCCAGCGGCGTGTGCGGGTTGATCACCACGGTGAACAGCGAGAGGAAAAACAGCGTGGCTTTCGGGTTCAGGCCGTTGGTGACGAAGCCTGAGGTGAACGCGCCCCGCGCGGTGCGTACGCCGGTTTCCCGGTGCAAGTCATCGGTGACGGTTTTCGCCGGTTGCGCGCGCAAGGCCTTGAAGCCGATGTACAGCAGGTAAGCCGCCGCCGCCCACTTCAGCGCGTTGAACAGCACGATCGACTGCGACACGATCAGACCGATGCCGAGCAACGAATAGCCGACATGCAGGAAAATCGCCGAGCCCACGCCCAGCGCGGTCCAGGTGCCGGCGCGACGCCCATGGGTCACGCTCTCGCGCACGACCACGGCAAAGTCCGGTCCGGGGCTGGCCACGGCCAGCAAGTGGATCAGGGCAACGGTCAAGAACTCGGTCCAGTACATGGGGGCTCCTTTGGGGCAGCTTGGTCAATAAAAAATCTGTAAAGAGCACAGTCCTGTGGCGAGGGGATTTATCCCCGTTGGGTTGCGCAGCAGTTACAAAATCATTGCCTGCGGTCCAGACAGAAGTTTTTGGGGCTGCTTCGCAACCCAACGGGGATAAATCCCCTCGCCACGGGGTTATGTGTCCGCTGCGGGGTCAGCGTAACGATTTGTTTCATCTGGTAGGCTCGGCAGAGTACGCCCTCCGCTCACAGCACAAAAGGTACAGTTGATGACGAACACGCGCCGCGCGGTATTCCTTGATCACCCTTCGCTGGACCTCGGCGATCTGGACCTCGGTCCGTTGCGCGAATGCTTCAGCGACTTGCAGCTGTTCGCCCAGACTCTGCCGGAACAGGTCAGCGAACGCCTGCACGGCGCCAGTGTGGCGATCACCAACAAAGTCGTGATCGACGCGACCGCGATGGCTGCCAACCCGCAACTGAAACTGATCCTGATCAGCGCCACCGGCACCAACAATGTTGACCTCACTGCCGCCCGCGCCCACGGCATCACCGTGTGCAATTGCCAGGCTTACGGCACGCCGTCGGTGGCGCAACACACGATCATGCTGTTGCTCAACCTCGCCACGCGCCTGGCCGATTACCAGAAAGCTGTGGGCGCAGGCCGCTGGCAGCAGGCGAAGCAGTTCTGTCTGCTCGACTACCCGATCGTCGAACTGCAAGGCAAAACCCTCGGCCTGCTCGGCCATGGCGAGCTCGGTGGTGCCGTGGCGCGACTGGCCGAAGCGTTCGGCATGCGCGTGTTGCTCGGGCAGATTCCGGGGCGCCCGGCTCGGCCGGATCGCTTGCCGCTGGAAGAAATGCTGCCGCAGATCGACGCCCTGACCCTGCACTGCCCGCTCAACGAGCACACCCGGAACTTCATCGGCGCCGGCGAGCTGGCCGCGATGAAGCCCGGCGCATTTGTGGTCAATACCGCTCGTGGCGGTTTGATCGACGAGCAAGCGCTGGCCGACGCTTTGCGTAGCGGCCACCTCGGCGGTGCGGCGACCGATGTGTTGAGTGTCGAGCCACCGACCCAGGGCAATCCGCTGCTCGCCGCCGATATCCCGCGCCTGATCGTCACCCCGCATAACGCTTGGGGCAGTCGCGAGGCGCGCCAGCGTATCGTCGGGCAACTGAGCGAAAACGCCCAGGCGTTCTTCAGCGGTGAGGCGCTGCGGGTCGTCAGTTGATAAACTGCGGCACTTTTTTTTCAAGGAGCAGTTATGGATCCGCGCAGTGAAGTACTGCTTCGTCAGGCCGAGTTATTCCAGGGTTCGCTGCTGTTGGCCGGCCTGCCTGCCGACGACTTGCTCGGGCGTCTGCCGAATGCGTTCGGCTGGTGCTGGCACGCTGGCGACCAAGCCGCACTGGACGCGCGTTTCGAGGGCCGCAGCCAGTTCGGCGTGAATGTCCCGGAGCGCGAGTTCGACAGCGCTGTGGTGTTCCTGCCCAAGTCCAAGGACCTGACCGACTACATCCTCTACGCCGTGGCGTCGCGTCTGGCGGGGCGTGAGGTGTTTCTGGTCGGGGAAAAACGCAGCGGCATCGAAGGCGCGTCCAAGCAGCTCAATCCGTTTGGCAAGCCGCGCAAACTCGACAGCGCCCGTCACTGCCAGCTCTGGCAAGTCACCGTGGCCAATGCGCCTGAAGCGAAACCGCTGGAAAGCCTGGCGCAGACCTACGAACTGCCGCTGGCCGAAGGGCCGTTGAAAGTCATCAGCCTGCCGGGCGTGTTCAGCCATGGGCGCCTGGATCGCGGCAGCGCCCTGCTGCTGGAGCATCTGGACAAACTGCCGAGCGGCCATCTGCTCGATTTCGGTTGCGGCGCCGGCGTGCTCGGGGCTGCGGTGAAACGTCGCTATCCGCACAATCAGGTGACGTTGCTGGATGTTGACGCATTCGCCGCCGCCAGCAGCCGTCTGACCCTGGCTGCCAATGGCCTGGAAGCCGAAGTGCTGACCGGCGACGGCATCGACGCCGCGCCGATGGGTTTGAGCGCGATTCTGAGCAATCCACCATTCCATGTCGGCGTGCACACCGATTATTTCGCAACGGAGAACCTGCTGCGAAAAGCGGCGAAACATCTGAAAAACGGTGGCGAACTGCGCCTTGTGGCGAACAGCTTCCTCAAGTATCAGCCGTTGATCGAGGAGCACCTGGGCGTGTGTGCGATCAAGGCTGAAGGCAATGGTTTCCGGATCTACCGGGCCAAGCGCGGCTGAAAATTTGTTCTTGCCCAATCGGATTTGCCTAGGCAGAATCCGCTCCGTCCTAGGGGAGTAGTCTCCCACGAGCGCCAAGCTCGTCCGGCATACGTCAACATACTTGATCCTCAGATCATGGCGTATGCGACCCAAGCGTCCGCATCAGACGGATCGCAGGGTTTGACAAGACCTATGACACGCACACCTTACCCGGGGCGGGAAGGCTGTACGTGTCATAGCCGTGTCGACCCGCCCCTTAGGAAATCCCTGATGCTGGACTCGCTACTCGTTCCCACCGCAATCGTTGCCTTGGCCGAAATCGGCGACAAGACGCAACTGCTCGCGCTGATTCTCGCCGCTCGCTTTCGCAAACCCTGGCCGATCATTGCCGGGATTGTCGCCGCGACTTTGGCCAACCACGCAGCAGCCGGTGCGGTAGGTGCCTGGGTCGGCAGTTTCTTCTCCGACGCCGTCCTGCACTGGATCCTCGCCGCCAGCTTCGCCGCCACGGCGCTGTGGACCCTGGTCCCGGACAAAATGGATGACGACGAAGCCAGCACGGCGCGCAAGTTCGGGCCTTTCCTGACCACGCTGATCGCGTTCTTCCTCGCGGAAATCGGCGACAAGACGCAGATCGCCACGGTGATGCTCGCCGCGCAATATCCGGAACTGTGGCTGGTGATTATCGGCACCACCGTGGGCATGCTGATTGCCAACGTGCCGGTGGTCCTGGCGGGTAACTTTGCTGCAGAGAAACTGCCGCTGACCCTGATCCGCCGCCTCGCGGCTTCGGCGTTCATGATTCTGGCGATTGTTGCGGTTTATAAAGCGATGCAGAGCAGCGGCTGGGTTTAACCCCGTCTACTGAACTACCCAAAACCTGTGGTGAGGGGATTTGAAGGATCGTTCCCACGCTCTGCGTGGGAATGCCTCAAGGGACGCTCCGCGTTCCAATGGGACGCAGAGCGTCCCGGGCTGCATTCCCACGCAGAGCGTGGGAACGATCATTGGCTCAGGACTTCGGGGCTTTTTCGTACAGCGGCATCACCTTCGGAATCGCTGCCTGCAACGCAGCAATGCGGCTGCTCGATGCCGGGTGAGTGCTCATGAATTCCGGTGGCGCGCCTTCGGAAGCCTTGCTCATCTTGTCCCACAGGGTGATCGCCGCGTTCGGGTTGTAGCCGGCGCGGGCGGCCAGTTCCAGGCCGATCAGGTCGGCTTCGTTTTCGTTGGCGCGACTGTTGGGCAAGGTCATGCCGTAGTTGGCCACGGTGTCGGCCAGCGCCAGGCTGTCCTGGCCCAGACCGAACAAGGCACCGGCGCCCTGCTTGGCCATCTCCATTCCGTAAGCCTTGGACATCGCTTCACGACCGTGCTCGCGCAGGGCGTGGGCGATTTCATGGCCCATGACCGCAGCGATTTCATCGTCGGTGAGTTTCAGGCTGTCGATCAGCCCGGTGTAGAAAATGATCTTGCCGCCGGGACCGCAGTTGGCATTGAGCTCATCGCTCTTGATCAGATTGACTTCCCATTGCCACTGCGCCGCGTCCGGGCGGAAGGTCGGCGCCTGGGCGATCAAGCGGTTGGCGATGGTCTGCACGCGCTTGGCTTCAGGGCTGGTCTTGTCCAGCACACCTTTGCTCGACGCCTCGCCGACAGTCTTCTGATACGACTGCGCGTACATCTGATCGACCTCTTGCGAGGACAGCATGCTGAACATGTACTGCTTGCGCTCCACGCCCACGGCACCGCCGCTGGTGGTGTTGACCGACTGACAACCGGCCAGCAACAGCGCTGCGCTCAAAGCACTTACCACTAATGTCTTGTTCATTCAAAAGCTCCCTGAAAACCTGAGGCGTATCCTAGGCGGCTAATTGTATCGGCGCCAGATACAACGGACACATTGCGCGTACATCCACCTAAGGCCGCAAGTCTGGCTGGAAATTCCTCAACGCGCATTGAATCCGCCGTGCACCGATCCATCAGCGACATCGCGGGCCGATTCCGACCAACGTCTCTCATGGCCCTCCACACCCCGCCGATAAATCCCTCGCAGATTGTCCTCTTGCGTGCGGAGCTCCCATGAAGTTCAAGTCGATCCAGTTTTCCGTCGCCGCCCTGGCCGGCGCCATCGTTCTGAGCGTGGTCGCGGCGCTGGTGCTGTACGCGCTGTTCTCCGGCGCTCGCACTCAAGAAATGGTGCAACAGCGCACCCAGGCGCAGTTCGAGCAAGTCATCGAACAGCGCCTGACCTCGCTGGCGCAGACCCAGGTCAGCCAGATCCAGCGCGAACTCGAAGCGCCGCTGCTGATTGCCGGCGGCCTGGTGCGCGTCAACGCCCTGCTCGGCACAACCGGCACCGATGGCCAGCCGCGCCTGAGCGTCAGCCGCGAACAACTGATCAGCCTGATCAAGGAAAACGTCGAAAAGAACCCGAAGGTTCTCGGCACCTACATCGGCTGGGAAAAAAACGCACTGGACCACAATGACGCGGCCTACATCGGCAGCGCCGTGGTCGGTATCGACCCCGCCACCGGGCGCTTTTTGCCGTGGTGGTTCCGCAATACCGACGGCAGCCTGGGCGTGGACAAACTGGCCGATGTCGACGATCAGAAAACCCTGTCCACCGGGGTGCGCGCCAGCGAGTACTACCTGTGCTCGAAAGAGACGAAGAAAGCCTGCGTGATCGACCCGGCACCGTACAAGGTCGGTGACAAGATTGTCATGCTCGCCTCGTTCATTGAACCGATCATGGTCAACGGCGCGTTCCAGGGCATCGTCGGCGCCGACCTCTCGGTGAACTTCATTCAGGACATGCTGCTCGCCGCCAACCAGAAGCTTTACAGCGGCGCCGGTGAAATGGCTCTGGTCGGCGGCAACGGGCGGATCGTTGCCTACACCAAGGACTCGAGCAAATTTGGTGAAAAAGTCAGCGACATCCTCGACGCCGAACAGGCCAGCAGTCTCGCCAATCTCAAGCGCGACGAGGTCACCTATTCGGTGAATCAGGCCAAGGGCCGCATCGAACTGTACCTGCCGTTCGGCATCGGCCAGACCGACGCACGCTGGACACTGATGCTGCAATTGCCGCTCAACGCGGTCATGGCCGATCTGCAAAACCTCCAGGCTGATCTTGATGCCCAGCGCAAATCCGACACCTTCGGCATGGCCATGGTCGGCCTGATCATCGCCGGCATCGGCCTGCTGGTGATCTGGCTGGTGGGTCACGGCATTGCGCGGCCACTCAAGCAAATGGTCGCCATGCTTGATGACATCGCTCAGGGCGAAGGCGATCTGACCCGTCGCTTGAGCAGCGACCGCAGCGATGAACTGGGCTCGATTGCCAAAGGCTTCAACACCTTCCTCGCCAAGTTGCAGGCGATGATTACGCAAGTGGTGACCTCGGTGCAGAGCGTCAGCGATTCCTCGGAACACACCGCCGACATCGCCATTCGCACCAACATCGGCGTGCAGAAACAAATGGCCGAAATCGATCAGGTGGCGACTGCGGTGCAGGAAATGACCGCCACCGCCCAGGACGTGGCGCGCAACGCCACCCAGGCCGCACAAGCGGCAAGCCACGCCGACCAGGCCGCCAGCCAGGGCATGCAGATCGTGCGCGACACCTCGAATTCGATTGGCGTACTGGCGGTGGAAATCGGCAAGGCTGTCGAGGTGGTGCAGACGCTGGCCAAGGACAGCGAAAACATCAACGCCATCCTCACCGCCATTCGCGGCATCGCTGAACAGACCAATCTGCTGGCACTGAACGCGGCAATCGAGGCCGCCCGGGCCGGCGAGCAGGGTCGCGGTTTTGCCGTGGTCGCGGATGAGGTGCGCAATCTGGCGCAGAAAACCCAGAAGGCCACCGAAGAAATCCAGAGCATGATCCAGCAGTTGCAACAGGGCACGCGCGATGTCGTGCGCGTCATGGAAGACAGCCAGAACCGCACCGACGAAAGCGTGCAACACGCGGCGAAAGCGGCCGAAGCGCTGGAGACCATTACTCAGGCCGTGTCGGTGATCAACGATATGAACACCCAGATCGCCAGTGCGGCAGAAGAGCAAAGTGCAGTGGCCGACGACATCAACCGCAATGTGATCAACATCGGTCAGGTGGCGAATGAAGTGGCCGGCGGTGCGGATGAATCGAGCTCGGCGAGCGCCGGGTTGACCAAACTGGCGGAACAGCAGCGGCGGTTGATCAATCAGTTCAAGGTCTGAAAGATCAAGAGCCCCTCACCCTAGCCCTCTCCCGGAGGGAGAGGGACCGACCGCGATGTCTTGCGCTATACATCGACCTGAAAAAAACAGTCGATTATGGATTCACAACAGATCGTTCAGGTCGGTGTACCTCTGAAGCATCCCCCATTCGGCTCCCTCTCCCTCCGGGAGAGGGCTGGGGTGAGGGGCTTTGATCCACGCAAATCAAGCCGGGGTCAAACACTCCGGCCCATTCAACTTCGGATCATTTACCAGATTCGCCAGCACCCGCTCGCGCAGCGCCGCCGGTTCACTGGCGAGCAAACCCTGCAACACATGCAGCGGCGTTTCGGGATCAAGCCAGGCAGCCTGCCCCGCTTCATCAAGAATCAACGGCCGGCGCTGACTCGCCGCCGACTGAGTAATCACCGCCGTGCTCAGCCAGACCTGTTCCTGCACCGGATACGCTTCCCAGATCGCGGCGAAAAACAACGACGAGCCCTCCCCCGGCGTCAACCAGTAAGGGCGCTTGCGCTGGGTGCCACGCCATTCGTAGAAGCCGTTGGCCGGCAGCAGGCAGCGACGCAAGCGCAAGGCCTCACGAAACATCGGCTGTTCTGCGACAGTTTCAGCGCGGGCGTGTGCAGGGGTTTTCGACAGATCGGTCAGCCACGGCGGCGTCAGGCCCCAGCGCGCACGGGCCAACGTGCGCTGGCCATCTTCTTCGGCACGCAGCATCAACACCGAATCATTGGGGGAAATGTTCCACTGCGCCTGCTGATCGGCGGGAAAACCTGGCAGGGCCGCGAACTCGCGGTTCCAGCGAAACAGGGCATAACGTCCACACATGGGGCAACACGACTCTGAATAAAACGAAGGCCAGCCTAACAGACCAGCGTGCCGGGAAAGCTTTCCGGTTCGTCGCCGGGCAACGGCAGCGCGGCATTGTACGCGGTGATCAACTCGCGGGCGTATTCGGCCTGATCGTTATCCACCGACAGCCAGAGCAGGCCGAAGATCGGCAATTCACCCGCACCGCCCACCAGATCACGACCGATCAGATGCGCTTCGATCCCCTCAGTGGCAAGCATGCCCTTGAGCATTTCGCCCTCCATCAGGTTCGCCGGTTCGTAGATGCGCTGCATACGCGGCCCTCACTCTTTTTCGCTGAAGACTTCCAGATGCCACTCTTCTTCATGTACCTGCAGGACAAAGGTGATCGGACGACAGCACACCTGGCAGTCTTCGATATACGTCTGATCCCCAGCGGACAAATCCAGAGTGGTCTCGACTTCCTCACCGCAATACGGACATTCATACAGTGCATTTTCCAGCATCGCGGTCTCCCCAGTGACTTGTGCGTATAATCGCCGGTCTATTTGCAGGGCTATTTTTGTCTGGCTACTTTTCAGACCGTGCCCCGCGGGTTTTCGATCAAACCCTTTACTTACCCTAGCCGTTTCCAACAAGAGAGCATGATGGGCGAATTCGATGCCATCCGACCTTACGACGACAGCGAAGTACCTGCGGTACTGGCAAGGCTGCTCGGCGACAAGGCGTTTCTAGATATCCTCACCCACTTCCGCTTCCCGCGTTTTGCCGGTGCCTTCGGCTGGATGCTCAAACCTCTTATAGCCCATCGGCTGCGTCGTGAGTTTGCCGACGTGAATTCCGTGGCTACCTTACAGGACAAAGTCGAGTTCTACGTCGACCACACCATCGAGCGCGCCACCGACGGCGTGACGTATACCGGTGTCGAGCAATTCAAGTCCGGCAGCGCCTACCTGTTCATCGCCAACCACCGCGATATCGTCATGGACCCGGCCTTCGTCAACTACGCCGTGTACCACGCCGGCCTGCCGACGCCGCGCATCGCGATTGGCGACAACCTGCTGCAGAAGCCGTTTGTCAGTGACCTGATGCGCTTGAACAAGAGCTTTATCGTCCACCGTTCGATCACCGGCCGTCGCGAGAAAATGGCTGCGTATCAATTGCTGTCGGCGTACATCAATCACTCGATCCGCAACGATTGCGCGTCGATCTGGATTGCTCAGGCTGAAGGTCGGGCGAAGGACGGCGACGACCGCACCGAGTCGGCGATCCTCAAGATGTTCCACATGAGCCGCAAGGACGAGCCGTTCGGCGAAGTGATCCGCTCGCTCAACGTGACGCCGGTGTCGATCAGCTATGAGTACGACCCGTGCGATCAGGCCAAGGCCCGCGAACTCTACATCCGCGCCACCACCGGCACCTACGCCAAGGCGCCGGGCGAGGATGACGTGAGCATTGCCAAGGGCATCACCGGCTACAAGGGCCGGGTCCACGTGAACTTTGCCGCGCCGATCACCGAGGTGTTCGAAGACACCAAGCAATTGGCGATCGAAATGGACAAGCAGATTCTCGGCGGCTACCGGTTGTTCCCGGTGCATTACCTGGCGTACGCGCAGTGGGCGGATGCCGATCCGCAACTGAATGTGCCAACCGCGGCCGAGGTGTTCCCGGCTGACGAACTGGCCAAGGCGCAGGATGAATGGCAAAGCCGTCTGGACGCCTGCCCCACTGAGCATCGGCCGTACCTGGTGCTGCAATATGCGACGCCGGTGCGCAACCAGTATCGGGTCAAGGCTGGATTGCCGCTGTAGGCAACAGCTGTGGCGAGGGGATTTATCCCCGCTGGACTGCGCAGCAGGCCCTGTTTTTCTCAGGTAAAAACCTGGGAGCGCTGCGCACTCCAACGGGGATAAATCCCCTCGCCACAGGTTTGCTATTGCTTCAGAAGCGGGTGCTGATCCAGGAGACGATCAAAGCAAGCCCCAGGCAAGCAAAACCAAAACGATAGAAAAACCGGTTGATGCGCAACGTCGCCCAATCGAGCATCGGCTCGGCATTCGGCTGCGCCTGGCGCTGGGCGGCGAGGCTGGCCTGGGCGCGTTGCTCTCGTCGGCGGGTCGCGTGCAGCAGCCAACTGCCCGGAAAGGCCAGCAGCAAGGCCAGCAGGTTGATCAACTTGGCGGGATGGGCGGTAAACAGCGTCATCAAGTGCAGCGACATCACAGACCTCGAACTTAACCGGTGTGGCAGACGCCAGACCGACGACCGCGGCGCGGATTCTACCCAAACCCTGACGCCCTGCCCCAGCCTTTGCGACAAATAACCTGACAATCGACCGATGGCTGTCCTGTGTCATGGCATCGTCACGTGGATGCTTCACCCTGCGCGCCTCGAAACCCGAATGGAATGCGACATGCTGCACGCGGAAAACCAGGATCGCCTGTACCTCATCACTCCTTACGACGACCAGCAAAGCCTGATCGGCAGCCTTGCCTTCAACGTGCAGGATCGGCACTGGCTGGTGTATTGCGCGCTGGGCGGGCATCAACATGCGGACTTGCCCGAGACCGATTTGCTGACTGGCGTGAGCGTGCTCGATTTTTATTCTCAGGCTGCCTGAACGTCAAAAGCACCCTCACCCTAGCCCTCTCCCAGAGGGAGAGGGGACTGACCGAGGTGTTTGCGGTAGATACGCCGACTTGAGATACCGCGCCGAATTCAGGTTTTGAAGCACACGCGATCGGCTCCCTCTTCCTCGGGAGAGGGGACTGACCGAGGTGTTTGCGGTAGATACGCCGACATGAGATACCGCGCCGAATTCAGGTTTTGAAGCACACGCGATCGGCTCCCTCTCCCTCGGGAGAGGGCTGGGGTGAGGGGAATCGATTTCCCATACGACACAAATCTCAGATCCACAAAAAAGCCCGGAACCATCACTGGCCCCGGGCTTTTTCAGATTCGCTGCAAACTTACTCAGCGAGCACCTGCCCCACGGTCGGGTCCTTGAACAGACGCGTCAGTGCATCGCTCAATACATCGCTGACCAGTTTGGTGTTGGTTTCCTGATTCGGCGCCATGCCGAAGCGCTGGTCCAGCGACGCACCGTAACGGCCGCTGTAACGGCGGTTGGCGTTCTGCACGTCGGAGCGGAAGGTCGCGCCGATGGTCGCTTCGGTCACGTACATGCCTTCTTTCGGCGACTGGTATTTCAGCTCGGCCAGGGTCACGGTCAGCTGCGGCGCGTTGGGTGCGTTAGTGGTCGGGGTGAAGCCGAGCAGACGCACGGCGGCTTCGGCCTGGGCCTGCAGCTTGGGCAGGATCTGCTCGCGCTGTACGGTGATGGCGCTGGTTTCCGGGTACAGACCGCCACGGGTGCCGAGGGTTGGCGACGGACGACCGTCGACCACACGCACGATGACAGGCTGGCCGCGACCGACCGCTGGCAGTTGCGTGGTCAGCTTCGGCTCCGGATTCAGTTGTTGCGGGCTGTGGGCGCAGCCGGCGAGGGTCAAACCGGCGACAGTGATCAAACCGAACAACAGGCGTTGCAACATGCTCTTCTCTCCAGAATCAGGCACAAACAGGCCGGCAGTATAGCGGTGGGCCACTGCGCGTAACCAGCGCCGCACAGTGAATACTGCAATGTCTGACACGCCCCGCCGAAAGCGGTTCCTGTCACACATTCTTCACCGTCCATACACCGCGGCGTCATGGCTTGCCGACAAGCTTCAAAGCAGTCCTCTTTCAAGGAACTCTGCCATGCGTTATCTGATCTCGCTGTTCGCCCCACGCCCGCTGCATCGCAGCTTTGCCCTTCTTGACCGCAACGGCCGTTGCCAAGCCTTCAAGCAGTGCAGCCTGCAACCGATGGGCGACGGCTGGGTGGAAATTGAAGAAATCCGCCTGACCTGGTTGAACCAGCCGCTGCCCGCCAGCGCCCGGGTCGTACCGCGACAAATGCGCGCACGGGGTCAGGTGCAGTTGAGCATCTGACCGGATGCCTAATAAAAGTCATTAAACACGAGCAACTACGCGCATTTCTTCGCTACAATCTCCCCCCGATTATAAGGACGTCTCCTGATCGGGCCCCGCAACAGCGTCAATGCGCATGCATCGACATCAAAATCGCCCACAGAGAGCCGCCCACACAGATCGAGTGAAGTTGGCGCGCTTGCCTGTTCTTCCGGCAAAAACCCGCTTTTCGCGAATCTGCAGAGCTGTCATTCGCTCGGCCACCGCGTTGTTTTGCCCTAGCGGGCAGGTGCCAGGCCAAGGCAGCCCTTTTTTGAGGTTCACGTCTTCAAAAGAGCGTGAAAAAAACGGGTTTTCACAACTTCACAAGAGTGTGGCGAGCAAATGAATAGTTTTGCGTCTGAACATGCACCATTAGCGTCTGAAACAGCCCAACGACACAGGACCGGGTATACCTCGAACATCGGAGCCTGAAGCCTGTCCGCTACGGATTTGGTTGCACGAAAACGGATGACTCGACCATAAGTCGAATTGCCAGCCCTGCGTCAAAATGCGTTCATGGAACGCTTGAAACCAGGCCGCACGCATCCGTCGAAGTTGCGAAAAATTGCGAAGATTCGGACATGGCCCACCTGACCACGGATAGCCCGGGCCCACTGACCTGCCCTGGAACGCCTGGCAGCCATGCCGACAATTTGGTGCTGCAGATTTGGGAGACGCGTTAAATGGCGCATAACGAAGCAGTCGACGTAGTTCTGGTAGGGGCCGGCATCATGAGTGCCACCCTGGCCGTACTGCTCAAAGAGCTCGACCCCGCGATCAAGCTGGAAGTCGTCGAGCTGATGGATTCCGGCGCCGCCGAGAGTTCCAATCCGTGGAACAACGCCGGTACCGGTCACGCCGGCCTGTGCGAGCTGAACTACACTCCGCAGGCTGCCGATGGCAGCGTCGACATCAAGAAAGCCGTGCACATCAACACCCAGTTCGAGGTGTCGAAGCAGTTCTGGTCGTACCTGACCAAAAAAGGCACGTTCGGCTCGTGCAAATCCTTCATCAGCCCGGTTCCGCACCTGAGTTTCGTTCAGGGCGAAAGCGGTGTGTCGTTCCTCAAGGAGCGCTTCAATGTCCTGAGCAAGCACCACGCGTTTGCCGACATGGAGTACACCGAAGACAAAGGCAAGATGGCCGAGTGGATGCCGCTGATGATGCCGGGCCGCTCGCCCGACGAAGTCCTCGCCGCCACCCGCGTGATGAACGGCACCGACGTCAACTTCGGCGCCCTGACCAATCAGTTGCTCAAGCATTTGAGCAGTGCTCCGGACACCCAGGTCAAATACTGCAAGCGCGTGACCGGCCTCAAGCGTAACGGCGCCGGCTGGACCGTCAGCATCAAGGACGTCAACAACGGCAACACCCGCGAAGTCGACGCAAAGTTTGTCTTCCTCGGTGCCGGTGGCGCGGCCCTGCCGTTGCTGCAGGCTTCGGGTATCGAAGAAAGCAAAGGCTTCGGCGGCTTCCCGATCAGTGGCCAGTGGCTGCGTTGCGACAACCCGGAAGTGGTCAAGCACCACCAGGCCAAGGTCTACAGCCAAGCGGCCGTGGGTTCGCCACCGATGTCGGTGCCGCACCTCGACACTCGCGTCGTCGACGGCAAGAAATCCCTGCTGTTCGGGCCATACGCCGGTTTCACCACCAAGTTCCTCAAGCATGGCTCCTTCATGGACCTGCCGATGTCGGTGCGCGCTGGCAACATCGGGCCGATGCTGGCGGTGGCGAAAAACAACATGGACCTGACCAAGTACCTGGTCAGCGAAGTGATGCAGTCGATGGAACAGCGTCTGGAATCCCTGCGCCGTTTCTACCCGCAGGCGAAAGCCGAAGACTGGCGCCTGGAAGTGGCCGGCCAACGGGTGCAGATCATCAAGAAGGATCCGAAAAAGGGCGGCATCCTGCAGTTCGGTACCGAACTGGTCGCCGCGAAAGACGGCTCCCTCGCTGCCCTGCTCGGCGCTTCGCCAGGCGCGTCGGTGACCGTTTCGATCATGCTCGAACTGATCGAAAAATGCTTCCCGGCCAAGGCGTCCGGCGAGTGGGCAAGCAAACTGGCGGAGATCTTCCCGGCCCGTGAAAAGGTTCTGGAAACCGATGCTGCGCTGTATCGCAAGATCAACACGCAGAACAACATCGCCCTGGAACTGGTTGAAGAAAGCAGCGAGACACCAAGCTTCGCTTGATCTTGCGGCATAAAAAACGCCCCGTACTCCTTGAGTGCGGGGCGTTTTTTATGGCCAGGCAAGAACCAATAATCCTGGCTTACAAACCTTTGTAGTGAGGTGGCCTCAGGTGCGAGCCTTCTTGATCAATTCGATGTAGTCGCCAGCGTTGCGATGATCCTTGATCAATTTGACGAAAGTGTTGCCCTGCTCATCCTCGCCATCGACGTCATAACCCGCCGCAACAAAGAAGCCCAGAAAGCGCTCGAAGTCATCGATGCGCAAACCGCGGTAGGCCTTGATCAGTTTGTGCAGCGACGGCGAAGTGGCGTCGACCGGCTCAAAATCGAGGAACAGCTTGATCTGCTCATCGCCGATCTCGTCACCAATCACTTGTTTCTTATCTTTACGCATTGCCGACTCCAGCTCGCAGACATGACACGGGGCGGGCAGTTTACCCCTGCCCGACCGCCCGGCTCAACGCGGACGAATCGCCCCGGTGTGCAAATCGGCCCAGATATGGCCATTGGCATAACTGAGGAACTGTACATACACCGTGTCGTTGCGCAGCAGATCCATCACCACGCGGTACTGAGCGAGCGGATAGAACAGCGTCAGGGTTTTGCTTTTGTCATCGTAGGCCGGCTTTTTCAGGCTTTTGCTCTCGCCGTCGAAACTCACCAGCACCTGAGAAATGCTCGCGCCCTTGTTCAGCGATTTGCCTTTGAGGCGGATCAACAAGGATGAGGTGACCGGAATCGGCTGCTGATTGGACTGGCGCTGCGCACCGACCACCACCGAATACTCGCTGACCTGCAGCAGTTGCTGTTGCTCGGGTTCAGCGTCGCGCAGGGTCAGATCGTCCGGCGGCAGGAACTGGCTGTGCATCGGCGCGGCGGACAGCGGCAGGCTGAGAGACAGCAACAGGGCGGCGAGACTGCGGATCAAGAGGCGCATGACAGGCTCCGGGGGCGGGGCCGAGCACTCTAGCATGGCTGTCGCGCAAGGATCAGCACACACAAAAACAACTGTGGGAGCGAGCCTGCTCGCGAAAGCGGTGTGTCAGTTTTCAATGATGCTGACTGACACGACGCCTTCGCGAGCGGGCTCGCTCCCACAGGGGGCAATGCAGGTTCTTACATGCCTTTAACGGCGTAAATCCCGTTGGCATTGCGCCAGTAGCCTTTGTAGTCCATGCCATAACCGAAGATGTAGCGGTCGATGCACGGCAGGCCGACGAAATCGGCTTTCAGGTCAGGACGTGCCTTGCGGTCGTGGTCCTTGTCGATCAGCACGGCGGTGTGCACTTTGCGTGCGCCGGCGTGTTTGCAGAAGTCGATGATCGCGCCCAGGGTATGACCTTCATCGAGGATGTCGTCGATGATCAGCACGTCGCGGTCGATGAACGAGACTTCCGGCTTGGCTTTCCAGAACAGGTCGCCGCCGCTGGTTTCGTTGCGATAACGGGTCGCGTGCAGGTAGGACGCTTCCAGCGGGAATTGCAGATGCGTCAGCAGTTTGCCGGAGAAGATCAGGCCGCCGTTCATCACGCAGAACACCACCGGGTTGCTGTCAGCCAGTTGCTCGTTGATTTGTGCACCGACGCGGGCGATGGCCGCCTCGACTTCAGACTCGGTGTACAGGCAGTCAGCCTCTCGCATGATTTGACGGATATGCTCGAGATCAGCGGACATGGCGCTCTCCAGGGGTTGGCGGAATTGGAAAAGCGGGCAAAGGTACGCATCCCGCGAGGTCGAATCAAGCTCTTATGGACTAACGTACAGAATGTCCTATAGGACATCACCCTCGGATAGATTAATCTAGGCCGGTTTTTTTGCCCGCCGCCGGAGCCTTTCCCATGCCCATCCTCGAGATCCGCCATCCGCTGATCCGTCATAAACTCGGCCTGATGCGCCGCGCTGACATCAGCACCAAGAATTTCCGCGAGCTCGCTCAGGAAGTCGGCGCCCTGTTGACCTATGAAGCTACAAAAGATCTGCCGCTCGAATCCTACGACATTGCCGGTTGGTGCGGCACCGTGTCGGTGGAGAAGATCGCCGGCAAGAAGATCACCGTCGTGCCGATCCTGCGTGCCGGTATCGGCATGCTCGAAGGCGTGCTCAGCCTGATTCCGGGCGCCAAGGTCTCCGCTGTGGGCGTTGCCCGCAACGAAGAAACCCTGCAAGCGCACACCTATCTGGAAAAACTGGTACCGGAAATCGATGAGCGTCTGGCGATGATCATCGACCCGATGCTCGCCACCGGCAGCTCCATGGTTGCCACCATCGACCTGCTGAAAAAGGCCGGTTGCCGCGACATCCGTGCCATGGTCCTGGTGGCCGCGCCGGAAGGCATTGCTGTCGTCGAACAGGCGCACCCGGACGTGACCATCTACACCGCGTCCATCGATGAACGTTTGAACGAGCACGGCTACATCATTCCTGGGCTTGGCGACGCCGGTGACAAGATCTTCGGCACCAAGCAGAAGGACGCGTAACCATGCAGCAAGAGTTCAACGATCCGCTCTGGCGCACGGTGCTGTCCGGTGCGCAGATGCTGTTCGTGGCCTTCGGTGCCCTGGTGCTGATGCCGCTGATCACCGGCCTGGACCCGAACGTGGCACTGTTCACCGCGGGTCTGGGGACGATCCTGTTCCAGATCGTCACCGGGCGACAGGTGCCGGTGTTCCTCGCGTCGAGCTTCGCCTTCATCACGCCGATCATTCTCGCCAAGGGCCAGTTCGGCCTCGCCGCGACCATGGGCGGGGTGATGGCGGCCGGTTTCGTCTACACCTTCCTCGGCCTCGCCGTAAAGATCAAAGGCACCGGTTTCATTGACCGTCTGCTGCCACCGGTGGTGATTGGTCCGGTAATCATTTCCATCGGCCTGGCCATGGCGCCGATTGCCGCGAACATGGCGATGGGCAAGGCCGGCGACGGCACCGAGCTGATCCACTATCAGACGGCGATGATGATTTCCATGCCGGCGCTGCTGACCACGTTGATCGTGGCGGTGTTCGGCAAGGGCATCTTCCGTCTGGTGCCGATCATTTCCGGCGTGCTGGTGGGTTTTGCCATATCGTTCTATTTCGGCGTGGTCGACACGGCGAAGATTGCCGCAGCGCCTTGGTTCGCCCTGCCGCATTTCACCGCGCCGGAGTTCAACTGGCAGGCGATTCTGTTCATCGTTCCGGTGGCGCTGGCCCCGGCGATCGAACACATCGGCGGCGTGATTGCCGTGGGTAGCGTGACCGGTCGTGACTATCTGAAGAAGCCGGGCCTGCATCGCACCCTGCTCGGTGACGGCATCGCCACCACGGCCGCCGGCCTGTTCGGAGGCCCGCCCAACACCACGTACGCCGAAGTGACCGGCGCGGTGATGCTGACCAAGAACTACAACCCGAAAATCATGACCTGGGCGGCGATCTTCGCCATCACCCTGGCGTTCATCGGCAAGTTCGGCGCGCTGCTGCAAAGCATTCCGGTGCCGGTAATGGGCGGGATTCTGTGCTTGCTGTTCGGTTCGATCGCGGCAGTGGGCATGAACACCCTGATCCGCCACAAGATCGACCTGGGCGAAGCGCGCAACCTGGTGATTGTTTCGGTGACGCTGGTGTTCGGTATCGGCGGCGTGCTGGTCGGCACCGGCACCGGTCCTGATGACTTCGGCCTCAAAGGCATCGCGCTGTGCGCGGTGGTGGCGATTGCGCTGAACCTGATCCTGCCGGGCAATGACGGCTGGAAGCAGAAGAAGGCGGATGAGCCACTGATTTAACCCCCCGCAATGATCGTTCCCACGCTCCGCGTGGGGATGCCTCAAGTGACGCGGAGCGTCACGGGCTGCATTCCCACGCAGAGCGTGGGAACGATCACTGTGTGAGCGGGCTTGCTCAGAGGGCCAGCGGCGCTCTTTCGCAGAGGGTCGCCAACGCCTTGGCCCATTGCGGGTCGTCGTTCAGGCACGGCACCAGCACCAACTCTTCGCCCCCCGCTTCGCGGAACTGTTCCCTACCGCGATCGCCAATCTCTTCCAGCGTCTCGATGCAATCGGCAACGAACGCCGGGCACATCACCAGAATCTTTTTCGCCCCGCTTTTGGCCAGTTCATCCAGCCGCGCTTCGGTGTACGGCTCGATCCATTTCGCCCGGCCCAGGCGTGACTGAAACGACACCGACCATTTACCGTCCGCCAGCCCCATGCTTTTGGCGAAGGCGGCGGCGGTACGGAAACACTGCGCGCGATAACAGGTTGCCAATACCGCCGGCGAGGCGGTCTGGCAGCAATCGGCGCCTTTGAGACAGTGATTGCCCGTGGGATCGAGTTTGCTCAGATGGCGCTCAGGCAAACCGTGAAAGCTCAGCAGCAGATGATCGTAATCCTGCTGCAGATGCGGACGCGCGCTGGCGGCCAGTGCTTCGATGTATTCCGGCTGATCGTAGAACGGTTGCAGGATCGACAACTGCACGTCGAGTTTCTTCTCGCGTAGCACGCGTCGGGCTTCTTCGATCACGGTGGTCGTGGTGCTGTCGGCGAACTGTGGGTACAACGGCGCCAGCGTGATCTTCTTATGTCCCGCTTTGACCAGACGCAGCAGACAGGTTTCGATCGACGGCTCGCCATAACGCATCGCCAGATCCACCGGGCCGTGTTTCCACGTCCGGGTCATCTGCTCCTGCAAGCGGCGGCTGAGCACCACCAGCGGCGAGCCCTCCTCCCACCAGATCGAGGCGTAGGCATGGGCCGATTGCTCGGGGCGCTTGATCAGGATCAGCGACACCAGCAACCGCCGCAGCGGCCATGGCAGGTCGATCACGTAGGGGTCCATCAGAAATTGATTGAGGTAGCTGCGCACATCGGCCACCGAGGTGGAGGCCGGAGAGCCCAGGTTGACCAGAAGCAAAGCGTGATCGGTCATGCAACGTCCTATTTCAGAGGCGGCTGGAGAGATCATCCAGAGCCGCGCGTAAATCCGTAAAGCGGAAGCTGAACCCCGCTTCCACCAGGCGTGCCGGCGTCGCGCGCTGGCCGCCAAGCAATAACAGTGACAGCTCGCCGAGCATGACTTTCAGCGCCAGGGTCGGCATCGGCATGAACGCCGGGCGGTGCAACACACTGCCCAGGGTCTTGGCAAATTCGCGGTTGCGCACAGGTTTCGGCGCGCAGGCATTATAAGGACCGCTGGCCTGATTCCGGTGCAGAAGAAAATCAATCAAGGCGATTTGATCGTCGATATGGATCCATGGCATCCACTGCCGACCATTGCCCAAAGGCCCGCCGAGCCCGAGCTTGAACGGCAGCAACAGCCGCGACAAAAAGCCGCCCTCGGCCGACAGCACCAGACCGGTTCGCACCAGCACCACGCGGATGCCGAGGTTCTCGGCACGCAGCGCGGTCTCTTCCCAAGCGATACACAACTGACTGGCGAAGTCGTCGATGCCGGGCGGTGATTCTTCAGTCAACTCGCGTTCGCCAGCGTCGCCGTACCAGCCGATCGCCGAGCCGGAAATCAGCAGCGCCGGTTTCTGCGCGCGAGTTTCCAGCCACGCCAGCAGCGTTTCCGTCAGGGTGATGCGGCTGCTCCACAGCAACGCCTTACGGCGATGAGTCCAGGGGCGGTCGGCAATCGGCGCACCGGCGAGATTGACGATCACATCCAGCGGCTCTTCGCCGAGGTCCTCCAGACGCGAAATTCCGCGCACTTGCGCGCCGCAGATCTGCGCGACTTTTTCCGCGCGGCGACTCCACACCGTCAGCCGATGGCCCTGCTCCAGCCAATGCCGGCAGAGCTGACGTCCGATCAAACCAGTACCGCCGGTCAGCAATATGTGCATGACATCTTCCTCGCGTGGCGTTTAACCCGGATCACTAGTCTATTTTTATAGGCAGGGATCTTTTCGATCGGGCAGGCTCTATGGTTTAACAATAGGCCAAGCTGTCAGAACGAGAACGCTAGAAGTTATACCAAAAAACAGAATTGTACAGGTTTGATCGACGGCGTAGTCTGTACAGAAAGGTAAACGAGGCCCCTATGACTGTACCTATCGCAATCATCGGCACCGGCATCGCCGGGCTCTCCGCCGCTCAGGCTCTGACAGAGACCGGGCATACCGTTCAACTGTTCGATAAAAGCCGCGGCAGCGGCGGGCGCATGTCGAGCAAGCGCAGCGACGCCGGCTCGCTGGACTTGGGCGCTCAATACTTCACCGCGCGTGACCGGCGCTTCGTCACCGAAGTGCAGCGCTGGCAGAGCCAGGGCTGGGCCGCCGAGTGGGCGCCGCAGCTGTACACCTTCCAGGGCGGCCAACTGAACATGTCGCCGGACGAGCAGACCCGCTGGGTCGGCACGCCGCGCATGAGCGCCATCACCCGTGGCCTGCTCGATGGCCTGGACGTGCAGTTTGCCTGCCGCATCACCGAGGTCTATCGCGGTGAAGAGCACTGGCATCTGCAGGACGCCGATGGCTGCACCCACGGCCCCTTCAGCCATGTGGTGATCGCCACACCGGCACCGCAAGCCACCGCGTTGCTGGCCGCCGCACCGAAACTTGCCGGCGTCGCGGCCGGGGTGAAAATGGAGCCGACCTGGGCCGTCGCTCTCGCCTTCGAAACCCCGCTGGATACGCCAATCGAAGGCTGCTTCGTACAGGACAGCCCGCTCGACTGGCTGGCGCGCAACCGCAGCAAACCCGGGCGCGACAGCACTCTCGACACGTGGGTGCTGCATGCAACCAGCGCCTGGAGCCGGCAACACATCGACCTCTCCAAGGAGGCGGTGATCGAGCATCTGCACGGTGCTTTCGCCGAACTGCTGCACAGCGCCATGCCTGCGCCGACCTTCAGCCTCGCCCACCGCTGGCTCTACGCCCGCCCCGCCACCGGCCATGAATGGACCACACTGGCTGATGTCGATCTGGGCCTGTACGCCTGTGGCGACTGGTGCCTGTCGGGCCGCGTTGAAGGCGCCTGGCTCAGTGGTCAGGAGGCTGCACGTCGCTTGCACGAACACCTGCAATGAATCGTATCAATCCGCGCAAATTGCTGCTGTCGAAGTGGACAGCAGCCCATCCGCAAAATCGCGAAAAACATTTTCTGGTCACCGAACTGATCCGCGACGAGGAAGGTACGGTGCTGGAAGTTGAATTGCAGGCGGTGCTGACCCAGCGTAGCGAGCGACTCGATTGGCAGGTGCTGAAAGACAGCGAGCACTGGTTACTCGGCTGGAAATAGATTTCCCTTGCGGTGGCGAGCCTGCTCGCGAAAGCGCTGTATCAGATTCGAATTCGTCGACTGCCCCACTGCTTTCGCGAGCAGGCTCGCTCCCACAGATCAACGCCGCACAAAAATCTTATACAAATCATTTGACTTGTACATCCATCGATCTATGCTGAGGAAAAGTTGTACAGCGATAACTCTCTGTACAGGTATAGATTCGAGGTGCTCATGTCTACTGCTTCCCTGTCCAAGCCGAAGATCGCCATCAGCGCCTGCCTGTTGGGCGAAGAAGTGCGCTACAACGGTGGGCACAAGGAATCGCGGCTATGCAGCCGTACCCTCACCGAATATTTCGATTTCGTCCCGCTGTGCCCGGAAGTCGCCATCGGCATGGGCATTCCCCGTGAGCCGATCCGGCTGGTCGGCGACCCTGAACAACCCGAGGCCGTCGGCACCGTCGACCGGACCATCAACGTCACCAGGCCACTGGCCGAGTACGGCGAGAAAATGGCCGCCGAGTTGCAGGACCTGTCCGGCTACATCTTCATGCAGCAGTCGCCCTCCTGCGGGCTGGAACGGGTCAAGGTCTATCACGACAACGGCGCGCCAGTGAACGGTGGCGGACGCGGCATCTATGCGCAGGCATTCTGTGCCCAACATCCGGATCTGCCGGTGGAAGAAGCCGGGCGCCTCAACGATCCGGTGCTGCGGGAAAACTTCATCACCCGCGTCCTGGCCTACAGCGCCTGGCAGCAAGTGCTCGCCGAGGGCCTGAGCCGCCGCGCCCTTACCGAGTTCCATTCGCGCTACAAGTACCTGCTGATGGCGCACAACCCGCTGCAATACAAAAACCTCGGCAAGATGCTCGGCAATATGGCTGACAGCGATCCCGCCGAGCTCGGCCCGCGCTACTTCAGCGAGCTGATGGCCGCGCTGAAGAAATGCGCCACGCGCGGCACCCATTGCAACGTGCTGCTGCACCTCAGCGGTTATTTGAAACAATCGCTGAGCGCCGAAGACAAACAGGAAATGCAGCAGATCATCGGCCAGTATCGCCAGGGCATCGTGCCGCTGGTGGTGCCGTTGACGCTGCTCAAACACCACTTTCGACTCCATCCGGACCCGTACATCGCGCAGCAGGTTTACCTGCAGCCGCACCCGGAAAACCTCAGTCTGCGAAACGCGATCTAATGAACGATAAAACCGACAGCAGCGCCCGGGAAGACCTCGGCGCCGACTTCAAGAAAGCCCTCGACGAGGGCTGGTTGCCGATTCGCGAAGTCGCGCGGCAGACCGGCGTCAACGCCATCACCCTGCGCGCGTGGGAACGTCGCTATGGGTTGGTGGTGCCCCAGCGCACGCCCAAGGGCCATCGACTGTATAGCGCTGAACATGTGCAGCGGATCATGGCCATCCTTACCTGGCTCAACCGTGGCGTTGCGGTCAGCCAGGTCAAGCCACTGCTCGATGCGCCGCAGGCCTTCACGGAAACCGTGGAAAACGATTGGCAGCGTCTGCATCAGACGTTGCTGTCGGCGGTCACCTCGCTCAATGAGCGCGCGCTGGATGACAGCGTCAATCAGGCCATTGCCTTGTATCCGCCACGGACGCTGTGCGAGCAATTGCTGATGCCGTTGCTGGCCGAGCTCGAACAGCGCTGGCAGGGCCAGTTCGGCGCACAGATGGAACGGACGTTTTTCTTTTCCTGGTTGCGCAGCAAATTCGGCGCACGCATTTACCATAACAACCGCCAGCTGCATTCGGCGCCGCTGCTGTTGATCAATCATTCCGACCTGCCGCTGGAGCCACATCTGTGGCTGTGCGCATGGCTGATCAGCAGTGCCGATTGCCCGGTGCAAGTGTTCGACTGGCCACTGCCGGCCGGTGAACTGGCGCTGACCGTCGAGCATCTGCAAGCCCGTGGCGTGCTGCTGTATTCGAGCAAAGCCATGCAACTGGCGCAGCTGCCCAAGCTGTTGGCGAACGTCAACTGCCCGACCTTGATTGCTGGCCCCACGGTGCACATTCACCACACCGAGTTGTCCGCACGCACCGCCCAGACTGCCGATCTGTTCCTGGCTGAAGATCCGCTTGCCGCACACCAGGCGCTGCTCGAGCGCGGATTGATTTGATGATGGGTTTAATCACATGCAACTGATCTGGCTGCGCAGCGACCTGCGCCAACATGACAACACCGCCCTCGCGGCCGCCGCAGCGCGCGGCCCGACTGTGGCAGTGTATCTGTTGAGTCCGCAGCAATGGCTGGAGCACGACGATGCGCCGTGCAAAGTGGATTTCTGGCTACGCAATTTGCGCGAACTGAGCCAGAGCCTCGGCGCGCTGAACATTCCGCTGTTGATTCGCAGCGCGCCGCACTGGGATCAGGCGCCAGCAGAACTGCTCAAGCTGTGCCGGCAATTGAAGATCGAGGCGGTGCACGTCAACGAGGAATACGGCGTCCACGAAAGCCGCCGCGATGAAGCCGTGGCCGAAACGATGCGGGCCGAGGGCATCGAGTTCCACAGCTATCTGGATCAGTTGCTGTTCAAACCCGGCACGATCCTGACCAAGACCGGCACCTACTTCCAGGTGTTCAGTCAGTTTCGCAAGGTCTGCTACGAGCGCCTGCATCGCTCGATGCCTGCACTTGTAAAGGCACCGGGCAAACAGGCCGCGCTGGGTATCGAAAGTGACGCAATTCCGGAGGCGGTCAAAGGCTTCGCCACGCCGAGCGAATCCCTGCGCGCCTTGTGGCCGGCCGGCGAGCAAGAGGCGCGGCGCCGCCTCGACACCTTCACCGACGCGCAGATCGACTACTACCGCAGCGAACGCGATTTCCCGGCCAAACCCGGCACCAGCCAATTGTCGGCGTACCTCGCCGCCGGGGTGATCTCGCCACGCCAGTGCTTGCACGCTGCACTGCAAAGCAATCAGGGCGAGTTCGAAAGCGGCAAAGTCGGCGCAGTGACCTGGATCAACGAGCTGCTGTGGCGCGAGTTCTATAAACACATTCTGGTCGGCTACCCACGCGTCTCCCGGCATCGCGCCTTCCGCCCGGAAACCGAAGCGCTGGCCTGGCGCGATGCGCCGGAAGAACTCAAGGCCTGGCAGGAGGCACGCACCGGACTGCCGATCATCGACGCGGCGATGCGCCAATTGCTCGAAACCGGCTGGATGCACAATCGCCTGCGCATGGTCGTGGCGATGTTCCTGACCAAAAATCTGTTGATCGACTGGCGCGAGGGCGAACGCTTTTTCATGCGCCACCTGATCGACGGCGACCTGGCGGCCAACAACGGTGGCTGGCAGTGGAGCTCATCGACCGGCACCGACTCGGCGCCGTACTTCCGTATCTTCAACCCGTTGAGCCAGTCGGAAAAATTTGATGCCGAAGGCGTGTTCATCAAGCACTGGTTGCCGGAACTGGCCGGGCTCAACAAGAAGGAAGTGCACAATCCGGCGGCAGCCGGAGGACTGTTCGGCGTGGCCGATTATCCGGCCCCGATCGTCAACCTCAGCGCCTCACGCGAGCGTGCGCTGACGGCGTTCAAGAACCTGCCGTCGCGCCAGCCTGTGGGCGGCAGCGATGAGTGAATTCCTGCGCAGCTTCGCCCGCGAGTTTTGCGGGTTGAACAAAGACAACCTGCATCGCCTCGGAGAGCTGTACAGCGACGACATTCATTTCACCGATCCGCTGCACGAAGTTCAGGGCCTGCCACAACTGCGGGATTACTTCAGTGAGCTGTACGCCAACGTCAGCGATCTGCGTTTCGATTTTCACGGCTTTGACCAGATCCGCGAAGGTGAGGGTTACCTGCGCTGGGTCATGAGTTATCGCCATCCGCGCCTGGCCAACGGTCGGGAAATCAGGGTCGGTGGCTGCTCGCACCTGCTCTGGCGCGACAAGGTTTATCGCCATCGGGATTATTTCGATGCCGGGGCGCTGCTGTATGAACACTTGCCAATATTGGGCCGGGCGATTGCCTGGCTGAAAAGGAGAATGGGATGAGTCGTACACCTCCACGGCGGTATTGGTTGACCGGCGCCAGCAGTGGCATCGGTGCAGCCTTGTGTGAGGACATTCTGAAAAGCGGCGCACACCTGGCGGTCAGCTCGCGCTCGGCCGCGCCGCTCAAAGTTTTGTCCCAGCGTTACCCGGGCCAGGTGCTGGTGGTGCCCGGCGATCTGACCAACAGTCAGACCGTGCGTGAAATCGGTGAGCAGATCGCCGAGGCCTGGGGTTCGCTGGACAGCGTGATTCTCAACGCCGGCACCTGTGAATATGTCGACGCGCGCCAGTTCGATTCCTCGATCATCGAGCACGTGGTACGCACCAATCTGCTCGCCAGCAGCTATTGCATCGAAGCCGCCCTGCCGCTGTTGCGCAAAGGCACCGCGCCGCATCTGGTCGGCATGGCCAGCTCGGTGACTTACCTGCCGCTGCCACGGGCCGAAGCCTACGGCGCATCGAAGGCCGGGCTGCGTTACCTATTCGAATCGCTGCGCATCGATCTGGCGGATGAAGGCATTGAAGTCACCATCATCAGCCCGGGTTTTGTCGAAACGCCGCTGACCGAGAGGAACGATTTCCCGATGCCGCTGAGCTGGCCTGCGGATAAAGCGGCGCGGCACATCTTCGCCAAACTCAAGGACCGTCCGCTGGAAATTGCCTTCCCCGGACTGTTCATGGCCGCGCTGTGGCCGCTGTCGAAACTGCCCGCCCGCGCGCAATTGGCGATCGGCAAACGCATGGTGCGCAAGAACCCACCGCAGCGGGACCCGATATGAAAATCGCCGTAATTGGCAGCGGTATCGCCGGGCTCACCTGCGCCTACCTGCTGAACCGCCGCCACGACATCACCGTGTTCGAAGCGAGTGACTGGGTCGGCGGCCATACCCACACCGTACCGGTCAGCGTGGCCGGGCAATCGTTCGCCATCGATACCGGTTTCATCGTGTTCAACGACTGGACCTATCCGAATTTCATTCGCTTGCTCAACCAGCTTGGCGTGGCGTTCAAGCCGACCGAAATGAGCTTTTCGGTAACCGACCCGGACACCGGCGTGGAATACAACGGCAACAACCTCAACAGCCTGTTCGCCCAGCGCAGCAATCTGTTGTCGCCGGGGTTCTGGGGCATGCTGCGCGACATTCTGCGCTTCAACAAAGAAGCCCAGCGCGACCTGATCGAACTGCGCATCGCCGCCGACACCACCCTCGATGATTACCTCAAGGCTGGCGGCTACGGCGAGCGTTTCATCCTGCATTACATCGTGCCGATGGGCGCGGCGATCTGGTCGATGCCGATGGCGGAAATGCTCAATTTCCCGCTGCAATTCTTCCTGCGTTTCTTCAAGAATCATGGCCTGCTCTCAGTCAGCGATCGTCCGCAGTGGCAGGTCATTGAAGGCGGTTCCAGTGCCTATGTGGCGCCGCTGACTGCTCCATTCAGCGACAGGATCCGCCTGAACTGCCCGGTCAAGCGCGTCGAGCGCAACCAGCACGGCGTAGTTATCCACAGCCCGGCCGGCCTCGAACATTTCGACAAAGTGGTGTTCGCCTGTCACAGCGATCAGGCGCTGAACCTGCTGGCCAACCCGAGCGACGCCGAGCGTTCGATTCTCGGTGCCCTGCTCTACGCCGACAACGACGTCGTGCTGCACACCGACACGCGCCTGCTGCCAACGCGCAAACTGGCCTGGGCCAGCTGGAACTATCGCCTCGGCGGCGCCGGCCATACGCGCGCGGCGGTCACGTACAACATGAACATTCTGCAGGGCATCGAGAGCGACACCACGTTCTGCGTCAGCCTCAACCAGACTGCCGGCATCAGCCCGGATAAAGTGCTGGCCCGCTATACCTACGCCCACCCGCAATACACCCTCGCCGCAGCGGCCGCGCAAAACCGTTGGGGCGAACTCGACGGCGAGCAGCACACGCATTATTGCGGCGCCTACTGGGCCAACGGCTTTCATGAAGATGGCGTGGTCAGCGGGCTGCGCGTAGCCGCCGCGTTCGGTGAAACACTGTGAACAGCGCTCTGTACAACGGCGTCATCGGCCACCGACGTTTTTCGCCGCGCCGCCACGAATTCCGCTACCGCATCGGCCTGCTCTATCTCGATCTGAGCGAGCAGGACGCTGTGCTGGCCCTGTCGCCACTGGCCGGGCGCAGCCGCTTTGCGCCGTTCTCGTTTCGCGAAACCGATTACCTGAAAGCCTTCACCGGCAAGGGCATGCGCCTGATCGACGCCGTGCGTCAGCAGGTCGGCGCAGCCATCGGTCATGAGCCACAAGGCGCGGTATGCCTGCTGACCCAGCCGCGCAGCTGGGGGCTGTCGTTCAATCCGGTGAGTTTCTTCTACTGCCATGAAGCCGACGGGCAACTGGCGGCGATCGTTTGTGAAGTGACCAACACGCCGTGGCGCGAGCGTTATCACTATGTGCTGCCGGCGCAGACGCCGACCAGCCTAGTGGATTTCCATCAGCATTTCGCTGTGGCCAAGGCGTTTCACGTCTCGCCGTTTCTGCCCCGCGACCTCGAATACCGCATGAGCTTCAGCCCCGCTGCGCAAAGCCTTGGCGTGCACATGGCCGATTGGCAGGGCAACGAGAAACTGTTCGACGCCACGCTCAATCTGCGCCGTGAACCGCTCGATCGTCGCAGCCTGCATCGCTACCTGCGGCGCTTTCCGTGGATGACCGCAAAAACCGCTCTGGCGATTTATTGGCAAGCACTGCGACTGCTGCTCAAGCGCGCGCCGATCTTCCCTCACCAGGCTGCCGACGGCAGCTTTAAAACCGCCACTGTGCCTCCGAAGGAGCCGCACCATGAAATCCTCTAGCCTGCCGCTCGGTCGCTTCAGCACCAACGGTTTGACCGGCTCGCTGCTGCGCCGTGGCGTGTTGCGCCAATTGGCCCAGCTCAAACACGGACAATTGATGGTCGTCGAGGATGGCGAACAAATGCTTTTCGGCACCCCGGGCAGTGCTCTGCTCGGCGAAGTCCATGTACTCGACCCGGCCCTGTGGGGCATGGTCGCCAGCAGCGGCTCGATCGGCGCCGGCGAAGCATTCATCCACGGCTATTGGAGTTCGCCAGACCTGACTGCTGTGGTGCGCGTGTTCGTCAGCAATCTCGATGTACTCGATGCCATGGAAGGTGGCCTGGCGCGTCTGGGCCGGCCCTTCGTACAAGGGCTGCACTGGCTCAATCGCAACACGCGCAAGGGTTCGCAGAAAAACATCGCCGCGCACTACGACCTCGGCAATGAACTGTTCGAACAGTTTCTCGACCCGACCATGATGTATTCCGCCGCCCAGTTCCTTTCGCCGAGCGACACCCTGGAACAGGCGCAACTGAACAAACTCGAGCGCATCTGCCAGAAACTCGCGCTCAAACCCAGCGACCACCTGCTGGAAATCGGCACCGGTTGGGGCAGCATGGCGTTGTACGCGGCGCAGCATTACGGTTGCCGCGTGACCACCACGACGCTGTCGAAAGAGCAGTTCGCGTTCACTGCCAAACGCATCGAACAATTGGGCTTGCAGGACCGCGTCACCTTGCTGCTCAAGGATTACCGCGACCTGAGCGGCGAGTACGACAAACTGGTGTCGATCGAGATGATCGAAGCGGTCGGCCATCGGTTCCTGCCCACCTACTTCAAGCAATGCGCGCAGTTGCTCAAGAGCAACGGCCTGATGCTGCTCCAGGCGATCACCATTCGCGAGCAACGCTACGAACAGGCCAAGCGCAGCGTCGACTTTATCCAGCGCTACATCTTCCCCGGCGGCGCCCTGCCCTCGGTGCACAAGATGCTCGATGTGGTCAGCCGCGAAACCGACATGAACCTGCTGCACATGGAAGATTTCGGCCTGCATTACGCCAAGACCCTGCGCCTGTGGCACGAGAACTTTCGCCTCGCCCATGGTCGCCTGAGCGAACTGGGCTACGACGATTATTTCCTGCGTTTGTGGGAGTTTTACCTGTGCTATTGCGAGGGCGGATTCCTCGAACGCACCATCGGCACCGCGCAATTGCTGCTGGCCAAACCGGCGGCGATGACCGCTCCCCTGCTCGGGCGCTTCGATGCGTGAGCGAATCGCCAATGCCGTGCTGTTTCAGCTCGGCTGGCTGGCCTGCGTGCTCGGCGGCAACAGTTTGTGGCTGCTGCTGGCGGTGGCGGCTCTGGTGATTCATCTGCGCTGGATCAGCAGTTGGGCGGCAGAAGGTCGTTTGATTCTGTGCGTGGTGATTGTCGGCACGGCGGTGGACAGCGTCTTGCGTTACCTCGACGTGTTCCGCTTTGCAGACGCCTCACCGCTGATTCCGCTGTGGCTGATGCTGCTCTGGGCGCTGCTCGCCACCACGTTGCGCCACTGCCTGGCCTGGAGCGCGCGGCCATGGTGGCTGGCCAGCGCACTTGGCGCGTTGGGCGGCGCATTGTCGTACTACGGCGGCGGACGCCTGGCCGGCGTGCAATTTCCCTACGGCGAGGCGGCGACGCTGATCGTCATTGGCCTGCTCTGGGCAGGCTTGTTCCCACTGTTGCATTTGATGGCGCGGCGTCTGGCGCCGTGAGCGTCCGTCAGCGCTTTCACACCCACGGCGATCACTGCCTTACACTGCCACGATGAAAACCATCCCCCACACACAAATCGCCGAACCGGCGGTCACCTGCTCGACCTGTGCGGCGTGCTGCTGCCAGCTCGAAGTGATGCTGATCACCGACACCGGCGTACCTGATCGCTTTATCGATACCGATGAATGGGGCGGCGAAGTGATGCTGCGTCTGGACGACGGCTGGTGCGCGGCGCTGGATCGCGACAGCATGATGTGCACGATCTATGAACGACGCCCGCTGATTTGCCGCGAGTTTGAAATGGGCGCGCCGGAGTGCATCGAAGAGCGCCGGGGTATTGCGACAGCCTACCGCTGATTTCTTTGACAACGCAGAAACAACTGTGGGAGCGAGCCTGCTCGCGAAGGCGGTGTGTCAGCCACCATTTGAATTGACTGACACTCGGCTTTCGCGAGCAGGCTCGCTCCCACGTTGGTTCCGCGTAGCGGCGTGTTACAGCGGCATTGTGTAATGCAGCGCGTAGCTTTCTACACCATCGTTGTCGCTGGACAGGCCGGCGTTGGAGTAGTGCGTGGCGCGGATGCCGACTTCGTGGCCGCCGTTGAAGCGCAGGCCGACACCGATGCGGTCTTCGAACTGGAAGGAGCCGCCCAGTTTGTTGCTTTCGTATTCGGTGTTGGAGAAGAACGCCGCGCCGATACCCGCTTCCACGTACGGTTTGACCGACTGACCGGCAAACTCGTAAACGAATACAGGCGAGAACGACAGGCTGTTGTTGCTGGAAGTCTTGTCACCTTCCCAGTACGTGTAGGCACCGCTCCAGTAGCCAGTCAGGCGACCCACGTCGCTCTGCAGCCAGCTCTTGTCCCAGTCGAAATTCATGCCTAAGCGATACGTCATTGTCGAATCGCTGGTACCGCCGACGGCGAATTCAACGCCAGCGGCTTGTGCAGAAATGCTTTGCCCCATCAGTGCGGCCGCAATCGCGGCCAAGCAGAATAGTCGCTTCACTTTGAAACTTCCTTTTCCGGAACGATCGTTTGGTTTTTAGTTGCTGCTGTCGCTATAGAAATCCGCGCTTGGTCAGAAGTTCAGCGTTTTTTTAGTTATTTCACATTTTTTTTACAAGTCGAAGTTTTGCACATTCGACGCAGTTTGGCCCAGCAACGGTAGGATTTTTCTGAGGGATTGCGGATCGCCGCTGGTCCAGAACTTCACAGGCTGGCTCGGACGTTGCGCCAGCAGATCACGCTCGGCGAGCAAGCGCTGCAACTGCCGGGCCACGGCAGCTCCGGTATCGATCAGGCTGACATCGTCGGCGATCATCGACCTGAGTAACGGCTTGAGGAAGGGATAGTGGGTGCAGCCAAGAATGATTGTGTCGCAGTTTTGCGCCAGCAATGGAGCGACGTAACCTTGCAATAAAGTGCGTAATTCGGCGCTGTGCAGATCACCCGTTTCGATCAGTTCGACCAGTCCCGGACAGGGCTGGGTGATGACTTTTATGTCAGCCGCGAAACGATCGAGCAACGCGGCAAACTTTGCGCTCTGCAATGTGCCGGTCGTGGCCAGGACGCCAACCACGCCGCTTCGCGTGGCCGCTGCGGCCGGTTTGACCGCCGGTTCCATGCCGACAATCGGCCAGTCCGGGAAATCACGACGCAGGTCGGCAACACCGGCCACGGTCGCGGTATTGCATGCCAGTACCAAAGCCTTGGCACCCTGCTGGTGAAAAAATCCTGCCATCGCACTGCAACGCTGGCGGATGAATTCCGGGGTTTTCTCGCCGTAAGGAATGTGCCCGCAATCGGCGACATAAAGCAGCGACTCGTTAGGCAGCAAGCGCTGAATTTCGCCGAGGACCGACAAGCCGCCGACCCCGGAATCGAACACGCCGATCGGCGCTTCACGCATGGCGGGCGCCACAGACGCTGCAGCCCGGATCGCGCTTGACGCGAAGCTCACGGAATCGCGAGCCCAAGGCGTCGATCAACAACAGTCGCCCCACCAATGGTTCACCAAAACCGACCAGCACCTTCAACGCTTCCAGCGCCTGCAAGCTGCCGACCAGACCGACCAATGGCCCGACCACGCCGGCCTCGCTGCAGGTCAGTTCGGCTTCGCTGCCGTGTCCGTACAGGCAGTGGTAGCAAGGGCTCTCGCCACGCCGTGGATCGAACACCGACAACTGCCCTTCCAGACGAATCGCCGCGCCACTGACCAGTGGCTTGCACGCGGCAACACAAGCGGCGTTAACCGCCTCGCGCGTGGAAAAGTTGTCCGAACAATCGAGCGCCAGATCCACCGCCGCCACCGCTGCGGCGAGGGAATCGGCGTCCAGCGCCTGACGATGAGCGACCAGTTGAATTTCGGGATTGATCGCGCCCAGGCGCTTGAGCGCCGAGTCGACCTTGGACATGCCGACACTGTCGGTGTCGTGAATGATCTGCCGTTGCAGATTGGTCAGATCGACCGTGTCGAAATCCGCCAGATGCAACTCGCCGACGCCTGCTGCCGCCAGATACAACGCCACCGGCGCGCCGAGACCGCCAAGGCCGACGATCAGCACGCGGCTGGCCTTGAGCTTCAGCTGCCCGTCGATGTCGATGTGTTGCAGCAGAATCTGCCGGCTGTAGCGCAGCAATTCCTGATCATTCAGCACGGCAGGCGCCCCAGACTGATGCGTTGATGGCCGCCCAGATCGGTGCGGCTGTGGACTTCTTCAAAGCCACGAGTGAGCAGTAGGTCACGCACGGCTTCGGCCTGATCATAGCCGTGTTCGAGCATCAGCCAGCCGCCGGTTTCAAGATGATCCGGCGCCTGCGCAACAATCAGGCGCAGATCGTCGAGGCCATCTTCACCGGCGATCAGCGCACTGGCCGGTTCGAAGCGTACATCGCCCTCGACCAGATGCGGATCGGCGGCGGCAATGTACGGCGGGTTGCTGATGATCAATTGGAAACGCTGGCCTTCAAGGGCGCTGAACCAATGGCTGCTCAGCACCGTAGCGTTGTTCAGGTGCAGACGCTGGCGGTTGCGTTCGGCCAGGGCCACGGCTTCGAGCACGCGATCCACAGCGGTGACCTTCCACGCCGGGCGTTCGCTGGCCAAAGCCAAAGCAATCGCGCCACTGCCGGTGCCCAGATCAAGAACCTTGGCCGGGGTTGCCGGCAGCAGCTCAAGGGCTGCCTCCACCAGCAGTTCGGTGTCCGGGCGCGGAATCAGCGTGTGCGGCGCGACTTCCAGATCGAGCTTCCAGAAGCCCTGCTGGCCGAGAATGTAGGCCACCGGTTCACCGCTACGCCGCCGTTGCAGATATTCGGCGAAGGTCAGCGCAGCCTCGCTTGGCACGATGCGCTCGGGCCAGGTGTGCAGAAAGCTGCGCGACTTGCCCAGTGCGGCGGCCAGGAGCAATTCAGCGTCCAGACGCGCAGTCGGCGAGTCCGGCAACTCGGCAGCGCGCAACAGGCTGGCGATGATGGTCATTTATTCACCTATCGCTGCGAGTTGGTCAGCCTGATATTCGGCCAGCAACGGCTCGATCACGGCTTCGACGCCACCGGCGAGAATTTCATCCAGCGAATACAGGGTCAGGTTGACGCGATGGTCGGTGACCCGACCCTGAGCATAGTTGTAGGTGCGGATGCGCTCGGATCGATCGCCGGAACCGACCAGCAACTTGCGCTCACTGGCAATCGCGTTGGCTGCCGCTGCGTTCTGCTGATCGTTGAGCTTGGCCGACAGCCACGCCATCGCCCGGGCACGGTTCTTGTGCTGGGAGCGTTCTTCCTGACACTCGACGACGGTGCCGGTCGGGATGTGGGTAATGCGGATCGCCGAATCGGTGGTGTTGACGTGCTGACCACCAGCGCCGGAGGAACGGAAAGTGTCGACACGCAGATCCGCCGGGTTGATCTCGATGGCTTCGCGCTCGTCCGGCTCGGGCAATACCGCCACGGTGCAGGCCGACGTGTGGATCCGGCCCTGGGATTCGGTGGCCGGTACGCGCTGGACGCGGTGTGCGCCGGATTCGAATTTCAACTTGCCGTAAACGTTGTCGCCTTCAATGCGCGCGATGACTTCTTTATAGCCGCCGTGTTCACCTTCGTTTTCCGAGAGGATCTCGACGCGCCAGCCACGCCGCTCGGCATAACGCGAGTACATGCGGAACAGGTCGCCGGAGAAGATCGCCGCCTCGTCGCCACCGGTGCCGGCGCGAATTTCGAGGAACACGTTGCGCCCGTCATTCGGATCTTTAGGCAGCAGCATGCGCTGCAGATCGGATTCCAGCGTGACCAGCAACTCCTTGGCTTCGCGAACTTCTTCCACGGCCATTTCGCGCATGTCCGGGTCGTTGTCCTTGAGCAGCGCCTGCGCGCCTTCAAGATCGCTTTGTACGCCGAGCAGCTTTTTATAGGCGGCCACTACCGGCTCGAGTTCGGCGTACTCCTTGGAATAGGCGCGGAATTTGGCCTGATCGGCAATGACTTCACCGTCGCCGAGCAGCGCGGTCAGTTCCTCGAAACGGTCCTGGAGAATGTCCAGCTTGTTGAGCAGTGACGCTTTCATTGCGGTTTTTTATCCGAAAAACTATCCGGTGAGCCCTCAAGGGCAAAGAGTTCCTGGGCCATGGCCAGCGCATCGAGGCGGCCTTCGGCAGACAGCTTTTTCAACTGCACGCTGGGCGCATGCAAGAGTTTGTTGGTCAGGCCACGGGCCAGTTGCCCGAGCACGTCTTCGGCGTTGCCGCCGTTGGCCAGCAGACGCAGGGCCTTCTGCAATTCCTCGTCTCGCAGGCGTTCGCTCTGTTGACGATAGGCCTTGAGCACATCGACCGCCGCCAGTTCGCGCAGGCGCACCATGAAATCGTCAGCGCCGACCGAGACCATTTCCTCCGCCGCTTGCGCAGCGCCCTGACGGCTCTTGAGGTTCTCGGCGACCACTTCGTGGAGATCGTCGACGCTGTACAGGTAAACGTCGTCGAGTTCGCCGACTTCCGGCTCGATATCGCGCGGTACGGCAATGTCGACCATGAAGATCGGCTTGTGCTTGCGCAGCTTCAGCGCACTTTCCACTGCACCCTTGCCGAGGATTGGCAACTGGCTGGCGGTCGAACTGATGACGATATCGCTGCGCACCAGCTCCGCCGGAATGTCCGAGAGCAGCACCGCGTGAGCGCCGAACTGCTCGGCCAACTGACTGGCGCGCTCCAGCGTGCGGTTGGCAACGACGATGCGCTTGACCCCCAGCTCATGCAAATGGCGCGCGACCAGCGTAATCGTCTCGCCGGCACCGATCAGCAGCGCCTGGCTGCGTTGCAGATCGCTGAAAATCTGTTTCGCCAGGCTCACTGCGGCAAACGCCACCGACACCGGGTTCTCGCCAATTGCAGTATCGGTACGCACCTGTTTGGCGGCATTGAACGTTGCCTGAAACAGCCGCCCCAGCAGCGGGCCGATGGTGCCGGCCTCGCGGGCCACGGCGTAGGCCGACTTCATCTGGCCGAGAATCTGCGGTTCGCCCAACACCAGCGAATCGAGCCCGGAGGCGACGCGCATCATGTGACGAACAGCCGCATCGTCTTCATGCACATAGGCACTGGCGCGCAGCTCGTCCAGGCTCAGATGGTGATAATCGGCCAGCCAGCGCAGCACGACTTCGGCCGACAGCTGATCCTGTTCTATATAAAGCTCACTGCGATTGCAGGTGGAGAGGATCGCGGCTTCGCGGCTGTCGGTCAGTCGGCAGAGCTGCTGCAAGGCCTCCACCAGCTGCTCAGGGGTAAAGGCCACGCGCTCGCGGACGTCTACTGAAGCAGTCTTGTGGTTAATACCGAGTGCAAGGAAGGCCATTCAAGGTCGCTGGTGGTGACGTGAAGCCGGCAATTGTCCTACTTCGAAAGATTCAGAACAACTACCGCTGACTATTGTCCCAATCGTCAGCCCCTATAATGGCCACAATTGAGTCTCGGTTATGTTTGGCCGAAGGCTTGTGTCATGATGATCCGACCGCAGGTTAGTCGTCCTCTTCCTATATGAATAGATCTTCCGCGTTGCTCCTCGCTTTTGTCTTCCTCAGCGGCTGCCAGGCCATGGCGCCCGTTGCGCCGGACGGCACCCCGCCGGTCGAAGACACCACGCCCGCACCTGAAAAGCCCAAGGTTTACGGCTCATTCAGCGAGGAAACCGTGTTCAGTCTGCTGAGCGCCGAACTCGCTGGCCAGCGCAATCGTTTCGACATTGCCCTGGACAATTACGTGACCCAGGCCATCAACACCCAGGATCCGGGCGTCTCCGAGCGGGCTTTCCGCATCGCCGAATATCTGGGCGCCGATCAACCGGCCCTCGACACCGCGCTGATCTGGGCGCGCAACGCGCCGGATGATCTCGAAGCGCAACGCGCCGCCGCCGTGCAACTGGCCCGCGCCGGGCGCTACGACGACTCCATGGTCTACATGGAGAAAGTCCTGCAGGGCAAGGGCGACACCCATTTCGATTTCCTTGCGTTGTCGGCCGCCGACACCGATCAGGAAACCCGCAACGGCCTGATGAAAAGCTTCGACCGTTTGCTTGAGCGCCACCCGAACAACAATCAGCTGATTTTCGGCAAGGCTCTGCTGTTGCAGCAGGACGGCGACAATCAAGGTGCGCTGACTCTACTCGAAGACAACCCGCCGGAAGATGGCGAGATCGCACCGATCCTGCTGCGTGCGCGCCTGCTTCAATTGCTCAACCGTGGCGACGAAGCGCTGCCGCTGTTGCAGAAAAGCATCAGGAAATACCCGGAAGACAAGCGCCTGCGCCTGACTTACGCGCGCATGCTCGTCGAACAGGACCGCATGGACGACGCCAAGGCCGAATTCTCCACCCTCGTTCAGCAATACCCGGAAGACGATGAACTGCGTTATTCGCTGGCGCTGGTGTGCCTGGAAGCCAAGGCGTGGGATGAGGCCAAGGGTTATCTGGAAGACCTGATCGCTCGCGAAAGCCATGTCGATTCGGCGCACCTGAACCTCGGCCGAATTGCCGAAGAGCGCAATGACCCACAAGGCGCGCTCATCGAATACGCACAGGTCGGCCCGGGCAATGACTATCTGCCGGCACAGCTGCGTCAGGCCGATATCCTGATGAGCAACGGCAAGACCGCTGAAGCGCAGAGCAAGCTGGCGGCCGAGCGTGACGAGCAACCGGATTACGCGATCCAGCTGTATCTGATCGAATCGGAAAGCCTGTCGGCCAACAAACAGGACGACAAGGCCTGGAAGGTTCTGCAACAAGCGCTGCAGAAATACCCGGACGATCTCAATCTGCTTTACACCCGCGCCATGCTCGCGGAGAAACGCAATGATCTGGCGCAAATGGAGAAAGACCTGCGCCTGATCATCAAGCGCGACCCGGACAACGCCATGGCGCTCAATGCGCTGGGCTACACCTTGTCCGATCGCACCACCCGCTACGCTGAAGCGAAAACGCTGATCGAGCAGGCGCACCAGATCAATCCGGAAGACCCGGCGGTACTCGACAGCCTCGGCTGGGTGAACTATCGCCTGGGCAATCTGGACGATGCGGAGAAATACCTGCGCCAGGCGCTCGAGCGTTTCCCCGACCACGAAGTCGCCGCGCACCTTGGCGAAGTCCTCTGGGCCAAGGGCAATCAACGCGAAGCCAAACAAGTGTGGGGCAAGTTCCTCAAGGATCAGCCCGACAGCACCATTCTGCGCAGCACCATCAAGCGCCTGACCGGATCCGAGAATCTTTAAACCATGCTTTTGCGCCACGTTATTGTTTTCAGCTTCATCGCCCTGCTCGCCGGCTGCTCGGGGTTCGGCACTCGCGAATCGGTCGAGGGCCACGGCAGCCCGGCCCAGTGGGCGGCAAACAAACAGCAACTGACCGGCCTCGACGGCTGGCAGATCGACGGCAAGATCGGCATCCGCGCGCCGAAGGATTCCGGCAGCGGCACGCTGTTCTGGCTGCAACGTCAGGATTACTACGACATTCGCCTGTCCGGCCCGCTGGGTCGTGGTGCGGCACGGCTGACGGGGCGTCCGGGCAAAGTATCACTGGAAGTCGCTAACCAGGGCCGCTACGAATCGCAATCTCCTGAAGCCCTGCTCGAAGAACAGCTGGGCTGGAAATTGCCGGTATCCAATCTGGCCTGGTGGGTTCGTGGCCTGCCCGCTCCGGAAAGCAAAAGTCGCTTGAACCTGGACGCCAACAGTCGTCTGGCCAGCCTTGAGCAGGACGGCTGGAAAGTCGAATACACCGCCTACACCGAACAGAATGGTTACTGGCTCCCCGAGCGCATCAAGCTGCACGGCACCGACCTTGACGTAACGCTGGTGATCAAGACCTGGCAACCCCGCAAGTTGGGGCAATAAAGCATGACCGCTGCACGCCTGACCCTGCCCTCACCGGCCAAACTCAACTTGATGCTGCACATTCTCGGTCGCCGTGAAGACGGTTATCACGAATTGCAGACGCTGTTTCAATTCCTCGATTACGGCGATGAACTCACTTTCGCCGTGCGCGATGACGGCGCGATTCAACTGCACACCGAGTTCGCCGGCGTGCCCCACGACAGCAACCTGATCGTGCGCGCGGCGAAGATGTTGCAGCAACAGTCCGGCTGCGCGCTCGGCATCGACATCTGGATCGACAAAGTCCTGCCCATGGGCGGCGGCATCGGTGGCGGCAGTTCGAATGCGGCGACGACCCTGCTCGGGCTAAACCATTTGTGGCAACTGGGCTGGGATGAAGATCGCCTGGCGGAACTGGGCCTGTCACTGGGCGCCGACGTACCGGTGTTCGTCCGTGGCCATGCGGCATTTGCCGAGGGCGTCGGCGAGAAACTGACCCCGGTCGAACCCGAAGAACCGTGGTATCTGGTGCTCGTGCCGCAAGTCGCTGTTAGTACGGCAGAAATTTTTTCCGATCCTTTGTTGACACGTAACACACCGCCCATTAAAGTGCGCCCCGTTCCCGAGGGAAACAGTCGAAATGACTGCTTGCCGGTGGTAGCAAGGCGTTATCCAGAGGTACGTAACGCATTGGATTTGTTAGGTAAATTTACCGAAGCAAAGCTCACCGGAACTGGAAGTTGTGTGTTTGGGGGCTTCCCAAGCAAAGCTGAAGCTGATAAAGTCTCGGCCCTTCTGACAGAGACCCTTACAGGGTTTGTAGCGAAAGGAAGCAACGTTTCGATGTTGCATCGCAAGCTGCAAAGTCTGCTCTAAAGGAATCAAGTGCCCGGCACTTGAAAGCAACAGATACAGGGGCGTCGCCAAGCGGTAAGGCAGCAGGTTTTGATCCTGCCATGCGTTGGTTCGAATCCAGCCGCCCCTGCCATTTTCTCTACTCATCCAGGTTACCCTCAGCCTCTAGGTACTGCGCGTGTCCAAGATGATGGTCTTTACGGGGAATGCCAACCCCGATCTGGCTCGGCGTGTCGTACGTCAGCTGCATATCCCTCTCGGTGACATCTCTGTCGGCAAATTTTCCGACGGCGAAATCACAGCCGAGATCAATGAAAACGTTCGCGGTAAAGACGTCTTCATTATTCAGCCGACCTGCGCTCCGACCAACGATAACCTGATGGAACTGGTAGTGATGGCTGACGCCTTCCGCCGCTCCTCGGCTACTCGTATCACTGCTGTTATTCCTTATTTTGGTTATGCCCGTCAGGATCGCCGTCCGCGTTCCGCACGTGTGGCTATAAGCGCGAAAGTCGTTGCTGACATGCTTACCGTAGTCGGCATCGACCGTGTTCTCACGGTTGATCTGCATGCTGACCAGATTCAGGGCTTCTTCGATATTCCGGTAGATAACATCTACGGCTCCCCGGTTCTGGTGGATGACATCGAAGATCAGCGCTTCGAAAACCTGATGATCGTGTCCCCGGACATTGGTGGCGTCGTGCGTGCACGGGCTGTTGCCAAGTCGCTGGGCGTCGATCTCGGGATCATCGACAAACGCCGTGAGAAAGCCAATCACTCTGAAGTGATGCATATCATCGGTGATGTCGAAGGGCGTACCTGTATTCTCGTCGATGACATGGTCGATACCGCCGGCACCCTGTGCCACGCGGCCAAGGCCCTGAAAGAGCATGGCGCAGCCAAGGTCTTTGCCTACTGCACACACCCTGTGCTGTCGGGCCGGGCCATCGAGAATATCGAAAATTCCGTGCTGGACGAGCTGGTGGTGACCAACACCATCCCGCTGTCCGCTGCAGCACAAGCCTGTGCACGTATCCGTCAACTGGATATCGCACCGGTTGTTGCCGAAGCGGTTCGCCGCATCAGCAATGAAGAATCGATCAGCGCGATGTTCCGTTAAGGGCCCTGCCCTTCGCGAAATGTCTCGTTGACGAAAAGCGCCCCGCCCCGGCATTCCTGTCGGGGCGGGGCTTTTTTGCCCATACCGTGTTCGGCGCTGGTCGCAAACGCCACTCGGTCATGGCTATTTTGGAGATACAAAATGAACGATTTTACTCTGAATGCTGAAGTGCGTTCCGACCTGGGGAAAGGTGCGAGCCGCCGCCTGCGTCGTCTCGCCGCTCTGGTTCCAGCTGTTGTTTACGGTGGCGACAAAGCCCCTGAATCCATCAGCATGCTGGCCAAAGAAGTTGCCAAACTGCTCGAAAACGAAGCGGCTTACAGCCACATCATCGAGCTGAACGTTGGTGGCACCAAGCAGAACGTCATCATCAAGGCTCTGCAGCGTCACCCGGCCAAAGGCCACGTGATGCACGCTGACTTCGTACGCGTTGTTGCCGGCCAGAAACTGACCGCCATCGTGCCTGTACACTTTGTTGGCGAAGAAGCTCCAGTGAAGAAAGGCGGCGAAGTTTCGCACGTTGTTGCTGAAATCGAAGTGACCTGCCTGCCAAAAGATCTGCCTGAGTTCATCGAAGTCGACCTGTCGAAAGCAGAAATCGGCACCATCATTCACCTGTCGGACCTCAAAGCTCCTAAAGGTGTTGAGTTCGTTGCTCTGGCACACGGCGATGACAAGGCTGTTGCCAACGTCCACGCTCCACGTGTTGCTGCAGAACCTACCGAAGAAGGCGAAGCAGAGTAATTCACTCTGTCATGCCGGAGTGAGCAAGTAACATCGCGGACTGGAACGTAGCGAGAAAGCGGGCGAGAACGCGGAGTTTACATCCATGGTAAATGAGCATTTTTCGTCCACTTTCGCCGCTTTCCCCGATCGCGGCGATGTTATCCACCACTCCAAGGAAGGGCCCCTATCGTGACTGCCATCAAACTGATCGTTGGCCTAGGAAATCCAGGCGCTGAATACGAACAGACCCGGCATAACGCAGGGGCCCTTTTTGTTGAGCGCATCGCCCATGCACAGAATGTGAATCTTGTGGCCGATCGCAAATATTTCGGCCTGACCGGGCGCTACTCGCATCAAGGTCAGGATGTTCGTCTGCTGATTCCCACCACCTACATGAACCGCAGCGGCCAGGCCGTGGCGGCACTCGCCGGTTTCTTCCGCATCAAGCCTGAAGAAATCCTCGTGGCGCATGACGAACTCGACTTGCCTCCGGGCGTTGCCAAGCTCAAGCAGGGCGGCGGCCATGGCGGTCACAACGGGTTGCGCGACATCATTGCGCAACTGGGCAATCAGAATACGTTCTACCGCCTGCGGCTTGGCATCGGCCACCCGGGCGTTGCCAGTATGGTTTCAAATTTCGTCCTGGGTCGTGCGCCACGCGCCGAACAGGAAAAACTCGATGCCAGCATCGACTTTGCCCTCGGCGTGCTGCCGGATATCCTCGCCGGGGAATGGAACCGCGCGATGAAAAACCTGCACAGCCAGAAGGCCTGACTTTTACCCGAGGGGAAACACCATGGGATTCAATTGCGGCATCGTCGGCCTGCCTAACGTCGGCAAGTCCACCCTGTTCAACGCCCTGACCAAATCCGGTATCGCGGCCGAGAACTTCCCCTTCTGCACCATCGAGCCGAACAGCGGCATCGTGCCGATGCCGGATCCGCGTCTGGAAGCGCTGGCGGCCATCGTCAATCCCAAGCGCATCCTGCCGACCACAATGGAATTCGTCGACATCGCCGGCCTCGTCGCCGGCGCCTCGAAAGGTGAAGGCCTGGGCAACAAGTTCCTGGCCAACATCCGCGAAACCGACGCTATCGCTCACGTGGTGCGCTGCTTCGAAGACGACAACGTGATCCACGTGTCCAACAGCGTCGACCCGAAACGCGACATCGAAATCATCGACCTGGAACTGATCTTCGCCGACCTCGACAGCTGCGAGAAGCAACTGCAGAAAGTCGCGCGCAACGCCAAGGGCGGTGACAAGGACGCCGTGGTTCAGAAGGCTCTGCTCGAGCAACTGATCGCGCACTTCACCGAAGCCAAGCCGGCACGCAGCCTGATGAAGAACATGAGCGCTGACGAAAAGGCAGTGATCAAGGGCTTCCACCTGCTGACCACCAAGCCGGTCATGTACATCGCCAACGTGGCTGAAGACGGCTTCGAGAACAACCCGCACTTGGACGTGGTCAAGGCCATCGCCGAAGAAGAAGGCGCCATGGTCGTTCCGGTGTGCAACAAGATCGAAGCGGAAATCGCCGAGCTCGACGACGGCGAAGAGAAGGACATGTTCCTCGAGGCCTTGGGCCTGGAAGAGCCTGGCCTGAACCGCGTGATCCGCGCCGGCTACGAAATGCTCCACCTGCAGACCTACTTCACCGCCGGTGTCGAAGAAGTCCGCGCCTGGACCGTCAAGGTCGGTGCCACCGCCCCACAGGCCGCTGGCGTGATCCACACCGACTTCGAAAAAGGCTTCATCCGTGCCGAAGTCATCGCCTACAACGACTTCATCCAGTACAAAGGCGAAGCTGGCGCCAAAGAAGCCGGCAAATGGCGTCTGGAAGGCAAGGATTACATCGTCAAGGACGGCGACGTGATGCACTTCCGCTTCAACGTCTAAGCAACAGCCGGGCAAGAAAAAGCCGCGTTTCATACGCGGCTTTTTTGTGCCTGAAATTCAGTGACTGAGTACATTTCCCTGTGGGAGCGAGCCTGCTCGCGAATGTGGCGTGTAAGCTAAGCATTCGTCAACTGACCCACCCATTCGCGAGCAGGCTCGCTCCCACAGTTCGATTCGTCTGTTCAGGCCTTTCTGGTACGCGGTAAAAAGATCGCCAACACACCAAACAACGGCAAGAACGAGCACAGGAAGTACACATACTCAATCCCGTGCACATCCGCCAGATGCCCGAGCAGCGCGGCACCAATCCCGCCGAAACCGAACATCAGGCCGAAGAAGATCCCGGCAATCATCCCGACATTACCCGGCACCAGTTCCTGCGCGTACACAACGATCGCCGAGAAAGCCGACGCCAGAATGAAGCCGATCACCACGCTGAGAATGCTGGTCCAGAACAGATCGACATGCGGCAGGATCAAGGTGAACGGCGCGACGCCGAGGATGGAAAACCAGATCACTGCCTTGCGCCCGATCTTGTCCCCGATCGGCCCGCCGAAGAACGTCCCCGCCGCCACTGCGCCCAGGAAAAGAAACAAGTGCAGCTGCGAGCTGGCCACCGACAGGTCGAACTTCTCGATCAGGTAGAAAGTGAAGTAGCTGGTGAAACTGGCCATGTAGAAATACTTGGAGAACACCAGCAGCCCCAGGACCACCAAGGCACTGGTCACCCTGCCCTTCGACAAGCCGTGCGTCGCCGCCTGGCCGGCCTTGAGCTTGAACAGGTTCAGGTGATTGGCGTACCAGCGGCTGATGCGGTAAAGCACGAACAGCGCAAACACCGCGAACAGACCGAACCACGCCACATTGCCCTGGCCGAAGGGAATGATGATCGCTGCCGCCAGCAACGGGCCGAACGCGGAGCCGGCATTGCCGCCGACCTGAAAGGTCGATTGCGCCAGACCAAACCGGCCGCCCGAGGCCAGTCGCGCAACACGCGAGGCTTCCGGGTGAAAGGTTGACGAGCCAATGCCGATCAGCGCCGCCGCCAGCAGAATCAATGGGAAGCTGCCGACCACCGACATCATCAGAATGCCGATCAACGTACACACCGTGCCCGCCGGCAACAGCCACGGTTTGGGGTGGCGATCAGTGTGGTAACCGACCCACGGCTGCAACAGCGACGCGGTCAACTGGAAGGTCAAGGTGATCAGGCCGACCTGGGTGAAGGTCAGGCCATAGTTGGCTTTGAGCATTGGGTAGATCGACGGCAGAACCGACTGGATCAGGTCATTGATCAGATGCGCCAGCGCCACCGCGCCGATGATGCGCATCACCAAGGGGCTGCTTTGCGGAGCAGCGGTCGCCGAGGCAGCGGCGGTCTGAACGTTGCTGATAGCCATGGAAAATTCCGGACAGCAGATGGGTGCCCGCAGGCAGGTGCGTCAATGTGCCATTTTTCGGTGCGCCAGCGCTATCCCCTTAGCCAGCTAACTAAGTTATTGATGACACACCACCGTGTAGGAGCTGCCGAAGGCTGCGATCTTTTGATCTTGCTTCTAAGCATCAAAGTCAAAAGATCGCAGCCTTCGGCAGCTCCTACAGGGGATCGCTGGTGGCGAAGGTGATAGCGCAACGCCATGGTCTGAATCTTGCCTTGCTTCTGCCCTTGAACACGATCGCCTTACAAAGGCGCTCGACAATGGGAAGTTTCGCTACAGAGCCGGCCTACAGAGCTGGCATGGGTGAACTTTCGAGGCCTTTTAGAGGGCACAGGTCGCAGCCGAAAGGTTCGCGATGCACGCCAATGGTGCGTGGTGTCCAGAGGAGTCATGAGGCATGCAGGCTTTCCTTTCACCGGGGATCAAATTGCTGGGGCGGTTTGGCTTCGCAGGTAAATTCCAATTGTTGTTTCTGCTGTTCATTCTGCCGCTGGCCGGCAGCCTGTTGATGATCGGCCATGACTATCGCGAGAAGCTCAATCTGATCGCCGGCGAACGTGCCGGCGTGCGTCAGCTGCTCGCGCTGGATGCGCTGGACAACCTGCTCGCCGCTCAACGCGACCGCGCCGCCCGCTGGCGCGCCACCGAGACCAATCGTCAGCCGACACCGGCCACCCTCGCCGCCATGGCTGCCTTCGACGGCGTGCAACCGGCGGTGCTGCAAGCCACCACCGAGCTGGGCAATGCTCTGAACCAGCAAGGCGCCGACGGCGCAATCCTCGAACGCTTTCAGGCGCTGCAAACCGCACTCAATGGCCTTGATTCGAAAAGCCTCAGCAGTGTCGGCTGGTGGCCGGACGGTTATGACCGCTTCACCAATGCCCTGGGCGCGCTGCAAGCCTTACGCGAGCAGATCGTCATGGACAATCGCCTGACCCTCGCGCCGTGGCTGGAAACCTACCTGCTGACGCAGATTTCCACGCAACACGCGCCGGACCTGATCGAGCGGGTCGGCCGTCTCGCCGCGGTCGGCCAGGCTTCGGTCGTCTCCGGGCAGTTCACCCTGCAGAGCCGCCTGCAGTTGCGCGACCTGCGCAGTCGCATCGGGGACGCCCGCGAGCAACTGGTGAAAACCGCCGGCCTGCTGGAGGCGCATCTGCCAGCCGAGCTGCAAGCCTGGGCTGGCCAGTATCACGACAGCCTGAAACACCTCGACAGCGGCCTGAAAGTTCTCGACGACGGTGTGTTTGGCGGCAGCATCAACCTCAAGCCAGAGGACTTCGAACGCAGCCTCGACGCGCTGCTCACCGACCTCGCTTCCCTGCGCCAGCAATCCCTGGTCGCGCTGGATCAGCGGCTCGATGCTTATTACAGCTCGGCGATCCGCCAGTTCATTCTTGTCGCCGCAATCTTCGGTTGCCTGCTGCTGGCCGCGTTGTACCTGTTCGTCTGCCTGCAAGCCTCGATCCGCCGCAGTGCCAGCGGCATCACCTTGCTCGCTGAGGCCTTGCGCGACGGCAACCTGAGCCTGCAAGTGCCGGTGGTGGGGCGCGATGAGCTGGCAGCGATCAGCACCGCGCTCAACGTCGCCGTGGTGCAACTGCGCAGCAGCATGCTCGGCGTCGACCACGAAACCTCGCAGTTGAGCAACGCGGTACGCAGCCTCAACCAACACTCCAGCGGCGCCCTTAGCGAAGTCGAGGCGCAGCAGTTGCAGATCAGCCAGATTGCCGCTGCCGCCACGCAATTGGCCGCCACCTCGCAAGGCGTCGCGCAGAGTTGCGAACAGGCCTCCGGCAGCGCCCAGCAGACCCGGCGCATCGCCGCCGACAGCAGCCGCGACAGCCAGCGCACCACGGCCAGCATTCAGCAGCTCAATCAGCGCCTGAACGACACCGCCGCGGCGCTGGGCCGGGTCAGCGAGCAAGGCCAGCAGATTCAACTGGTCGTGGACACCATTCGCGGCGTCGCCGAGCAGACCAACCTGCTCGCACTCAACGCCGCCATCGAAGCCGCCCGCGCCGGCGAACAGGGTCGCGGCTTTGCCGTGGTCGCCGACGAGGTGCGCAGCCTCTCGCAACGCACGCAATCGTCCACCGCGCAGATCGCCGGCACTGTCGACAGCCTGCGTGCCACGGTCAACGAAGCGGTGAGCCTGATGGAAGCCGCGTGCGGGCAGGCGCAGTCGGATGCCGAAGCGGTCACCGGCCTCGGGGAACGTCTGGGTGAAATCGCCAGCGCCGTGCAGAGCGTCACCGACACCCTCGCGCAGATCGCCACGGCGGTTGAAGAGCAGGCGAGCACCGCCGATGAAGTCAGCGGCAATATCCAACAGGTCGATCAGGCCGCCGTGCGTTTGCTTGAAGGTGCACGGGCCGTAAACCTCGCGGCGGACACCTTGAGCCAGGGCAGCGAAGCCCTGAGCGCCAATACCGCCAGATTCCAACTGCGCTGACGCCCTCCCCGGCCCCGATTTTCGGGGCTGGAGGATAAGCGGTTGAAAACAGGAAGAAATATTTTCGATTTACGCTTGACGCTTTGCCATTTCAGGGGAATAATGCGCGCCACTTGGCTACATAGCTCAGTTGGTTAGAGCATAGCATTCATAATGCTGGGGTCCGGGGTTCAAGTCCCTGTGTAGCCACCAAGTACTAAAAACGGCTTACCGAAAGGTAGGCCGTTTTTTTATGCCTGCAATAATCTCCCCTCCGGTTCCCCACCAACAGAAGGTCTATCTTCAGCCCTTTCGATTGATCAGTGGGCTCGCAGCCGCTCATCCGTCAGACTTTCTTACAGTTTGCAATTCGCCTTTTTTCACATAAGCCAAATATCAAATTCAAAATAATGCCTTCCTCACAACCAGGCTCTTAGCCAGGTATTACAGGCCCCACCCGCCATAAAATTCTAAATAATCAAAAGCGCTATTTCAGAAAAAACGCCGCTATCCCTTGAGGGTTAGCGGCGTTTTTCCTACGCAACTGGCGTTGCGGCTGTACTTGGACGATTCATTTATTCCGCTGTAATCACCAGACACCCTTTCATCACACGCACTTTGACGTTCTCGTTCACCTCGAATCCTGCCTGCCGTAACCACAGGCCGCGCAGTCTGATCCAGGGTACGGGTTTGGCGGGGCTGTAGGTTTTTTCCTTGGTGTGGACCGGGTAAAAATCTGCGGCGATTTTCAACCGGCGTTCAGTGATGGGGGTTGATGTCGTATGATTGGTTTTAGCCATGGTTCAGCTCCTTCTAAGCTGCTTTGTGGTTAGCGGGGCCAGGGTGTTCGCGCACCTTGGTTCCGCGTTCTTTGGGTTACTTCAAACTTCTGTTTCTTCGTTGCTCGTTTTGGTCCCTGCCTGTGCGATCAGGGCGTCGAGCATCTGCGCAATTACCTTTTGTTGGACCTTCGAAAGCTCATTGATGGACTGCAGCCGTCGATACCACGTCGAGGTCAAGCTGCGTCTGGGCGTCTCCGTGTACGAGGGAACCCCGAGCAGGTCTTCAACGGGAACGCGAAGCGCAAATGCCATCTTCACCAGTGTCGTGACCGGCATGCTGCGCGTGCCCTCCTCGTAACCCTGAAAGGTCTGCCGGGAAAGACCTAAAGCCCTTGCAAACCGCGTCTGTGTTATCTCGTGCACCGTGCGTAAATGTGCAATGCGACTGCCCAACGCCACCAGAAAATCACGATCCTCATTGGAAATGCTCATGACAGCGGCCGACTGAAAATAAAATCGAAAGGCAACGGACTCATCCTCTTCATCTGATATCCATCCTGGAAAAACTACAGAAACCATCCTCAGGCAGCGGCGCGTAGGTTGTCGACCTGAATAATCTGTAAGAGAAATCCGGCGTAATCCGCCATTCATACGAAAAGACTACAGGCGCGACCGACGATAATTTCGCCTGAATCAGGCGCAAAACCGACGCACTGAGATAGCCCTGTAGGAAGCAGGCTCTGCTCACGTAAGAACTAGATTTTTCGTCATTTCAAGTACCCGCCCCTCTCTCCCCGAACTCCCCCTGGACCGACAAGCTTCCCCGGCTCGATTCAAAGCCATACAGGGAGTTGTCATGGCTCGATTCAAATCTCTTTTCGACGAAGACTGGGCTTGGGCACGCGATTACGGCGGTGCGTCATGGGGCGGGTGGTTGCCACCTCGAGCGCCGGAGGAGTCGGTGTACATCGAGAAGGACGAGTGGCCTGCGCCCAGGCCACGCGAAGACAGGGTCTTTGCCAAGTCCTGCACGCCGGACAACTGGTGTCGCACGGACGCTGGCACTGCCAAGGAGCCAGCCAGCAACTTCGGCAAGATCATGGTCGCCGGCGCCATGCTCATGCCCTCCGCCAGTACCGCGGTCGCGACGGCGATAGGTGCTGACCTGGCTTTGGGGCGTCTGGCCGGCGGCGGGATTTTGCAACAGCGCCTGAACTGGGCCATCCGTGGCGCCGGCGGGCCGGCCAGCGTGTTTGTGCTGGGAATGCTGCCGAGCAAAATGGCCGACGGCACGCTTCACACCGACGAAGAACTACGCCGCATGAGCCGCGCCACCACGCGCGTGCGCTTCCAGTTTCGTCGTGATGCCGAAGGTGTTCTGCGGGTTTACGGCATCCATTCCGGCGCCTCTGGCGACGACGCCGTACGCACGGTGAACGTCAAGTGGAACGCCGACAAGACAGCCATGGAGGCCAAGCTCAACGGCATCACCATTCTCTGGACGCCGCAACGCGGGCCGCTGGGGTCGATGCCTCCGCTGGTTTATCCCGACCACGGTGAGGCACTCGACCCGATCCTCGTCCACCCGATCCCGGACAACACCGATAGCCAGATTGAGGGTCTGCCGGGCGAGGATGTAACGGCCGAGGATTGTATTCTGGTGTTCCCGGCGGACACCGGGCTGAAGTCGTTATATGTGGTTTATTCGAGGCCGGCGAGGCAGACGCCGGGGATCGTTACGGGGGTGGGGGAGGATGTGGGCGGTATTTGGCTTGACCATGCTCAAGCTCAGGGTGGCGCCCCTATTCCGACCAGCATCGCGGATAAACTCAGAGGGAGCGAATATTCTAGTTTTGATTCGTTTAGGCGGGCTTTTTGGGCCGTTGCCTCAATAGACAGCGCAGTGGCACAACAGGTCAGCGAAGATAATCTACGACGTATGCGCAACGGAAATGCGCCCCGCGCCCGCTTAGGTGATGCAGCAGGGAAAAGGATCTCTCATGAGATTCATCATGTGGAACCGATATCCGAAGGTGGTGATATCTACAACGTAGATAACCTAAGGGTCTACACACCCAAAAACCATGTCGACGTACACCGTAAATAAGGGCATAGCATGAGCGACCCATTCATCAAAAGCAGCTTTTCCGACTATACCGAGCAGGATTTCATTGATCTCATAGATGAAATAAGAAAGGAAGATATAGCGCCGACAGATCTCCGTGCAGATGCATTGATTCTGCACTTCAACAAGATAGTAGGACATCCGAGCGGGATGGATCTGATCTACTACCCCGAGCCCGGAGCAGATACAACATCTGCCGGAATAGCTCGTACAGTCATGGCATGGCGCGAAGCGAATCGACTACCCGGGTTCAAGACATGAATCCTGCCGCCCGTTTCATTTGAGCTGTGGAACTTCAACTTGAGAACGTTATGACTAACATATCCGACTACACCGAAGCAGAATTCTTGAAATTTGTGCAATCTGTTCTTGCAGCCAACACAAGCCCAGACGAGATTCTCGATCCGCTGTTATTTGAATTTGTACGTCTGTGTGAGCACCCAGCGGGCACTGACCTCATCTATTGGTCCGAGGATATGAAACAACAAACAGCCGAGGGCATTACCAAAATTGTGAAAGACTGGCGTTCTACCCGTGGTCTGTCCGGCTTCAAGCAATAAATTACCCTGCAATACTCTCAAGAAGATCGCACCACCCTAGCTACCGCTTTCGCGAGCAGGCTCGCTCCCACAAGGGCATCGTTTTCGGCCAATCGATTGGCGCGGCCGCTGAGCGGGAGTGCTGTAATCCTCACGCAGTTTGCACCCCGCCGGCCCGCTCGATAAAGTCCCCCAAGACTTCTACCCCACGGACGGAGATCCCGCGTGTTTCCAGCCCAGCCTTTGAAGCGCTTTCGCCTGCCAGCCCTGACACTGCTTGTCAGCGCTCTGACCCTCACCGCATGCAACGCCCCGCCCTCTTCTTCATTGCCGCTGGCACCGGAAGCTGCATCCGGTTACCGCACTGATCTGCAAACCCGGCACGCCAATAAACACATGGCTGCCGCTGCCAATCCGCTCGCGGCCGAAGCCGGGCGGGAGATGTTGCGTCAGGGTGGTTCGGCGATTGATGCGGCGATTGCGATGCAGGCGGTGTTGACGCTGGTTGAGCCGCAGTCTTCCGGGATCGGTGGCGGGGCGATGATTGTGTTGTGGGATGGCAAGCAGGTGCGCACCTATGACGGCCGCGAAACGGCGCCGGCCGGGGCCACCGAGAAGCTGTTCCTGAAGGCTGACGGTAAACCGATGGCCTTTACGCAAGCGCAGATCGGCGGGCGCTCGGTCGGTACGCCCGGGGTATTGCGCGCGCTGGAGCTGGCGCATCGGCAGCACGGTCGCTTGCCATGGGCGAAGCTGTTTGAGCCAGCGATCAAACTGGCCGAGCAAGGCTTTGCGATTCCCCCGCGTCTACATTCGCTGCTGACTGCCGATCCACTGATACGCCAGTCGCCAGACATGGCTGCGTACTTCCTGAATGAGGATGGCAGCGTCAAAGCTGTCGGCACGCGCCTGCAGAACCCGAAGTTGGCGGCCGTGTTCAAACGTATCGCCAGCAAAGGTGCCGATGCGCTGTACAAAGGTCCGATCGCCGAAGAGATCGTCGCCAAGGTTCAACAGCACGCCAACCCCGGCAGCCTGTCGCTGAACGATTTGCAGCGCTATCAGGCCAAGGAACGCGCGCCGCTGTGTACCGACTACAAGCGTTGGCAGGTCTGCGGCATGCCGCCACCGTCGTCGGGCGGGATCGCCGTGGCGCAGATTCTCGGCACGTTGCAGGCGCTGGAGACTCGCGATCCACGCCTGTCGCTGACCCCGCTTAAACCAGTGAACAGCAATAGGCCGGCCGGCATCGAACCGGCGCCGCAAGCGGTGCATCTGATCGCCGAGGCTGAACGTCTGGCCTATGCCGACCGTGCGCAATACGTGGCCGACACCGACTTCGTCCCGGTGCCGGTCAAAGGTCTGCTCGATCCTGCCTACCTGGCCAGCCGCGCCAGCCTGATCGGCGAGCGCAGCATGGGCAGCGCCAAACCGGGCACACCGCCGGGCGTACAGGTGGCCTACGCACCGGACCGCTCGCCGTTGCGCATCTCGACTTCGCAAGTGGTCGCGGTTGATGATCTCGGCGGCGCCGTGTCGATGACCACCACCATCGAAGCCGCGTTCGGCTCGCACCTGATGGTTCAGGGTTTTCTGCTGAACAACCAGATGACCGACTTCTCTTTCATCCCCGAAGAGAACGGGCAGAAAGTCGCGAACCGCGTCGAACCGGGCAAACGCCCACGCTCGTCGATGGCGCCGACGCTGATCTTTGATCGCAACACTGGTGAATTTGTCGCCACGGTCGGCTCACCCGGCGGCTCGCAGATCATCGAATACGTGGCGAAAACCACCATAGGCCTGCTCGACTGGAACCTCGATGCACAAAGTGCGATCAACCTGCCCAACTTCGGCAGCCGCAATGGCCCCACCGAACTGGAACAGGGACAGTTCAGCCCAGCGCTGATTCAGGCACTCAAGGACAAGGGCCACACGCTCAGCGAAATCGACATGACCAGCGGCACCCAAGCGATCGTGCGGGTGAAGGATGCGCAGGGCAAAGCGACATTGACGGGGGGTGCCGATCCTCGGCGTGAGGGAGAGGCGTTGGGGGATTGAGTATTACGAAGTGGGCAGAAAAGGCTTACCGGGAGGTAGGCCTTTTTTTGCGCACAGCGATTGCTCTCATTGATCAGCGATTCGCCACCAAATGCACCCCAAACAACAAATAGCACCCACCTGCCAACCGATCCAGCCACTGGCGTGACCGCTCGTAGACACCGGCAACCCGGCGGCTGGCGAAGAACAGAGCGACGCTGCAATACCAGCTGAACGACAGCGTGGCCATGGTCAGCACGGCCAGCGCCAGCAGTAGCGGCGGCACGTGGGGCGGCATGGCGGTGGCGAAGATGGTGGCGACAAAGAGTGCCGATTTCGGATTAGTCATGTTGCCCAGGAAACCGCGAGCGTAGACGCCGAAATAAGTCTGCCGGGGCGCAGCCGATGCACCGGGGGCAATCGCAGCCTTGCGCTTGAATTGCTTCAGCCCCAGATAAATCAGATAGCAACCGCCGGCAATCTTGAAGCCCAGATAGAGGGTCGGCGCGGCGTTGAACAGCGTCTTGATTCCCAAGCCGCCAGCAAGGCCCCACAGCACCGTGCCGGTGGCCACGCCCAGCGCAGCCACCACGCCATGTCGGCGCGAGTGACTGGCCGCGAGTTGCGCGATGTTGAAGAAATTTGGCCCGGGCGTGACCACCGCCACTGTCCACAACAGCGCCAGCGACAGCAACGGGGCAAGATAACCGGCAACAGAAACGTCCATGAGCGTTGCGCCTGAGCAGTGGAATCAAGCCTCTACCTTGCTACATCCGCTGACGGTTTTCCATCAACGTCATTTAAACCGCCAACGTCTTGCCATCCACCCCATCCCCAATCTTCAGGAAATGCCCGCCCGCCACGTGGTGCAAGGTACGCAATCTATCCTGCCCCTCGAAATGCCAGCGCCCGTCGCTGAACACACGCTCATCGGCCTGGGCAGCAATGACTTCGGCAAGGAACAGGTCGTATTGCTCGTGATTGCGCGGCTCCGGCAGCAGGCGGCATTCGAGCCAGGCGACACAGCCCTCAAGCAGCGGCGCTTCAATCTGTTCGCCAGCGAAGGTGTGTAGGCCGTACGCCTGAAACTTGTCCTGACCTTGGTTGCGGGTGATTTCCAGGCCGGAGGTGTTGCCGACGGTTTGCACGATATCGGCCTGATTGACGCAAGGCACATTCAGCACAAAAGTGCCGGAGGCTTCGAGCAACTGGCGAGTCCAGGTGGATTTGTCGAGGACGACGGCGACTTTCGGTGGTTCGAAATCCAGTGGCATGGCCCAGGCGGCGGCCATGATGTTGCGCTGGCCGTCGTGAGCGGCGCTGACCAGCACGGTCGGCCCGTGGTTGAGCAGGCGGTAGGCTTTGTTCAGGGGCACCGGACGGCGGTGGGAGACGCTCATGGGATTTGCTCCGGAGGAAAAGGAGCCGATTGTAGCGCTGTCACTGGAGAATCGCAGAACCTGTGGGAGTGAGCAGATGCGGCGCTGCCCCTCGGTGATCGTTCCCACGCTCTGCGCGGGAATGCATCCTGTGACGCTCTGCGTCACGCCAGCGAAGGAACGCGGAGCGTCCCGGGCGGCATTCCCACGCAGAGCGTGGGAACGATCAGTGCGGTGTCAGTGAGAGAGCTGATTGGCAAACTGGCCGACCGCATCCACCACTTTCTGCGCACCGTCCTGAATCTCGACAATCACCGTGCCCGCCTCCGCCGCCAGCGCCAGGCCCTGTTCAGCCTGAAGCTTGCCGTCGGTCATCAGTGCCACGGCATTGCGCGCCATTTCCTGGTTCTGCCGTACCACGCCGACGATTTCGTCCGTCGCTTGGCTGGTGCGCGAGGCCAGTTGCCGAACCTCGTCCGCGACCACGGCGAAACCACGGCCCTGCTCGCCGGCCCGGGCGGCTTCGATGGCAGCGTTGAGCGCCAGCAGGTTAGTCTGTTCGGCAATGCCGCTGATGGTTTTGACGATCGTGCCGATCACCAGCGACTGCTCGTTCAGCGCCTCGATACCTTCGCCGGCGGCTTGCATGTGCCGCGACAAATCACGCATCACGTTCACCGCTTCGGTGACGACCGTGGTGCCCCGTTGTGCGGTGCTGTCGGTTTGTTGCGAGGTGCTGTAAGCGATGCTGGCCGCGTCGGCAACCGCCTGCTCGCGGTTGACCTGATCGGTGATCACCGTGGCGAATTTCACCACTTTGTACAGTTTGTCGTTGGCATCAACCACCGGGTTGTAGGACGCTTCCAGCCACACCGTACGACCATGGCTGTCGATACGCTTGAAGCGGCCAGCGACAAACTCACCGCTGTTCAAGCGCCGCCAGAAGTTCTGGTACTCGGCGCTGTTGTACTCATCCGGGGCGCAGAACGTGCGGTGATGTTTGCCTTTGATCTGCGCCAGGCTGTAACCCATGCCGTTGAGGAAGCGATCATTGGCGCTGAGCACATTGCCGTTGAGGTCGAACTCGATCACGGCGGTGGAGCGCACCAGCGCGCCGATCAGGTTCTCATGCTCGCGGGAGGCTTCGATGGTGCGGGTCAGGTCGCTGGCGTAGAAGGAAATGTGTCTGATCCGGCCATCGGACGAGCGCACCGGTTGCACGATGGAACGCAGCCACGCCTCGTCGCCATTGCCGCGCAACAGGCGCACGGCGCCGGCAAAATGCTCGCCACGGCTCATCGAGTTCTTGAAGCGCTGATGGAATTCGTCGGATTTGACGTGGGCCGGGACGATGTCTTCGATTGCCCGGCCGACCAAGTCCTGGCTCTTGTAGAACATTTCATCGAGAAAATTCTGGTTGACCGAACGAATCCGCCCGTCGGGCTCAAGGGTCAGCGCGAGCATTTCGCTTTCCAGGCTTTCCTTCACTTGTACAAGGCTGGAGAGTTCTTCGCGCAGAGCGGCCAGCTCTTGCTTCAAGCGTTTATTGAACATGGGAAAGCACCGATGGCAGGGTAGTTAGCGGATACAACCTAGCCATCGGCCTTGCGCAGCTTTTCTGAAGCCAGCGCCAGACCCGTCAGTCGAAAATAATCCGGCGCTTGCGGTTCAGGCAGCGCCGGCAGCCTGACACGGTCCGGTACGTGGCATGCGCGCACCGAAATACGCCGCCGTCACAATCCCCACCGCGCCCATCACTGCACAGAAGAACACGCAGATCCATGGGCTCCACGGCATCAGACCAATCAGCAACAGCGGCGTGATACTTGCCCACGCCGCGTACGCAATGTTGTAGGTGAAGGAAATGCCCGACACGCGAATTCGCGCCGGGAACAACCCGACCATCACCGAAGGCACCGCACCCACTACCCCACAAGCGAGGCCGGCGACCGCATAGGCCATGCCGATCCAATGCCCGCCCATGATCAGACAGCCATACAGCACGCCAATGCCCAATGGCAGCGACAGGCTGTAGAGCATGACCGTGCGCCAGGCACCGATGCGATCGACCAGCAGCCCCGCGATCACGCAGCCAATGTTGAGAAAGACGATGCCCAAGGCACTGAGGCCGAAGGTGTGGCTGGCGGTCATGCCGAAGGTTTTCTGCATCATGGTCGGGGTGATGACCACGAACACCACCACCGCCGAGGTCAGCACACAGGTGAGCAACATGGCCGGCAGCATGGCCAGACGATGCTCACGCAGCACCGTGCGCAGCGGCAGCTCGACCCGCGCCTCGCGCTGCGCTTCCATGGCCATGAACACCGGGGTTTCGCTGAGCCAGCGGCGCAGGTAAACGCCCACCACGCCGAACACGCCGCCGAGCAGAAATGGATAGCGCCAGGCGTAATCGAGAATTTCGGCAGGCGTGAAAACCTGCGCCAGGAAGGTCGCGGTGAGTGCGCCGATCAAGTAACCGAAGGTCAGGCCGGCTTGCAGGAAACCGAGGGCGTAACCGCGATGGCCGGTCGGGGCATGCTCGGCGACGAACACCCAGGCACTTGGCACTTCGCCGCCCACCGCAGCGCCTTGCAGGATGCGCAGCGCCAGCAACAGCAAGGGCGCGAAATAGCCGATCTGCGCGTAGGTCGGCATGATCCCGATCAGCAGGCACGGCAGCGCCATCATCAGGATGCTCAGGCTGAACACCTTTTTGCGGCCCAGACGATCGGCGAAATGCGCCATCAGAATCCCGCCCAGCGGCCGCGCAAGATAACCGGTGACGAAGATGCCGAAGCTTTGCAGCAAACGCAGCCACTCGGGCATTTCCGGGGGGAAGAACAGCTGACTCAGGGTCAGTGCGAAGAATACGAAGATGATGAAATCGTAGATTTCCAGCGCCCCGCCGAGCGCGGCAAGGCCGAGGGTCTTGTAGTCGGAGCGGCTGAACGGCGCCGGTCGGGCTGGAGAATTGGCAGTCATGACAAAGAACTCAGGCATCGGCAAAAACCAAGGCGCTCATGGTCTACGCAAAAGCGCGGATCGACAACCCGTCAGACCATAGTCTCGGTTTGCGAAAACCTGCTCAACAAAAGGGCGGCGCTTGATTTACTGTTAGCGCCTGTCCAAGGGACCACGCCAACACCGACCAGCCGCCCATTTGGGAGCGAGCCTGCTCGCGAAACGTCAGTTCAGACAATCTGATGCTGAATGTGCCGACGTCTTCGCGAGCAGGCTCGCTCCCACAGGGGATCTCTGTGGCTGTCGAGCCGGGCGACTGCTCCCGCGGATCAAAATAACCATAAAAAATCCGAGGTACTTCCCGTGGCCGTTGATATCGAAGATAGCCGCTCCGCGCGCTTTGCTCTGCGCTGTTCCAGTTTTGCCGAACGCTGGTTTCCCGACTCCTGGGTGTTCGCCGCGTTGGCCGTGATCATCGTTGCGCTGGCCACTCTGGCCATGGGCGCCAAACCCACCGCTGCAGCGATGGCCTTCGGCGACGGTTTCTGGAGCCTGATCCCGTTCACCATGCAGATGGCCTTCGTGGTGATCGGCGGCTACGTCGTCGCTAGCTCTCCGCCCGCAGTCAAGCTGATCGACAAACTGGCACGCATCCCGAAAAACGGCCGCTCCGCCGTGGCCTGGGTAGCGTTGATTTCGATGGTCGCATCGCTGCTCAATTGGGGTCTGTCGCTGGTATTTGGCGGGCTGCTGGTACGCGCCCTCGCCCGCCGCACCGATCTGAAAATGGATTACCGCGCCGCCGGTGCTGCGGCATACCTGGGACTTGGCGCGGTGTGGGCGCTGGGCTTGTCATCGTCGGCCGCACAGTTGCAGGCCAACCCGGGCAGCCTGCCGCCGTCGATCCTGTCGATCACTGGCGTGATCCCGTTCACCGAAACCATTTTCCTCTGGCAGTCCGGGGTCATGCTGCTTGCGCTGATCGTGATCTCGATCATCATCGCCTACGCCACCGCGCCCGGGCCGAATTCGGCACGCGACGCCAAGGCCTGCGGCATCGACCCGGCGTTCAACCTGCCGCCGCTGCAACCGCGCACTCGCCCCGGTGAATGGCTGGAACACAGCCCGTTGCTGATCATTGTGCTGGTGCTGCTGGCGGCGGGCTGGCTGTTCCACGAGTTCTCGACCAAACCGGCGATCACTGCGATTTCCGGCCTGAACACCTACAACTTCCTGTTCATCATGCTCGGCGCGCTGTTGCACTGGCGCCCGCGCAGCTTCCTCGATGCGGTGGCCCGTGCGGTGCCGACCACCACTGGCGTGTTGATCCAGTTTCCGTTGTACGGCTCGATCGCCGCGCTGATGACCACCGTCAAAGGCGCCGACGCGCAAACCCTCGCGCATCACATCTCGACCTTCTTCGTCAGCATCGCCTCCCACGACACCTATGCGCTGCTGATGGGCGTCTATTCGGCGATTCTCGGTTTCTTCATCCCGTCCGGCGGCGGCAAATGGATCATCGAAGCGCCCTACGTGATGCAAGTCGCCAATGACCTGCAATACCACCTCGGCTGGGCAGTGCAGATCTACAACGCCGCCGAAGCCTTGCCGAACCTGATCAACCCGTTCTATATGCTGCCGCTGCTGGGCGTGCTCGGGTTGAAGGCGCGGGATCTGATCGGCTTCTCGTTCGTGCAACTGCTGGTGCACACGCCACTGGTGCTGCTGTTGTTGTGGGCGCTGGGGACGACATTGGCGTATACGCCGCCGGTGATGCCGTAGCAAAAACGAGCCAGGCCTGTGGGAGCGAGCGCTCGCTTGCACAGGTCTGGCGTGGAAATCATGAAATCCACACTCAACCGCTTTTCTGTCAAACACCGCTGATCCACTATGAAGCGCCCCCAAATCGAGGGGAACCCACGCTGAAAAGGATCTGAGCATGTTCAAACTCGCAGGACTTACCCTCGTTGCACTGACGCTAAGCGCCGCCGCTCACGCCGATGTCGACGTGAAACTGGGCAGCACCGAGCGCGTCACCCGGCTCTTCGCCTACCCCAACAATTGCAGCGTGATCTGCTTTCGCAACTGGACGCTGGAGCAGACCGTTGCTCACTATCTGAGTCAGAGCGTCCAGCGCGACGGTTACGCCGATGCCAAGGTGCTGGTGAAGACCGACAACGATCAGCTCTACGCCGAGATCACCGGTGTGCCGGACGGCTATGACAAGCCGCTGTCAGCGTTGCTCGACGCCGGCGATCTGGCTTATGCCGGCGCCAGCAAGCTCAATGCCGATGGCAAATGGGCCTATAGCTGGTATCTGTTCCTGCCGTTGGGCATGGCCCTGGAGAATCGCAAGAGCGTCGAGTTGCTGCACTTCCCGCCTGACTACTCGCTGACCCAGGCGCAGGACTACCTGCGCTCGAACACCACCGATCGCTGGGCGACGTTGCTGACCGATAACGGCATCCCTGCCGGGCAGACGCCGGCCTATCAGACCATCATCGACATCGCGCCGATTGCCGCGCCGTCCAATGCCGGCGGGGATCTGGAGGACGTCTACGACTACTTCAAGGATTACCAGACCACGCTGGTCAAGCAGTTCAGTAAGACCGCCAGCGGCACGACGTTGCCGATGGTTGCGTTCGGGGCGCCGGTGCGCAACTGGATCAAGGAACAATATGGGCCGACGGTGGGCGTATTGGGGCTGGCAAGCATCAGTCCGGCCGAAGGGGTGAATGTGCCAGTGCTCGGTTCCAACCATCCGAGCTATATCTGGTACGCCGCCGATCCGAAGAGCTATACCGGCGACGATGCCCAGGCCAAGGCTGACGCGGCGGGCCTGAAAGTCATGGGCCAGGATTTGAGCGCGGCTTGCTGGCAGGCCGGGATGGGCAGCAAACCGGGCAGCGATGCGCAGGCCACGCTGAACAGTTGCACGCAAACATGGCAAGTGACGCAAAAGGTCAAAACCTGCGAGTTGTTCTACACCTCGATCCGCAACCTCAGCGCTGAACAAGCGGCTGCCAAGTGCGCCACGCGACCGGTCAAGACACAACTGCAGCAGCTGAAAGCGCCACTGCCTGCGGCCGCCGTGCCCGCACCCGCTCTGTAGTCGCTGCCGGAGCCCCCGTGTCAGCCAATGCTGACGCGGGCCAACGGTGATCGCGCCTGTCAGGTTTGACAGTAGACCGGTACCTTCAATTGCGCGACGCTTGGATCCAATCATGCTTCGCCTGGCGAGGCATGGGCACAACCCGGAGGCAACACTCAACAACAAGGATCGTTATGAACAATCAAGCCGTGGGCCGGCACCTGCCGCGCGACACAGGAGGCATCTATCCGTTCGCCGGACTTCCGGTGCGGCTGGGTTTTCCATCCTGCGACGACTTCCAGATCATCCACAACGAACGAGGCGTCGCCACGGCAGTGGTCGCGCGCCGTGAGTTTCTGCGCATCAGCCGAATGTGCCGGGTTTCCGGGCAATTGCTGCCCTATCGCTGTCGACAGACCCGTCAGCTGCAAACCGGCATCCACGTTTACGATCCGCGCTTTTGCGGGGTGTTGGAACACGCCTGCGACCCGAATGTATTTCTCGACATGAGCGAATTGTGGCTGTGGGCGTTGAAAGATATCCACAGCGGCGAACATCTGAGCATCGATTACGCATCGACCGAAGACAAACTGCTACGCCAGTTCGCCTGCGATTGCGGCTCGTCGCGCTGCCGTGGGTGGATCACCGGTTACGACGAACCACCTACGCCTGAAGGCCAGCGCTTTTTACAGCGCTGGCGGCATCCAGGCCGTAACTGAACGCCTCGGTTACGGCGCGCCGACCGGACGCAAGCGATATTGCGGCGGCAACTGTTCGAAACCACTGATGGTGGTATTGAGACTTTTCCAGCGGCCATCCTTGATCCCGTAGATGCAGCCGTGGATCGACAGCGGCTGCCCGCGATGCCATGCGTTCTGGATGATGCTGGTGTGCGCGACGTTGGCCACTTGCTGGATCACGTTGAGTTCGCACATGCGATCGACCTGCTCTTCTTCGGTCGCCAGCTTGGCCAGTTCTTCGCGCTTTTCGTAGTACAGATCGCGGATCGAGCGGAGCCAGCCGTCGATCAGGCCGAACTGGCGATCCTGCATCGACGCACGCACACCGCCGCAGCCGTAGTGGCCGGTGACGAGGATGTGTTTGACCTTGAGCACATCCACCGCGTACTGGATCACGGACAGGCAGTTGAGGTCGGTGTGCAGCACGACGTTGGCGACGTTGCGGTGCACGAACAGATCGCCCGGCAGCATGCCGACGATTTCATTGGCCGGTACGCGTGCGTCGGAGCAGCCGATCCATAGATATTCCGGAGTTTGTTGGCGCGCCAGTTTGGCGAAGAAATCCGGGTCTTCCTTGGTGATCGCGTCAGCCCAACGCTCGTTGTTATCAATCAGGTCTTGTAGATCGTGCATGGATAAGGCCTCAAGAAAGATGCGCAGGTTTGATAGACGACCACCCGTCGAAGTCACGCCGCCAGCGCAAAGTGTTTTCGTTGGAATTCTCGCGCGCCCGGTGAGTCCACTCAGTAAGGCCCACACTATGAGGAATTGCCATGACTGATTCACGACGCCCTTATGATGCGGTGCAACCGGAACCCATCGATGATAACGAAGACCGCATGGGCTCGGTGCACGAGCTGGATTTCGACGATGAAGAGCCCAGCGCGAAGATCGGCGATGAGCTGCCCGAGCGTGAACGTGAACAATTGATGCCGGCTGAGCGAGTGCGTGAGGCGGGCATGACCGGGGCCTCGGTGGACGATCATCAGCCGACTGACGATGACCTGAGCCCTGAGACGTTGATTCGCGAGGATGGTGCGAGAGATGCCGAGGAAATCGGCGACGGCGATCAGACGGATTGGGATTTGAGCGTGGTCGATAAAAATGACATCGGCGGCGGCGACGGGCTGGATGAGGCGGAACTGGCGGATCTGGATCCGCTGGATGGCAAGCGGAGATAAGAGGCGCCTGATCTGACGCGTTCGCGAGCAGGCTCGCTCCCACAGGGTTCAGGGATGGTTACAAAATCCAATGTGGGAGCGAGCCTGCTCGCGAAGCTTTCAAGGTCGATCAGTCAACCAGGGTACAGACCATCACCACCGCATCTTCACGCCCACCCACCGCCGGATAATAATCGCGACGCCGGCCGATCTCGTTGAAGCCATACCGCTCATACAACTTGAACGCAGCCGTGTTGCTGTCGCGCACTTCAAGAAAACACTCCCGAGCCTCGGCCGCATACGCTCGCGACATCAGATGCTCAAGCAATGTCAGCCCCAACCCGCGCCCCTGATTTTCCGGCTTGACGGTGATATTGAGCAGGTGCGCCTCATCAAGAATGATCTGCACCACACCGTGGCCCACCTGCTGCTGCCCTTCGAACATCAGCCAGATCTGGTATTTGCCCAGGCCATCGAGAAAAATCCCCCGGGTCCACGGATGGCTGTACGCGGCGTATTCGATCTTCAACACAGCGTCCAGGTCCGCCTCGGTCATCGGGCGAAAGGTTACAGCCTCACTCATCGGATTGTTTCCAGCGCGCCATCAGCCGACGCATGGCTTGCCACACAGCGGCCTTGCGCTGTGGCTCTTCCATTAACAGTTCCAGACCGGGAATCGCCCAGGCCAGGCCCAGACCTTCGATCTGCAATTCACTATTGAACGCTTCGGCGTCCGCTTCCCCGGCAAATTTCACCGCCGGCAGGCCGATCAGCCACAGACAGGCGCAGGGCGCCGCTTCCATCTGCACCGAGAGGAAACCCTGCACGAAGTCGCGCGCCGCTTCCGGGCCTTGATCCAGCGTGCCGCGATTGAGCCACGGCCAGCGCACAGGTTCGCCGACGATTTGCGGCGCATCCGGCAGACCGGCGGCGCGCAGCATGTCCTTGAGCAGCAGGTAGGCCGGATCGCGACTTTGAAACGCTTCGCCTGTGGGTAACTCGACCAGCAGCAGGCAGCGCCCGGCGCGCAGCAGTTGCAGGGCGAACCGCGGCGGCGGCACTGGCGCAGGCTTGACCACCACCGGCGTGTCGTCGACTTCCTCCACCGGTTTGGCGCCGTTGCGAGTGCTGGCCAGCGACGGACGCGGCACCTCGATTTTCGGTCGCTCGGCCTGACGCGCGGCAGGCTGCGCCGGTGCTTCGGCCAGAGGCGCCGGAACAACCGGTACCTCAAGCTCAGGCTCGGGCATCTCCAGCAGCTCGGGCCGCGACGGTGCGGCGAAAGGCAGTTCGGTGCGCGGCAGCCAGTTGACCACCTGCATGGCGTTCAAATAGGCGCGGCGGCGGGACTCGATAAGCAAAGGTCGGCCACTTGTGGATAACGGAAAGTGCGCTGATTCTACCGCCCTTCGCACAAGATCGCTCGCTGTTGATCGATACCCCGCGCTGCGCTGCGCCGCTGCCCTTTGGGCAAAGAATGCGACAGCCCGTCCCGAGAGTGAATCGCCGCGCCTGTGATGCAGTACAATCGCCGCTTTTAATCGCCAACCAGCCGGCCATTCCGATGATCGAACCCAAGCGCGTCTTGCGCGCCCTCGCTGAACACTGGGCACTTCTGGAGCCACTGTGCGAGCACTTCGACCAAGGCACCCTGAGCCTCAACGAACTGCGCACGCAACTGGCCGCCCAACAACTCGACAGCACGCCGCAGGACATCACCAGCCTGCTCGACGTGTGGATTCGCCTCGATATTCTGGTTCCGGTGGCGAAAAGCCCGAACCGTTTCGAGCTCAACGCGCAGATCCACGACTTCCTCGCCTACCTGCGCCGCGAACACCGCCTCGGTCTGTGCCTGGAAATCGAAGCCTATTTGCGTCACCTGGAGCGTCTGGCCGGTTATATCCAGGACGCTTTCGACGTTCGTGATGGCAACGATCTGGCGCGCCAGCTGCGCTTGCTCGACATGCGCGTGCGCGACGTACTGAAGAAACTCGACAACGATGAACAGGCCCTGGTGGCAGTCGCCGAACGGGCGAAGACCAGCGACCGGCAGATTCCGCTGCGTCAGCGGTACGCCGAAGTCCTGGCGACGTGGGACGAATACGTCGAGCCGATGATCGATCTGGTCAACGCCGACGGTGCCTTCGAGCAAGGCGTGCGCAAGGTCGAAACCGTGCTGCTGAAGATGCTCAGCGAACAGCAGCGCCTCGGCCATCTGGTCGATGACGACATGCTCCTGCGCACCCACGCGCGCATCCTCGAAATGCAGACCAGTGCGCAACTGACCCTGCGCCATGCCCGCGAACTGCTGCTGCCATTGCGTGAAGAAGCGCGTCGGCATAACGCCGTGACCCGTGGCGCCGCACTGGCGCTGGCGGCGATCCGGCGTAAAGGCATCGACGCCGTGCCGCAAGCGGCGATGCCGCTGTTCACCCGCCCACAGAGCACTTTCCTGGGCAGCGCCAGTCAGGTCGAAGCCTACGTTTATGCGCTGGCTCGTTTCGAGCCGAAACCGGCGCGCTTCCCCAAGGCGCACAAAACACAAAAGGCTGGCGACGCGCCACGTGCACCGCGCACCGTGCGCGAGATGGTCGATCGGTGCGAAGAGTCCCTGCCGATGCCGGACCTGATGACCTGGCTGCTGGAGCAGGAACCGGATGGCGCCACCGACGAATTGCTTTACTGGTTCTCGCGCCTGTCGCGGGAAAAACGCTTCAAGCGCGAGCGTCTGGAACGCCGCGAATACCACACTCACGAGCATCAGGTCAGCCTGCGCTCCTTCGCCCTGCTCTCGGCCAGCGACACCGCCGCCGAGGATTCTGCGAGCATCCCAAATGCATCTTGATCTTTCCGAACTGTCGCAACTGGCGCCGATCTTCCGCGAGTTGTTCAAGGGTTACCACGTCAGCCGTCGTGATCCCGAGCTGTACGCACAACTGTCGAATTTCCAGGACCAGTACCGCACGCTGTTCAAGGCGCTGGGCTTTGAACTGGTCTGCGACACCCGTGGTTTCTACTATTTCGTGCCAGACATGGCCGCCGCAGCGGTGAACAAAACCGCCCAGCGTCTGGCGCTGTTCACCTTCATCCTCGTCGAGCACCTGGCCGATCAGGGCCGCGACCCGATCGCCGTGCTCGACGGCGGCAGCCTCGGCCGCGAAGAATTGCCGTCGCTGCTGGACAAGTACCGCGACCTGTTCATCCAGGCCGAAGTGCAGACCGTCGAAGAACTCGAAGAAAAAATCATGCGCCGCATGACCCAGCTTGGTTTTGCCGGCGAAGAAAACGGTGTCTACCGCTTCCTGCCGCCGATGCATCGCTTCCTCGACGTGTGCCTGTCGGTACAACAGGACCGCGACCTCGCAGCCAGCGTACACAGCGTTCTGCCGCTGCCCGCTCCGGTGTTGATCGACGAAGAAGCCGAAGCGAAATTCCTCGAAACCGACGATCCGCTCGATCTTTCCGAATTTGAAGAAGAAAGCGAAGAAGACGCACTGGCCCGCGCCATTGCCGAAGAACAGGAGTCCGATGCATGAGCCAGGAACGCTACGGCATCCGCCGCTTTGCCCTTTTGAACACCGCCGGTTACAGCCTCGGTCTGTTCCCGCTGGAAGAACCGTTGTCGGTTTACGGCGCGAACAACCTCGGTAAATCGGCGTCGATCAACGCCTTGCAGTTCCCGATTCTGGCGCGCATGTCGGACATGAGTTTCGGCAAGTACAGCCTCGAGCAATCGCGGCGCTTCTACTTCGCCTCCGACACCAGTTACATCCTCGTCGAAGTCAACCTGCCCCATGGCCCCCACGTAATCGGCGTGGTCGGTCGCGGCCCGGGCGGCGGTTTCGGGCACCAGTTCTTCGCCTACGCCGGCAAGCTCGATCTGGCCCATTACCAGAAAAACGACACTTGCCTGCGCCAGAAAGAACTGTTCAGCAATCTCGAAAAAGAAGGCCTGAAAGCCTACGAACTCAAGCCGGATGAACTGCGCCGCTTGCTGGTTGGTGGCCATACGTCAATCCCGCTCGACCTGACCCTGATCCCGCTGCGCTCCACCAGCGAGCAGAGCCTGAAGACCTTCCGCGCGCTGTTCATCAACCTGCTGCACATGCGCGAAATCACCGCGGCCAAGCTCAAGCAACTGTTCCTCGATGCCTTCGAACACAGCTTGCGTTCGGGCAGCGTCGATTACATCGCCGCGTGCGAAGAAGCTTTCCGCGATGTGCGGCGCATGGAGCAGGACTACAACTCGCTGGTCGCCGCCGGTCCATTGGTTGAAGCGCTGGCCAACGGCGTGAAACAGCGCGACGTGCTGCGCGGCAAATTGCATCGCCTGTCGCCGCTGCTCGATTCCTTGCTCGGCACCTGGTCGGATTACGCCACGGCGCGCAAGGAAGAGCTGACCATCCAGGCTGAGCACTACCGTCGCGAGCAGGACGATCTGCAAAACGATCAACGCGGTGGTACTCAGGAACTGATGCGTCTGGAGCGGGAAATTTCCGGCATTCAGCGCTGGCTCGGTGAGCTGTCGGTGCTGAAGAACCGCTTCGCCCTGGTCGATGACGTCAAAGTGCTCGAGCAACAATTGCTCGCGGCCAAGGATGCACACGACGAACTGGCCGGTGCCTTGGCGCAGTCGCGTCAGTTCAGCGCCGAAGATCTCGAAGAGCGTCTGCGCGATCTGGAAAAACGCCTGAAGTCGGTGAAGCAACAACTCGATCACGCTGATAACAACAGCTACGCCCGTCTGCGCGAAGAGTTCTCGCAACAGGACGTCGAACGCCTGATGCGTCTGTTCAATAGCGCGCTGTTCAGCCTGCCGCTGGGCGAGCACGGCATCACCCTCGACGAGAACGGTGAGTGGGTCAAATCGGTCGAGCTGATTCTTGACGGCTTCAAAGGCGAGCGCTTCGAAGTGCCGGGCCTGTCCATCGACATCTCGCACATTGAGCCGCCGGCCCTGCAAGCGCTGGCCGACCGCGCCGCGTTGCGCGATCAGAAGGAGCGTCTGGAAAAAGAGCTCAAGCAACTGAAAACCCAGCAAGCCGTGGCCGCCGACCGCGCCGCAAGCAAGACCCAGACCGAGGCGCTGTATCAGCAGGTGCTGGACGCGCAGAAGGCGCTGGAAGATTTCCGTCGCACCCAGACACTGAGCGCCGAGGAAAGCGACAAACTCGAACAACTGGCGCAGATGGAAGCTGCGCAGGACGAACTCAAGCGCTCCAGCGATGCCTTCACCGAGCGCGTCCAGCAACTGTCGGCCAAGCTGCAACTGGTCGGCCGGCAGATCGCCGACATGGAAGCCAAGCAGCGCACCCTCGACGACGCGCTGCGCCGTCGTCAGTTGCTGCCAGCGGACCTGCCGTTCGGAACGCCGTTCATGGATCCGGTCGATGATTCGATGGACAACCTGCTGCCGCTGCTCAACGACTATCAGGACAGCTGGCAGGGTCTGCTGCGTGCCGATGGGCAGATCGAGGCGCTGTATGCGCAGGTGCGTCTGAAAGGCGTGGCCAAGTTCGACAGCGAAGACGACATGGAGCGGCGTCTGTCGCTGCTGATCAACGCTTACGCACACCGCACCGATGAAGCGCTGACCTTGGGCAAGGCGCGGCGCGCGGCGGTCACCGACATCGCCCGCACCCTGCGCAACATCCGCAGCGACTACGACAGCCTCGAGCATCAACTGGCGTTGTTCAACCGCGAGATCAACAAGCGTCAGGTCTCCAACCTGCAGAGCTTCCGCATCGTCCTCGCGCCGAACAAGGAAGCCCTCAAGCACATCGACCAGATCATCCACAGCGCCGGGCAGTACGAAGAAGGCGAAACCCTGTCGGTGTTCGACCTCAGCCAGAGCGCCGAGCAGGACAACAAGAACGAAGAGGCCAAGGAATATCTGGCGCGGCTGGTGGCGGCGAACCACAACCAGCTCGGCCTCAAGGACTTGTTCGAACTGGCTTTCGAGATCACCAAGGTCAACGGCCAACCGGTGATCCACACCGACATCGACGGCGCGGCGTCCAACGGCACGACCATGACCATCAAGGCGCTGACCAACATGTACTTGTTGCTGCACTTGATGGATCGCGACCTGGCCGGCCGCGTGCGTCTGCCGTACTACCTCGACGAGGCGGCGGACATCGACGAGAAGAACCAGGCGGCGCTGCTGGAAACCAGTCTGCAACTGGGCTTCGTGCCGATTCTGGCGAGTGTGAAGCCGCAAGTCTGCGCCAGTGTCGCAATCGACCTGGAAGGCGGCAGCGGCCCGGCAGGCATCTACATCGATGAAGCGGACTGGAAGTACATTCGCCGCCATGATGTGGTCAAGGCCACGCTGAATGTGCAGGCGGATGAGCCGGAGCTGGATGCGGTTTGATCGGCTTTAGCTGAAGGCAAAAAGGGCCGCGATCTGATGGGATCGCGGCCCTTTTTTATGGTCTGGATTTTGTGTTGATTTGGCTGGCCCCTTCGCGAGCAGGCTCGCTCCCACAAGTGGAATGCGTTCCCCTGTGGGAGCGAGCCTGCTCGCGAAGACGTCTCAACAGACGCCACTATTTACCAAGCTGAATCTTCGGCGCCCAGGTCAGCCATTCATCCTCGAACTTGTCGAACAACGGGAACGTCTGCTCGGCCCGCGCCGGATTGCCCATGCGCTCGCCATCCGGGGTGGCGAAGGCAATCCCGCCCTGAATCAGTGTCTCCAGCGACTCGGTGCGCACCGTCACGCCCTTGAACAACCCATAATCGAAGCCCACGCCGCTGGTGTTCCAGAAGCGGCTGCCGCTGCGCACCAGCGGCGCATACTTCGGCTCGATCAGGATGTGCACCAACACACGGTCAGCGGTCTGGCCCAATTCATAACCGGTCACCTTTCCGACGGTGATTTCACGGTAGGTCACTGGTACGCCAGGCTTAAGCGAACCACGACGTGCGGCGCTCAACACCAGACTCAGACCCGCTTCTTGCTTGGTGACTTCCGGCGCCTCGGCCAAGGCAACGAAGTTCTTCTGCGGGCCGAGATTCTTTGCCGCCGGCTGGACTTCGATGTATTTACCGGTGACCAGCGTTTCCAGATTCTGCGTCTTGATCAGGCCCAGTTCCGGCTTGACCACCCAGAACTGACTGCCGACCCGGGCGATCTTTTCCGGTACTTCGGTGATGCGTGCGGTGAGGATTACCGACTGCATGTCATCGGTCAGATCGACGCTTTCAATCTTGCCGACATCCAGCCCCTTGAAACGCACCGGCGTACCGCTGCTCAAGCCGTCAGCGCGATCAACCTTGATCGTCACTACCGCGCCTTTCTTGTTTGCCTCATCGTGGTCGGCAAACAGACGGAAGCGCGGGATGCGTTTCTTCAATGGCGCATTGGCTTGCGGCGTTTCAAAGGCGATACCGCCGGCCATCAGGGTTTGCAAAGATTCACTCTTGACCTGAATGCCGCCGGTCAAGCCACCGGTGAGGGTGATGCCGCTGACGTTCCAGAAGCGCGTCGAGGCGTTGACCAGGTTTTCGTATTCCTTCTCGATGTGCACGCCGATAACCAGCTGCTTCTTGGTTCGGGAGAACTGGTAGCTCTGCACCGAACCGACCTTGACCTGCTTGTACAGAATCGGACTGCCGACATCGATCGAACCCAGCGAATCGGTAAACAACACCAGATGCAGGCCCGGCGAACGCAGATCCAGCGGCGGAGCTTTCGGTCGCGCTTCGAACTCGCGTTTCGGCGCAGCGCCTTTGTCGCCCGGACGCACGGCGATGTAGTTACCTTTCACCAGCGCTTCCAGGCCGGTAATACCCGCCAGAGAAATCGACGGCTTGACCACCCAAAACTGCGTGCCCTCAACCAGATAGTCTTCGGCCAACGGATCAAGGGTCAGCTCGGCGGTTGCACTGTTCAGGTCCGGATCGACTTTTAGCGCTTTCAGGTTGCCGACCTGAATGCCTTTGTACATCACCGGTGTGCGACCCGCCTGCAGGCCCTCGAAATCACTAAGTTTGACCTTCACGCGAATTCCGGCAGCGGCGGCGTCGAAGTCTTCATATAGCCGGAATGGCAGGCTCGGATCGGTCGCTGGGCTGTCCTTGCGATTCTCCGGCGTGGCGAACGCGATACCACCGGCGACGATGCTGGCCAGGGATTCGCTGCGCACTTTCACGCCGGACAGGTTAGCGTCGATGCTGATGCCGCTGGCGTTCCAGAAACGAGTATGTTTGCGCACCAGTTTGGCGTAGGTCGGCTCAATGAACACCTTCAGTTCAACGGTGCTTTGATCCTCGGAAAGCACATAGCTTTTGACCTGACCGACCTTGATTTGCTTGTAGAACACCGGGCTGCCGCGATTCAACGAACCGAGGCGATCAGCCTTGATGGTCAGGTGCAGACCGGGCTTGGCGTCGGACAGGGGCGGTTCTTCGGCGAGTGCCTTGAACTTGCGCACCGGCTCGCCTTCACCGGGACTGATGGCGACGTAGTTACCCGAGACCAGCGTTTCCAGACCAGTGATACCGGCCAGGGTCACGCTCGGTTTGACCAGCCAGAACCGCGTGCTGGTCTTCAGGTACTGTTCCACGTCCTTATTCATTTCGATGGTGGCGATCACCCCTTTGGAGTTGCCCTCATCGTCGAGCTTGAGCGCCTTGACCTTGCCGACCGGCATGCCTTTGTAGACCACTTCAGTCTTGTTGGCCTGGATGCCTTCGCCGCTTTCGAAGCGCACCTGAATTTCGATACCGGTCTCGGAATAAGCACGCCAGCCGAGCCAGCCGCCGATGATCAAAGCGATCAGAGGCAGCACCCAAATGGCCGACCAGTTCGAAGCCGGTCGGGTTTTCGCTACAGGCAAATCAGTCATGGTCGTCGTCCGACTCCGTGTTATCCCAAATCAGTCGGGGATCGAAAGTTACTGCTGCGAGCATCGTCAGAATCACCACAGAGGCGAAGGCGACGGCGCCCAGATTGGCTTCGACACTGGCTATCCGGCCGAAGTTGACGACCGCCACGAGAATGGCGATCACGAAAATATCGAGCATCGACCAGCGGCCAATGAACTCGATGAAACGGTACATCCAGATACGCTGACGGGCCGACAATGGCTGCCGACGCTGCACTGAAAACAGCAACAACGCGATGCCGACCAGTTTGAACGTGGGCACCAGAATACTGGCGATGAACACCACGCTCGCGATTGGAATCATGCCGTGCTGCACCAGTTCAATCACGCCGGACATGATGGTGCTCGGTTCACCCTGGCCCAGGGAGCTGACCGTCATGATCGGCAAGACGTTGGCCGGAATATAGATAATGGCTGCCGTGATCAACAGCGCCCAGGTGCGGGTCAGGCTGTTGGGGCGGCGAGCGTGAACCTGCGCGCCGCAGCGGGTACAGCTTTGCTCATCGACGTCAGCTTCCTGCTTGTTCAATTCGTGGCATTCGGTGCACACCAGAATGCCCGCATCAATCGCCCGCATGGGCATCCTCTCCTGATAATGCCTGCCAGATCTGATGCGGTGACATCACCACCTCCAGCCAGACTTGTACCAACAACAAGCCAATGAAACATGCCAGCCCGAGGCCGACGGTAATTGCTGCCATATCCGCCAGCTTCACGATCGCGACGAGGACGCCCATGAGGTAGACCTCGAGCATGCCCCAGTCTCGGAGGTGGTGGTAAATACGATAGAGCAGCAAACCGTAGCTTCGGCCGACATCGAAACGAATCGTCAGTAACACAAACAGCTGGCACAGCAACTTGAGTAACGGTATGGCCATGCTGCAAAGGAAGACGACGATCGACACACCTTGCATGTCGGTGCTGAATAGACCGACCACGCCGCTCCAGACCGTATCCTGCGAAGATTGCCCGAGGATATTGAGTTGCATGATGGGTAAAAAGTTTGCCGGTACGTAAAGTAATAACGCGGCAATCACCAGGGCGAGGCTGCGCTGCACCACGTTATGGCGATGGGCGTACAACTCATAACCACAACGCGGGCAGAGCGCTTTCTCACCATGGGCAAGTGTCGGCTTGCGCATTAGCAGGTCGCACTCGTGGCAGGCTATCAAGTCTTCCAGCGGTAAATCTGACAGCCCGGGGGCGTCAACCGATTCTGACATACAGGCTCTGGCTCCGATAAAGATGGGGCTATTCTAGTGTTCTGTTTCGAAAATAACTGTGCAATTTTGTTCGCCGTAGCGCTGAAAACTTTCTCGCAGGCAAAACAAAACCCCAACTGCTTTCGCAATTGGGGTTTCGGAATTTAATCTTGACGATGACCTA